>NZ_JBMIQH010000005.1:0-371917 GCF_056155635.1 Paraburkholderia sp. BR10141 | reverse complement strand
CATTCCAGGAAGACCGGGAAATTGATTCAACGAACTTCTAACTCACGACACTAGCTACGTGTACGTGTCGAACGCCGACAGCCAGGACATTTCAGTGTTCCGCCTCGATGCGCAGAACGGCGCGCTGGCCGCGGTCGAGACCGTGCCGGTGGGCGGCACGGTGATGCCGATGGCGTTCTCGCCCGACCATCATCACCTGTATGCGGCGCTGCGTTCGAAGCCGTATCGCGTGGTGAGCTTCTCCGTGAATCCGCTCGACGGCCGTCTTGCCGAACTGGGCCGCGCGCCGCTCGCCGAGAGCATGGCCTATGTGTCCACCGACGGCACGGGGCGCTATCTGCTCTCAGCTTCGTACGGCGGCAATCTGCTGGCGGTGAACCGCATCGGCGAAAACGGCGTGGCGGGCGACGTGCAGCAAACCGTGAAGACGGGCCCGATGGCGCATATCATTCGCACCTCGCCGGACAACCGCTACGCATTCGCCTCGGTGCTCGGCGCCGACGCCTCGCTGCGCCTGAAATTCGACGCCTTGACGGGCGCGCTCACCGAAGACGCGAAGCCCGCGTACTCGCTGCCGAAGGATTCCGGTCCGCGTCACTTCCAGTTTTCGCCGGACCAGCGCTTCGTCTATCTGATCGACGAACTCGACGGCAAGCTGCACGTGCTCGCCTTCAACGCGGCGAACAATACGGTCAAGCCGATCCAGACGATCTCGATCCTACCCGCCGGCTTCTCCGGCGACAAGCCGTGGGGCGCCGACGTGCACCTCACGCCCGACGGCCGCCACCTGTATATCTCGGAGCGTACGTCGAGCACGCTGGGCGCGTACCGCGTGAACCAGCAAACGGGCAAGCTCACGCGCATCGGCACGTACGCCACCGAGAAACAGCCGCGCGGTTTCAATATCGATCCGTCGGGCCAGTATCTGTTCGCCGTGGGCCAGCTCTCGCCCACGCTGAGCGCATACCGCATCGACGCGAAGAGCGGCGCGCTGCATGAGCTTGACAAGTACCCGGTGGGCAAGGGGGCGAACTGGGTCGAAGTGGTGGACTTCGACGGTTCGAACGGCTAGGCAATGAAGGGCGGCTTCGGTCGCCTTACTCCTGCCGGTTCTCGGTCGCGAAGCGCATTGGCTTCACGTTGTGCGGCTCGGCTCGCGCCTCATCGAGTCCTTCGATCGAGCGCAGCCGCGCGGGCGCCGAGAACACGATGATCGCGAGCTGAAGGGCGAAACCGCACGCGGCGCCGACGAGGCAACTCGTCATGCCAAGGCGCGTGCTCAGGAACGCGCCGAGCAGGGCGCCGAGTGGACGTGCGCCGAACGTCGCCATCATGATGACCGACGAGACGCGTGCGATCAGATCACGAGGCGTAACGACCTGGCGCAACGCCGTGGTCGAGATGGTCCAGACAATCGGTCCGAAGCCGAACAAAAAGAAAGCCAGGAACACGGTGGCGCGCGAATGCGTGAGTACGGTGCTCGCCATCAACAGCGAGCCAAGCGCGGCGCTCGTCGGGCCGAGCAGGATTTGCCGCCCGAAGACGAGCCGCCTGGCGATGATCTTGTAGAGAAACGCGCCGCCTACCATCCCGAAGCCATATACGCCGAGTGCAGCGCCTACCGCCGATGGCGCGAACGCGAGCCGGTGTATCGCGTACCACGCGAACACCGCGAGCAGCAGATACCACGACGTATTGAAGACGAAGGCCGTCGCCACGATGGGCCGCAGATGCGTGCTGCGCGCGATGAACTGCACGCCGTCGAAGAGTTCGTGTGCGAGCGCGCGACGCGAATGCGGACGCGGCGCCTCGGCGGGCAGCCGTGCGAGACACCACGCGCTGGCGAGCGAGAGGGCGAACGCCGCGAGAAACGCGAACACGCCCGACGCCCAGCCCGCAAAAATGCCGCCCACGGAAGGCCCCGCCGTGTAGGCGATGCTGCGCGCGATTTCGAGCCGCCGGTTGGCGGCGAGCAGGTCGCCCGTTTCGACCATGGCCGCGACGAGCGAGGGCGCGGTCACGCTGAATACCACCGTGCCGGTCGCAATGGCGAAGCCCAGCGTGCCGAGCGTATAGAGCGAAAGCACGCGCGCATGGAACAACGCGAACAGCACGAAGAGGGCGGCGGCGCGCAGCAGTTCGGTTGCGATCATGAGCGGCTTGCGGCGGCTGCGATCGGCAATGAGACCGGCGGGCAGCGAGAGCAGCAGGAAGGGCAAGGTATTGACGGCCTGCAGTGAGGCGCTTTGCTGTGCCGTGGCGCCCAATGCCACCACGGCGACGATCGGGATGACCGCAATGGCCATCTGCTCGCTGAATTGCGCGGCGAGACTCGCGTGCGAAAGATTGACGACGACGCGCTGTGGCGTCGCGCTACCGGTTGTGCTCATTGTCGATGTCCCGAAGATCGATCCGGCGCGAGCCGGATGCGGTGGTTTGAGCTTCGGGAACGAGTCTACGCAGGGCGCCTGGGTGGAAATATCCGGATCTTGTGGTGATATTCGATGCGTCAGGCGAACGCAGGTCAGTCCGCCTCGATACGATCCGCGTCGCGCGAATCGTTGCGCACCTGCGCATGGGCTGCCGATTCGCCTCGCGACGCATCGACATCGCGAACCGCACGGCTACCCGCAAAGCACACCGCGAGCGTCGCGAGCACCAGCACGCCGAGCGCGAGCTGCAGCCCCACTAGCCCCGCGCCGAAGCCGATGACCGGCGGCCCCACGAGAAAGCCCGCATACCCCGCAGTGGCCGCCATCGACACGCCGGTAACGGGCGGATCGGTTGTGCGCCCGGCCGCGCTGAAAATCACCGGCACCACATTGGCAAGCCCAATGCCGACGCAAATGAACCCTACCACTGCCGTGGCGAGCGCCGGCGCAGCGAGCACGGCCGCGAGGCCCGCAGCCGAAAGCAGGCCGCCCAGCGCGACCACACGCACCGCGCCCAGCCGCCGCACGAACGCGTCGCCCACCACGCGGCATGCCGCCATGGCGAACGCGAACGACGTATAGCCGATGCCTGCGCTATCCGCATGAGCGGGCAAGGCGGTGCGTAGATACACGGCGCTCCAGTCGGCAATGGCGCCCTCGGTCATCATGCACAGGAACGCGAGCGCGGCGAGCTTCACGACGCCCGCCTGCGGCAACGCGAAGCCGCCGCCCGACGCAGCCTCCGGGCGCGTGCCCACGTCGCGCAGCGAAAACAGCGCCGCGCCGACGATCAGCACGGCGATGGGAATGGCGGGCAGCGCAAGCCCGCTTAGCACACCAAATCCTGCTTTCTGCAGCACCGTGCCAACGGCTGCGCCCGTCAGACCGCCCGCGCTCCAGGCCGCGTGGAACGACGACATGATCGGTGCATGCCAGATTTTTTCGATCGCGCTGGCGTGGCCGTTCATGGAAACGTCGAGCGCGCCGTTGAGCGCGCCGAGCAGCAGCAACGCGGCGCACAGCAGCGCCGCATTGGGCGCGAGCGCGGGCAACGGAAACGCGGCGACGAACAGCACGCCGAGCAGGGCGGTCGCGCGGCCGCTGCCGAACTTCGGCGCGAGACGCCCCGCAAGCGGCATGGCGACGATGGCGCCGAGCGCGAAGGCAAAGAGCGCGACGCCGAGCAGGGAGTCGCCAAGCAGCAGCTTGTCCTTCACGCGCGGCACCTCGACGGCCCACGCACCGATGCCGAAACCGTTCGCCAGAAAGACCGCCGTGGTGGCGTAGCGTTCGCGCAGGGGCCTCATCGCGCCACCGCCACGTCGCCGCATGCGGCTTTCAGTTGCTTCAGATGCAGTTTCGGTACGTCGGCATCGACGACCAGATAGTCGAGCGAGGCGCACGGCGCGATGACGAAGGGCGCGGATGTCATGAGCTTTTCCGTGGTGACTGCTGCCGCGATCTGGCCGCTTGCCGCGACCATCGCGCGTTTCATTTCGGCATCCTCCGCATCGAAGGCGGCGATGCCCTCGGACGGATCGAGCGCGCAGGCGCCGAGAAAGCAGAGGTCGGCCTTGATCTGCTGAATCTGCACGAGCGCCGTGGCCCCCAGCGCGCCCGCGGCCTGGGCGCTCACGCGCCCGCCGATCAGGATCACTTCGATGCCTGGGCGCTCGAGCAGGCGCACACAGGCCTGGGGCGACGTGGTGACGACCGTGAGGCCGGCGTTCTCGGGCAGCGCCGCCGCGATCTCGACGTTCGTGGAGCCGGCGTCGAGCAGGATCACCTGGTTGGGTTTGACGAGCGCGGCGGCGGCGCGCGCAAGGCGCGCCTTGGCCGGCAGTTGCTCGCGCATGCGCACGGAGGCGGGCTTGTTGGCGGGCGAGATGAGCAGCGCGCCGCCATACACGCGCTTGCAATGCCCCGCCTCGGCCAGGTCGCGCAAATGGCGCCGGATCGTGTGCTCCGAGGTGTCGAGCTGCGCGGCGAGTTCGGTGGCCAGCACGCGGCCCTCGGCGCGCAGTTTTTCGAGGATCAGGCGCTCGCGCTCGTCGGGGAGCAGGCCTTCACTGGCCTCCAGGCGTGTTCGTTGCATGAGTTTCGGCTCCCGCTCGCTCGTTGGCTTGCCCGTTTAATCGAGCAAAAACGAGCATAAAGTATCGTAAACGGGCAATGCACGCAACCAGCCGTGCGGCGTTCGGGGCGTAGCCGCTTCAGCCGCGTCAGGGCAGGGAATAGCGCGAATAGGTCTCGATCGGCAGGAGCGCCTGCGCGGGCGGCGTGGCGCCGGCCGCCGCGTGGCGCATCTGTTCGACGGCCGTGCGCAGCAGCAGACGCAAATCTTGGGAGAGCAGGTAGTCGATCACGTCCGCGCGCAACAGCGGCTCCGTCACGGCGTTCACCTCATGCGTCACGTAGAGCGTGCGGCCCGCAAGCCCGCGCTCGCGCAGCGCCGCTGCGAGTCCTTCGTTGCCGCCCGCCACGTTGTAGATGCCGTCGAGCGCGCCGTGCATTTCCATGCAGCGGCGCGTGGCCTCGTAGGTTGCCGGACCCGAGTCGGCGCCCTTGATCACTTCGACCACGTTCACGTGGGGAAAGCGCTGGCGCAACAGCGAACGAAAGCCGATTTCGCGGTCTTCGTGACAGGTGTACGAGAACGTTGCGACCACAACGGCGACCGAAGGCGAGGGCCGCCCCTCCAGGTGCCGGCCGACGAGGAACGCGGCCGACTGGCCCGCGGCGCGGTTGTTCACGCCGACGTAGGTGTGGCGCGCATCGGCGTCGACATCGGTGATGAGCGTCACGACGCCCAGGCCCCGTGCCATGCATTCGCGCAGCGCCGACGTAATGGGCGGCGTGTTCGTGCAGATGATGCCGATGGCGTCGGCAGCGCCTTGCGCCGACTCGCGCACGCGCAGCGCGACGTCTTCGTCGCTGGCGCCCACGCAATTGACCACCTCGACCGTCACGCCCGCCGCCGCGAACTCGGCTTCGAGGCTCGCTGTCGTGCGCGTGAGTTCGGCGGTGAAGGCGTCGCCGGCCTGGAGGAGCAGGCGCACGCGCAACGCATTGGACGAGCTACGCGACGCCTCGGGCAACGTCTCGCCGTCGCCCGCGCCCAGTTGCCTGAGCGCAGCTTCCACGGCGCTGCGTGTGCGCGGGTGCACGCCGGGCCGATCGTTGAGCGCCCGGTCGATGGTCGCGCGGCTTAGCTGCGTGAGTTCCATTAACTGCTTCAGCGTAGGGCGGCTTTTCATCGGGGCTCCGCAGCGGGTGAGTATGGACTCATTTTGCCTCAAAATGAGTCTTTCGTCGCGAGTATCTGAATTTTATCTCCACGTGGAGAACGTTTTCAGGCACACATGGCTTAGGTAAAAACCCTTTCATGCTCAAAATGAGTCATTTTAGTCTTTGACTATGGCTCATTTAGAGCCTGTAATTCGACTCAAGGATGAGTAAAATCAAAGCGGCTCATCAGCGTTCAATGTCATGCACGGGAGTTCGACTCATGTCCGCACAGCCAGGCTCGCCACAAGTCATCACGATGGACGATTGGTATCGTTGCCCGCTCGACCGCAAGGTGCTCAAGGAGGTCACGCGGCGCAACGACAGGACTGCCCTGACGTATTTCGGCGGCTTCATGGCGCTCGTGCTCGCCACCGGCGCGCTCGCCTGGTTTTCGCTGGGCACGCTCTGGTGCATTCCGGCTTTTCTGCTGTACGGCACGATCTACGCGTTCGCCGAGGCGATGGAGCACGAGTTGCGTCATCGCACGCCGTTCAGGAGCGAGTGGCTCAACGAGTCTGTGCACTGGGTGATCTGCTTCATGACCTGGCGCGAGCAGATCTATAGCCGCTGGTCGCACGCGCAGCATCACACCTATACGCACCTCACGGCCACGGTGCCCGCCGACGTTGAGATTGCCGTCAAGCGGCCGCCCAATTACCTCAAGCTCGCCACCGACTTCCTGCGCGTCTCCCATGGCATTCATCATCTCGGCAACATCGTGCTGCATAGCCTCGGCATCGTGACGAGGAGCGCGAAGGCCGTCGTGCCGGTGGTCGAATATCGGGCGATGCGCCGCAATTCGCGGGTCATGCTCGCGCTCTACGTGGCCGTTGGCGTGTGGGCCTTCGCAGCGCATAGCTGGCTGCCGGTGGTGTTCCTGCTGCTGCCCCGCGCCTACGGCGCGTGGCTGCACGAACTGCTGGCCATTACGCAGCACACCGGCCTGCGCGAGAACGAACTCGATCACCGCTTCTCCACCCGCACGCTGCGCCTGAACCCGGTGCTGCAGTTCCTCTACTGGAACATGAACTATCACGTTGAGCACCACATGTTCCCCAATGTGCCGTTTCATGCGCTGCCTAAATTGCGCAAAGCGATCGAGGCCGACTTGCCACCCGCTTACGATGGTCTGTTCGACGCGTGGACGGAGATCGTGCACGTGTTGCGCGTGCAGCGCCACGACCCGAACTACATGATCACGCCGCAGGTGCCCGGCAAGACGGCGGGCGCGATGCGCGAGGCCGCCGCTGCGAATGCCTTTGCCGCCGATACGCAATGACGCCTGGACCTGTAGACCCTTTTCGAAAGATGACGATGGAGGAGACGACATGAACATTCTTCAATGGCATGAGGTGTGCGCGAGCGACGAACTCGAAGAAGAGGACGTGATGGAGTTCGAACACGAAGGCGAGCTGTACGCGATCTATCACACGCCCACGGGCTACTACGCGTCCGCGGGGGTCTGCACGCACGAAACGGCGCGTCTCGCGCAAGGTCTCGTGTTCGGCGACATCATCGAATGTCCGATGCATATGGGGCGTTTTCACATTCCCTCGGGCGCGGCCAGGGGGGCGCCGGTTTGCGTGAACCTCGCCACGCACCCGGTCAAGGTGGAAGGCGGCACGATCTATCTCGGGCTCGCCTCGGATTGATTCGGCATACGAATCCTTGAATCACCACGATAACGACGCAACCTAGGAGACAGCCGTGAACGTTCCTTTCCTGAAGGTATTGCCGCTGGCGGCGACGGTGTTGGCACTCGCAATGAGTCCCGTAGCGCACGCGGACCCCGTGGCGCATTTCGACTTCATTTCGCACGCGCCCGATTCGGATGCGTGGTGGAATACCGTCAAGAACGGCATCAAGCAGGCCGATCAGGACTTCAATGTGCAGACCGATTACCGCAATCCGCCCAATGGCGATATCGCCGACATGGTGCAGCTCGTGAATCAGGCGGCCGCACGCAATTACGACGGCGTGGTGACGACCATAGCGGATTTCGATCTGCTCAAGGGCGCCGTGTCACGCCTGAAAGCGAAGCACATTCCGTTCATCACCGCGAATACGGGCACCGAGCAACAGAGCGCCGAGCTTGGCGCGCTCATGCACGTGGGCCAGCCCGAATATCTTGCGGGCAAGGAGGCGGGGCTGCGCGCGAAGGCGGACGGCGTGAAGACGTTCCTGTGCGTGAACCATTACGCCACGAATCCGCTTTCGTTCGAGCGCTGTCGCGGCTTTGCCGACGCCATCGGCGCGAACATGAAAACTTCGGTGCTCGATGCGGGCACCGACCCCACGGGCATAGAATCGAAGGTGAGTGCATATTTGCGTAATCACCCGGACACGCAGGCCGTGCTCACGCTCGGGCCGACCTCGGCCGATCCGACGATACGCGCGGTGAAGAGCCTCGGGCTGGCGGGCAAGATCTGGTTTGCGACTTTCGATATCGACCCGGACGTCGCGAAGGGCATCAAGGACGGTACGATCAAGTTCTGCACCGACCAGCAGCCGTATTTGCAGGGCTATATTCCGGTGGCCCTGCTGGCGATCATGCATCAGAACCACAACAACGACGTGCTGCAGGCGCGCACCGCGCTCGAGCAGAACCCGAAGTTCCAGCAGCGGCTGAAGGACTATGGACTCAAGCCCGTTTATGAGGCGCGCAATATCAGCTCCGGGCCGGGCTTCATCACGCCGCAGAACATTCTGCAGGTGTCTGCGCTCGCGGGGCAGTATCGTTGAGCGCGCAAGGAGTCAGCATGAGTGCGGGCGACGCCATGGTGGTGATCGGCGGCGGCCAGTGCGGCGCACGCGCCGTGCAGGTGCTTCGCGAAGGCGGCTGGCAAGGCGCGATCACGCTGATCGCCGACGAAACCGCGCAACCGTACGAGCGGCCGCCGCTTTCCAAGGCGGTGCTGCAAGGCGAGCGCACGCCGGAGCAGGGCGCAATCCACCGCGAGGCGTTCTATCGCGAACAAGGTGTCGATCTGCGCTGCGGTTGTGTCGCGAGCGCGATCGATCGCGCTGCGCACACGGTGACGCTCGCGAACGGTGAGACGCTTGCCTACCGTCGCCTGCTCATCGCGACCGGTGCCGAGCCTCGCCGCGTGAGCGTGCCCGGCGCAGATCTCGCGGGCGTGCACGTGCTGCGCAATGCCGGCGACGCGCTCGCCATCGCGGGCGAACTCGGGCCGGGGCGCCGCATCGCGGTGGTCGGCGCGGGCTTCATCGGGCTCGAAGTCGCGTCCTCGGCCGTGCAGCGCGGCTGCGCGGTCGTCGTGTTCGAAGCCGCGCCGCGCGCGTTGATGCGCGCGGTGCCTGCGGAGGTTGCGCAGTGCCTCGTGGACCTGCATCGCGAACGCGGCGTGGACGTGCGCTTCGACGTGCAGGTCCAGCGCTTCGAGGGCGAAGGGCGCGTCAATGCCGTCGTGCTCGGCGACGGAGCCGTCGTACCTTGCGATGCCGTCGTGGTCGGCATTGGCGTCGCGCCGCGTGTGGCGCTCGCACAGCAAGCGGGTCTCGAGATCGACAACGGCATTGCCGTCGACCCCATGCTGCGGACCGGCGACCCCGATATCTACGCCGCGGGCGACGTGTGTTCGTTCGTGCATCCGCTGTACGGGCGGCGCGTCCGTCTCGAATGCTGGCGCAACGCCGAGGATCAGGCGCGCGTGGCGGCGCTCAACATGCTCGGCCGCGACGAGGTGCACAGCGCCGTGCCGTGGTTCTGGTCCGATCAATACGACATGACGATCCAGATCGCGGGCTTGCCCGCATTCGGCTCGACGAAGGCCGTGCGTGCGACGGGCGCGGCATCGAAGGTGCTTTTCGCGTTCGACGAGGCGGGCCTGCTGGTGGGCGCGAGCGGCGTGGGACAAACGGGCGAAATCGCCCGCGACGTACGGATTGCGCAGGAACTGATTGCGCGCCGTGTGCGCATCGAACCCGAGCTGCTTGCCGACAACGCGACCAGACTGAAGTCGCTGCTCGCCGCTGCCGTGCACTGAACGAACGGATCGATCTGCTCGGCCGGTGGCTCCACCCGCCGGCTTTTTTCCACTGCCGTTCGAGTGGGGCGATATGGGCTTCGTGCTCTATCGCTTTCTTTTATTCTTCGTCCGCGCTGTAGACGCTGAGGCCTTCTATCGGGTCCATCGGGGCATCCCAGGGTCTTGCGTCGATCGCGCGCATGGCGGCCTCGTAGCCCGCGCGCCGGCGCGCGGCAATGCCCGACGGCGTGAAGTCGATGTCCTTCAACTGGTCGTCGCCGTCGAGTCGTGGCGCCGCGAGCTTGATGAGCCGCATGGTGGTCTCGCAGCCCCATGCCGCCAGTTCCTTCACATCGAGCGCGTCGCGCTCGTCGGCGGGCACGCGCTTCGCCAGTTCGCGGATTACGTGGCGCAAGCGGTGGATCTGCTGTTGACGCGCGATATGACTTTCCGTGCGGCTCGCGTACTGAATGTCCTTTTGCCGTTCTGCGATCTGCCAGATGCTTTGCGGCTCCGGGCCCGCTGGATTCCACACCTGCACCGAGAAGATCACGGAACTGTGGCGCGGCTTGTCGTCCAGCACGACCTCGACCGGCGTATTGGAATAGATGCCGCCGTCCCAGTACGGCTCGCCGTCGATGCGCACCGCCGGGAATGCGGGCGGCAACGCGCCCGAACTCATGATGTGTTCGACATTCAGGCGCTGGTCGCGAGAATCGAAATAGCGCATGGCGCCCGTGCGTGCGTTCACCGCACCCACGGTGAGGCGTGGATGCCCGGCGTTCAGCAATTCGAAGTCGACCAGGGAAACGAGCGTGTCGTGCAGCGGGGCGATCTTGTAATAAGACGCGCGATCGACGCCGAGGCGCGCGAGCGGACCGAACCACGATGCCGGGTTGGGCTGGAAGAACCCCGCAATGCCGCCGCCGATGATCATCAGCTTTGCAAACGTCTTGTCCCAACCGGGCGCGAAACCAGGCCACGTGACTGGGACGTCGAGACGGGTGCGGTCGGTGACGCGGTGCCAGAATTCGACCAGACGCTCGAAGCGGTGCTCGGGTGCGTTTCCGGCGATCAATGCAGCGTTGATGGCGCCAATGGAAGTGCCGATCACCCAGTCCACCTGGATGCCGGCTTCGTGCATCGCCTCATAGACACCGAGTTGATAGGCGCCTAACGCGCCGCCGCCCTGCAATACGAGTACGACTTGCCCTGGCAATGCCAGGCTTGCCGGCTGCTTCGCTGTCATCGATCGCCTCGCTGTTTTGCTCTACCGACGCGCGATTTCGTGACATGCATTCTTCATACGCGTCGCCGTTTTCTCCGCACCATTGTAGTGGCGTTCGGAAAAGACGAGCGTTGCGTGGCAACGGCCCGAATGGCCGCCATCGCTCAACCGGCCGAGGCGATCTGCCCTTCGAACGTCACGCAGTTGCGGCCGCCGCGCTTGGCGGTGTACAACGCGGAATCGGCGAGTCCGTACGCCGTGTCGAAATCGGTGCCGGCTGGATTGTCGCTGACACCGAAACTGGCGGTAATGGCGCGACACACTGGCGCGGGGAACGCGTGATTCGCAATGGCTTCGCGCATGCGCTCGGCGAGTTGCAAGGCGTCGGCGATGTCGAAGCCCGGCAAGACGACCGTGAACTCTTCGCCGCCAACCCGACCGATGATGCCGGTCTCGCCGAGAATGCGCCGCAGGCAGTTCACGATGCCCGAGATCACGCTGTCGCCGGCCGGGTGCCCGAAGTCGTCGTTGACCTTCTTGAAGTCGTCGATGTCGAGCAGGATCATGACCGCCCGATTCGCGCGCAGCGCCTTCACTGTGCGTTCGATCACGGCGCTGCGATTGAGCACGCCGGTCAGCGCGTCGTGCGTCGCGCGATATTGCAGTTGCTGCGTGAGCGCCTGCATTTCGCGCTCGGCGCGATCGCTGCGCCCGATCAGGCGGCGCGTTTCGCGCATCAGGCGCTCGTAGTGCTGGATCAGCTCGATGAGCGCCTCGCGATGACTATGCGCGTACGCCTCCGGAGCCTCGGCAATCATCCGGGCCCGCTCCAGCGCCTCGCTTTCGCTGCGGAACAGGTCGAGGTAATGATCCTTCATTGCGTCCCGCAAGCCAGTCGTTTCCACGCGCGTCGTTCTCAAGGCATCCTCACGTTGCAACCGGGCAATCATTGAACTTGATTGCGGTGAAGTCGGTTTGCAGTTCCTCGCCGAATTCGAGGATCGTTTCGTCTTCTTCGTCGCGATACCAGTTCACCTGCACCTGGTTGCCCGCCGCGGCGGCGCGATCGAGGGCGTCGAACACGCTGAACAGCATTTTCGTGCTCGAACTGTTGAAGTAGGTGAGCGTGACCTCGACCGTGATCGCGGCGTTTTCGCAGGCCTTGAGCCAGAGATTGAGCCGCTCGATGATCGGCGCATAAAACGCGGCGGCATTCTCGGGATACGATTCGCCTCGCAGAGACAGCACGTTTTCGTCGAAGCGGAAGTCGATTTCCGGTGACGTTGCCGTGGCGGCGATAAAAAGGTTTTCCATTTTGAACGCGTGCCCTGGTCAGATGATGGTCTTGAGGCAAAACAGTGTGGTGCCCGTATCGTCTTCGCGTGGATGAAACGCGAATTCGAGCGGCGCACTGGCGTCGCGCGCCATCGTCAGAAAACCCAGTCCCGCGCCTTTGCTGTCGGCAGGCGTGTCGGCGCGCAGCGACATCTTGTAGGCCTGCTTGATTTCTTCGATCGACATGTTGCGCAGCGGCTCCAGCTTCTCGCGCAAGTCGTCCACGGCCGCCGTGGCGATGGGATTCACGCATACCATGAGGTGGCGCTCGCCTTCGGCGGAAATGCACATCGCGCCTTCGCGTATTGCGCCGCCCTGGCCTTGATCTTCCGAGAGCGCGTCGCACGAGTAGTGCACGATATTGTGCGAAAGCTCGATGAACGAGGAGAAGATCCTTCTACGCGTAGACGTGCTCAGTCCTGCCACTTCCAGTTGCAGCTTGACGACCTCGCTCATCGCCGCGACGATGCTGTGCGAGAAATAGCCTTTGTGATAGAAGAGCAAACTGCGCTTCTGTGCGATTTCGAAGAAGCAGCAGTTTTGATCCAGAATTCCAGACATAGTGGTGAACTACCTCAAACTCGTGCGAAGAAAAGCGTGACGTCGTCGCGGCGCGCCTGGGAGCCTTGCCATTCGGCGAAGGTTTCGAGCAGGCGTGCGCAGATGAATGAAGAAGTGTTCTCGCGCGCGGCGAGAATGCGGTCGAGCGTTCGGCGTTTGCCGAAGGCGATCTTGCGCGGGCCGCCAATCTGATCGGTCAGGCCATCCGTGGAAACGAACAGCAGACTGCCGTGCGGCACAGCTACAGCGTGCTGGCTCCACGTGTAATCGGCGAGGCTGTCGACATAGCCCACGCCCATGCGGTCGCCGGCAATGCTTTCGAACTGTTGTGCGTCCGCACGCAAGACGTGCAGCGCGACACGCGCACCCGCAAAGTGCAGCACCTGGCTGGCGGCGTCGAACCAGAAGAACGCGGCATCCAGACCATCGTTGGACTGCGGGGCGTCGCCCGCGCCGTTGATTTGACCGAGCAGGCCCTTCACATTGCGATTGACGGCTGCCAGCAACGCGGAGGGGTTGCGCGGGCCGATCTGTTCGAGGGCCTGCGAGAGCGACGCCGAGGCGAGCAAGGTCATGAACGCTCCGGGCACGCCGTGTCCCGTGCAATCGGCCACCGCGCCGAACCAGCCGTCGGCGAACGCCGCGAAGTGGTAGAAGTCGCCGCCCACCACGTCGCGCGGCTCCCAGACGAGCGCGGCATCGGGCAACATGGTCGCGAGCGTCTCGCGCGAGGCGCGCAGCATGGCTTGCTGGATCACGCTCGCATACTCGATGCTCTGCATGATCTGCCGATTCTTTTCCGCCTGCATTTCCGCGACGATGGACAGCAGGCGCAAGCCGTTGCCCACGCCAGCGAAGCGGCCTTCGCGCGTCACGATGAAACCATCGACCAGCGCCTTTTCGCCGACTTCAACCGTTTTGAACGTGAGCGCCTCGATGCTCATGGCCGCATCGACGATCAATGGCTCCTTGTCCATGAATGCGATGCAGCTCTTCTTGTCGTAGAGCTCGCGGTGAAACGGCTTGCTCATTTGCGACAGAAAGATATCGCGATTGATGAGTCCGATGGGGCGATCGTTTTCGATCACCGCGAGACTGGCCATGTCGCGCCTCGAATAGAAAATCTCCATGACGAGAGAGTTTGAATCCGAAGCGTCGATGGCCGGCACTTCCAGAGCCAGTTCTCCGGCGCTGCGCGGGCCTACGGGAAGACCCGGACGACGAAACTGCGCGAGCGCGGGGTGCATGACTATCCATTCCGATTAATATGGAGAATCAGCACGCTAATGGCTATTTATGTCATTCTCGTTACATGGGCGAGAGTAAGCGCTCAAGTTCGCTTGTTTAATACACCGTAACGATCGGCGAATGCCACGCTAACGTTTGCGCGTTTTTTCGCTTCCCTTTGCAAGGTTTCGGTGCATCACACTTCAATATAGATCCGTCCGCCTTCGACCCTGGCCGGATACGTGGCGAGCTTCTCACATACCGGTGCACAAAGCGGCTTGCCGTCACGCACGTCGAAGCGGCCATTGTGCTTCGGACATTCGATCACATGACCCATGACGAGCCCGTCGCTCAAGTGCACGTGTTCGTGCGTGCAGAGCCCGTCGCTCGCGTAGACCTGGTCTTCCACGCGGTAGATCGCGAAGGTGCGTCCGCCGTGGTCGAAACGCATGACGTCTTCGTCTTCGATATCGTCGAGTGCGACTGCGTCGATCCATTGGGTCATCGGGTGTCTCCAGACTGGTATTGAAGGTTGTGTGCGCAACGGCTCAGGCTTCGGCGTGGCCCGGCACCGGGCGCGCCACGTGATAGTAGGGATCGCGTGTTTGCCGCACGAGCGCGGGAATGATTTCCGCGTACGCGGCAAGGCTGCTGCGATAGGGCGGCGGCATATCCATTTTCACGACTTCGTGCAGGCGCGGCAGCGCGTGAAAAGGAACCATCGGAAACATGTGATGCTCGACGTGATAATTCATGTTCCAGTAGAGAAAGCGGAACACGGGATTCATCATCACCGTGCGGCAGTTACGCCGGTGGTCGAGCACGTCCTCGGGCATGCCCGCGTGCTGCGTGAGGCCGAAGTAGAGATAAAGCCACGCGCCGTAGAGGCTGGGCAGGCCGATATAAAGCAGCGGAAGGGTGCTGCGAAAGCCGATGCACGCGCCAATCACGATCGCGTACACGAGCAGGCTCAGGCGCGCTTCGCGAATGGCCTTGGGCCATTCGGAGACGGGCACGAAGCTTTGTTCTTCCGCGCCCAGGCGTCCGCATGCAGCAGAGATCATGCGCGGCAGCTCGCGCGAGGCGTGCTTGAGCGCGAAGATGTTGAGGGTGAGCGAGAGCCAGTCGGTGGGGCGCGGGGCGGCGATCTCGGGATCGCGGCCCACCACGAGCGTGTCGGTGTGATGACGCGCGTGGCTCCAGCGCCAGATCGTCGCGCAGCGGAACACCTGGAACGACGCGATCTGATAGAGCATGTCGTTCATCCAGCGCGTCTTGAAAGCGGTGCCATGACCCGCTTCGTGCCAGCGCGAATCGGCGGGGCTGCAATAAAGCGTGCCGTAGACCAGGAACGCGGGCACGGCCCACCACGAGTGCACGTGCCAGAGGAACCCGGCGAGCACGCCGCCCGCGACGATGGCCGCATACCAGATCGCGGTGTCGCGGATGGCGCGCGCGTCGCTGCGCTGCATCAACTGCTTCATGACGGGGCGCGGCACGGCGCACCGGTACCAGTCCGCGTTGACGAGGCCCGCTGCGCGCGCGCGTTCGCCTGCACCGCCGATGAGCCGGTAGTCCGCATGATGCGGCGCGTAGGCGTGAGTCTCCTGGTCGGCCACGGGTGTCTCCTTGAAGTGTTGGCAGTGCGCGGTGTGCGATGCACCGCGCGTGTCAACACAAAAATAGGTGACGTAAGGCCAGGGCTCAACCGGAAGTTTGACGAAATTTCATCAGCGAGCTTTCGGCGGCGTCAGGCTGCCACGCGCTCGCCGTGTGATTGCGCAGCGCGGGCCGTATCCGCGCCGTCGGCCACGACCACCGGGACGCGCAACGCGAGTGCGCACATCAGCTCGTAGCCAATCGTGCCCGACGCTTCGGCCACTTCGTCCACGCGCACCTGGTCGCCCCACAGCTCGACGCTCGAACCGATGCCCGCCTGCGGGCACGGCGTGAGATCGACCGTGAGCATGTCCATCGAGACGCGCCCGACCACGCGCGTGCGCACGCCGTCCACGGCAATCGGCGTGCCGGTGGGCGCGTGGCGCGGATAGCCGTCCGCATAGCCGCACGCCACCACGCCGATGCGCATGGGCCGGTCGACCTCGAAGGTGCGGCCGTAGCCGATGGTTTCCTGCGGTGCGAGCGTCTGCACGCCGATGATGCGGCTCGTGAGCGTCATGGCCGCGCGCAGGCCGAAGCCTTCCACATGCCGTGCCACGCCCGTGGGCGAAGCGCCGTAGAGGATCGTGCCGGGCCGCACCCAGTCGCGATGCGCGCGCGGGTGCCAGAGCACGCCCGCCGAATTCGACACCGACTGCTCGCCGGGCATATCCTGCACCGCCGCGTCGAAGGTGTCGAGCTGCCAGTCGATGTGGCCGTCGTCGGCGTTCGCGAAGTGCGTCATGAGGCCGATCGCGCCGATCGACGCAATGCCGCGTGCGCGTTCCCACGCAGCGCGATACGCGTGCGGGCGGAAACCCAGGCGGTTCATGCCCGAGTTCATCTTCAGCTGGATATCGATGGGCTGCTGCGGCTTCGCTGCCGCGAGCAGATCGAGTTGCTCGTCGCAGTGCACGGCCACGGTGAGGCGGTATGCTGCGGCCAGCTCGACGTCGGCGGGTTCGAACACGCCTTCGAGCAGCAGCAGCGGTTTGGTCCAGTCCAGTTCGCGCACGCGCACGGCTTCATCGAGGTCGAGCAGGGCGATGCCGTCGGCGCCCGCGAGCGCCGGATAGATGCGCTCGATGCCGTGACCGTACGCATTGGCCTTGATCACGGCGAAGGCGCGCGAGCCGGCCACCATCTGCTTTACGAGCTGCAGGTTGTGACGGATGGCGTCGGGTTGAATGCGGGCGACGATGGGGCGCGGCATAGGCGTTCCTGTGGGTTGGATGGCGACGGTCTAGTGATTTGTGCAATCGTATTGATTTTCGTCCAGTTATTTTTAATGTATTTTTCGACGAATTTGGTCGAAACAACTGTCGCTCGTCCCGCAGGGCAACGGGTCAGCCCGCCGTCAGATGGGCATCCACGAGCGGCGCCAACGCCTGGGCGTGGACGCTCGCGAGATCGTGCTCGCCGCCGCGCACCACGTGCAGCGTGGAATGGGCGAGCAGCGCGTTGAGCCGCTCGCCGACCGCGACAGGACTCAAGGGATCGTTGTCGCCCCACAGCAGCAGGGCCGGCTGGGTGATGCTGGCGATCTGGTTCGAAAGGTCCGTATGGAACGAGACGAACCACTCGGGGAAGGCGCTCGTGTCGCCCGCGCGCCAGTTCTGCGCGCCGAGCGCCGCGGTGTCGATGCCGCCCGACGTGACCGAGAGCACCAGATGCGTGACGAACCGCGGCTTCTCGAGCGCCGCGCGCACGGCGATGACGCCGCCCATCGACTGGGCGATCAGCGCCGTGGGCCGATCGAGCATGGCGAGCACGCGCTGCACGATGGCGTCGATGCTGGCGACCGCCGGGTTCGGCGGCTCGCCGCCAAAGCCCGGATAGCCGACGAAGCGGCGCGCTGCCGGCGTGGCGAGCCGATCGGCCAATGGTCGCCAGAAGGCCTTGTTGCCCGAGGCGCCGGGCAGGAAAAGCAATTGTTCGGGAGTGCGCACGTGTGTTTCTCCAGTGGGCCTGCAAGGCATGACGGGTTCATGGCGCCTCGTCCGCCGGCTGTTGCGCACGGGCGCGCGATTCGAGCAGGTCGATCAGCAGGCGTGCGGGGTCGCTCAGCGTGCCCGGCGCGCGATGCACGAGGCCGACGTCGCGGTGGAACGTGTGCTGCCCGAGATCGATCGCGCGCACCCTGGCCGGCCAGCGCCGCCACGCCGACGTTTGCGGCACGAGCGCGACGCCCACGCCGTTCGCAACCAGTCCGACGATGGCTTCCAGCTCGTCGAGCTCGCTCAGGTCCTGCACGGTGTAGTGCATGCGGCGCAGGAAGCGGTCGACCTGGCGCCCGCCAAACGATGCCCGATCGTAGCGGATGAAGGGTTGCGTCGCCAGCAGCTCGGCCCAGTCGTGGCCTTTCACGTGGCGCGGCACGATGAGGCGGAACGGCTCGCGTGCGAGCGTGGTCCAGCGCAAATCGCTTTGCAGTGCGAAGGGTGGCCGGATGATGGCCGCCATGTCGATTTCGCCCGCATCCACGAGATTGTGAAGCTCCATCGAAACGCCGGGGATCACGCGCGTGCGGCAGCCGGCATAACGGCGGTGGAATTCGGCGAGCGCCTCGGGCACCAGCGCGCGCTGCACGGAAGCGATCGCGCCGAGCGTGACGCGCCCGGTCGCCGCGGGCCCGGCCGCGCTCGAACTCAGGTTTTCATAGAGCCGGATGACTTCGTGCGCCTGGGCGAGGATCTGCTGGCCCATCGCGTTCAGGCGCGCCGCGCGCCCCTCGCGGTCGAACAGCGCGAAGCCCAGCTCCGCCTCGAGTCGCTGCATTTGCGCGCTCACCGCAGCCTGGGTCAGGCCGATCTTCTGTCCCGCCGCAGCGAACGTGCCTTCTCTCGCCACAGCCACGAGGGTTCTGAGTTCGCGTATCATTCATCAAGAATATTTGTGGATCAGAAAATTATATATTGATTTTGTTTTTGATTCGGCCTGTCTACCATGGCGGGATCGCTTTCGAAGACAGTGGAGACATGCATGTCGCTTTCCCCCTTTCACCTCGCCATTCCCGTTTATGACCTCGCAGCCGCGCGCGACTTCTACGGCCGCGTGTTCGGCCTCGCGGAAGGGCGCTCCAGCGCGCAGTGGGTCGACTTCGACTTCTTCGGCCACCAGCTCGTGATTCACGAGCACCCGAAAACGGCCTCGCAGAACCACGCGCACACGAACCCCGTGGACGGCCACGACGTGCCGGTGCCGCATTTCGGCGTCGTGCTGGGCTGGGGCGACTGGGAGGCGCTGGCCGAGCGCCTCAAGACCTTCGGCGTGAAGTTCGTGATCGAGCCCTACGTACGCTTCAAGGGGCAGGTGGGCGAGCAAGCCACGATGTTCTTGCTCGACCCGTGCGGCAACGCGCTCGAATTCAAGGCGTTCAAGGACATCGGTCAGCTGTTCGCCAAATAAGCGCGAATCGAATCGCCGCGTGGCGATCAAGGCGCCGGCGCAGGCATGAATTTGAACGACGGCGTCGCCACGAAATTGCCCGACACCTCGCCCGAATGCACCTGGCCCGAATCGATCGTGAGCTTCATCACGGGCGCGCCGGGCTTGAGGTCGAGCTTGCTCAGCGAGATCCAGAACGTGTCGGGGCGGGTGGCGGAATCGAAGTAATAGACGCGGTTCGTCTGGTCCGCGACCGTGCGCCAGATCGTCGACGAGAGATTCGGCATGTTGGGCGTGGTGATGCCGAGCGGCACGCTCACCGAGCGCATGAGGCTCATCACGCTCGCCACGGCCTGATAGTTGGCGTTCTGCTGCGGCACGCCCGCCATATAGGCCGGGTCGGGCTTCCTGGGAATGGCGTCGAGCAGAAACGAGGTGCGCACGAAACGGTCGGCCGCGCGATTCGTGCCGGGCAGAAAGGCGAGACCGCCCACACCTTTCCAGTACGTATCGAGCGCAAGCTGTTCGGGGTAGATCGGCGAGTTCGTCATCACCTTGTACGCCTTGTCGTGCATGATCACGAGCTTGCCGTCGATATATTCGAGGATGGACGAGTCGCCTTGCGAATCGGAAAGCGCGAGGTGGATCGAGATCGGTTTGCCGTCGGGCAGCGGCGGCGCGATGATCTGGAACGGCTCGTGGCCAAGCGCATCGACGGCCTCGCCAACCGTGGCGAAATTGTCGAGCACGTATTGCGCCCACAGGCTGATGGCAAGCGGCTGCCGCCCCGAATTGGGCTTGCCGTAATCGGTTTCGGCGAGATAGAGCGCGTTGGCCACGAGGCCACGCTCGTTCATGCCGTCCACACTGCCGATGTCGTAGCCCGAGACCACCACGCTGCCGTATTTCGAGCGCCAGTGCGGCGAGCGCGGGCCCGCGTTGCCGTCGCGTTCGATCCCGGCCGGAAAGACCCAGAGGTTCGAGCGCATGTCCTCGGACCAGTCCATCGAACGCCCCGTGATGACGAGACCGCTGTCGCCCACGTAGAGCGCGCGCGTACAGGCAAGCGCAGGGTCAATGAGGAGCGGCGCTGCCAGCACGGCGAGCGAAGTAGCAAGCACGCAGGCTTTCAGGCGCAGACGCGAACGAACCAGACGGGACATGATGGCGTTCCAGTTGCAGGACGCGCCGATCATGTCATGGAACGCGCTTTGAGCCGTTCCAGCATGGCCGAAGCACAAGCATGCCCTCGCGCGCGCTATGCGGCGCGGATAGCCTGGTGCAGATGTCGCTGGCCGGTTGGCCGTTTATCGGCGGCTCAGTGGTGCAGATACAGCACGGCGCGCGAATGCGAGTGCGCGGTCATGCCCGACTGCGACATGCCGCCTGGCACGCCGCCCACGCCCCAGAGCGTGGCATCGTCGGCGCCGCTGCGCGTCGCGACGCGGGCTTCGGCGGCGTGCACGTCGGCGGGAAGCTGCACGTGCGCCGCGGGGCCGCTGTTCAAATCGAGCTGGGCGTAAGCATTGCCGCGTTGCGCGAAGGCTGCGGCTGGCAAGATCAGCGCAGCAACGAGCGCGGTTGAACAGATTCCGGTTTTCATGATCCGACCTCCATCGTGTTCGCCGCGATGTCGCCGGCGAAGGGCCCGGCGGCTCGCAAGACGAGCATAGAGCGGATTCTTGACCGTGGATTAATGCCAGCGCACCGGCGCGTTTTAAGCGATTTTTAAGTCTTGCTCGACATAGTAGAAAACGCCTCCCGGCGCAAACCGCGCGTGGAGACTCGAACAATGGAGGATGAGATGCGTTTTCGCACTGCTATGGCGGCGGCCGCACTGGTGTGCGCACCGGCCCTCGCATTGGCGGCCCAGCCGCTTTTCGTCAACGTCGACGGCCACTTCGTTCCGGCTCAGGGCGAGACCCATGTGGTCCAGACCTCGGCAGGCCCGGTCAAGATCAGTACGTGGAGCTGGCATAGCCCGAACGGCGCCAGCAGCATTCAGGTTCAGAGCAGCAGCGGCGGACCGCCGCCCGCGTGGGCGCTGCAGCAGATGCGCGCAATGACCACGCAGATGTGGGCCATGCAGGCCCAGATGCAGCAGCTTCAGCAAGCGGCATTCAACGGTGCGTTCGCGATGCCCGCACCGATGCCGGTGCTGTTCGCGGTGCCCGTGTGGGCGATGCCGGGGCCGGTGATCGTCGTCTATCCGGGGCATGCGCCGGCGCCTGCATCGGGACAATCGCCCGCGGTCGTGCCGCCGCACAGGCCGGCAGTGAAGGCGTAAGCGCGCAACACAGTGAGGGCAGGGCCGCCAGTTGATGCTGGCGGCCGACAACAATAATCAGGAAAACTGACGATTGTACGTGTGCAAGCGTGCAGCGTGTGAGTGCTAGGGTTGCTGCCAGTGGAAACGATCGCCGCGAAGGGGCGCGCCTTCATCGTCGAGCTTTTTATCGCCGCCCGGGAGCGCTTCGAAATACGTCTTGTCGTCTTTCTGGGTCCCCGTATGCAACGCGGCGCGCGAAATGCCCGGCGGGATGGACGAGGGGGAGGCGGGAGGCCAATGGAGCGTGGCAGACGCCGCGCTCTGGGGAGAGGGCAGATCCGTGTTTTCGTTCGCCGCGGCGAGGCCCATGGCCCATGCGGCCGGGACCGAAGCCAGAACGATCAGCACGGGGAACGTAGCGTGTCTCATACGCGGTCACCACGTGAATGCACTGACTGGGCCTCTATTTTATGTCGCGGCTTAGCGAATTTCCAGGCGCCGGCATCACGCAAAGTAGCAAGCCGGGCACGGGCGCGCCACCTTTCGTCCGGCTGTCCAATCCAGACGATTTCCAGTGATTCTTGCGCAAAATAGACACTATCTGGTCGCTTTGAGTCCGTTTTGAGCAGTATTTCGAGGGAATCCATCAAATCTGACGAATGAGCCGCGGGTTCTAGGAAAAGTCGTAAGGGTTTGTTAATATCGCCCGCCAGTGAAAATGAGAATGCTTCTCATTGAAGTATCCTGGCAAGCACTGGCGAGACGACCCTTCGAAAACGACATGAACAACCGAGAACACGCGCGACAAGCGCGACGCACGCTGCCGCGGCCGTTGCATATTGCGGCCTGGCTTACTTTCGCGGCGGCTCAAGCCGCTGTTGCCCAAACGTCGACGCAGGACAGCGGCGCGACGAGCGCAACCCCAAAGGCGCCTCAGGCCGCCGCCGCCTCCGGTACGGCCGGCAAGGACCAGGCGCTGCCCGCCGTGAAGGTGAGTGCGAGCCAGGTCGCCGATTCGCCGCTGAACCTGAGCACGCCGGTGAACAGCGGCGCGCTCGGCACGCGCTCGCAGCTCGACACGCCGTTCTCGACCACCGTCGTGACGGGCGAGAATCTGGCCGAGCGCCAGGTCTACAAGCTCGGCGACGTGTTTGCCGGCGACGCCTCGGTCACCAACAACAGCAACGCCTATAACGCGTGGGCCACCTACATCACGATTCGCGGCCTGCCCATGGACTGGCAGAACGGCTTTCGCATCGACGGCAATCCGTTCATTTCGTACGGCATCACCATGCCCTACGAGCAACTCGAGCGCGTGGAACTGCTCAAGGGCCTGGGCGGCTTCATGTACGGCTTCGCGCAGCCGGGCGGCCTCGTCAACTACGTGACGAAGCGGCCGGAGAAGGACCCCGTCACGAGCCTCGACGTGGGTTATCGCATGGACGGCGTGCTGAGCACGCACGTCGACCTGAGCCGGCGCTTCGGCCCGGACGACATGTTCGGCGCGCGCCTGAACTACACGAAGGAAGCGGGCAAGACCTATAACGCCGGCGATATCAACCGCAACTCGGTTTCGCTCGCGCTCGACGGCCAGCTCACGCGCGACCTGCAGGTGTGGTTCAACGCGCTCTACCAGACGATCCGCTCCAGCGGCCAGACGCCCGCGATCTACACAGGCAGCTACACGGCGTCGAGCCTGCCCGCGGTGATCAGCGGCGGCAGCAACCTGCTCGGCGGTACCGACCAGCACATCAACACCAACCTGCAGCTCTACACGGCGGGCGTGCGTTACCAGCTCACGCCCGACTGGTCGTTCGCGACCTCGGGCAGCTACAGCAAGTCGGCGCGCGACCGCAACGAGAGCACGCTCACGCTGCTCAACCAGCAAGGCGACTACACCGACGCGCGCTGGAATGGCGACGAAGCCCACCAGGACATCTACTGGCAGGGCATGTTCGAGGGCAAGGTCAAGACCGGGCCGTTCACGCATCAACTCGTGATTGGCGGCGCGTACCAGCACCAGACCAACAACTACGCGTTGAACTCGATTTATACGGTGCTCGGCAACGGCAATCTGTATCAGCCCAACCCGTGGCGCTTCTATTCGGGCGGCGGGCTCGAAACCTACCGCACGAGCGACATCACACAGGCGTCGGCGTTCGTGAGCGACACGATGCAGATCACGAGCCGCTGGTCGGTGCTCGCCGGCCTGCGTTACACGAACTATAGTCAGAACAACTACGCAACCACGGGCGAAAAGACCTCCCAGTACAGCCAGAACGGCGTGCTCACGCCGACCTTCGCGCTCATGTACAAGCTCGAGCCGAACACGACGCTGTACGCGAGCTACGTCGAGGCGCTGGAGCAGGGCGCGATCGTGGACAGCATCTACGCGAACGGCGGGGCGATGCTGCGTCCGCTGCGCTCGCGCCAGTATGAAATCGGCATCAAGAGCGAACACGAGCGCTGGAGCGCCACGGCGGCCCTGTTCCGCATCGAGCGCGGCGCGGCCTATGCGAACGCCGACAACGTCTACGTGCAGGACGGCAATTCGATCTACGAAGGCGTCGAGGCGGCCGGCAGTGTGCGGCTGGGCCGAAGCTGGCAGGTGGCAGGCAGCGTCACGCTGCTCGATACGTGGTACGCGAAGGGCCAGTCGTACAACGGCAATCGCGTGGCCGGCGCGCCGACCTTCGTCGCCGCGGGCCGCGTGACTTACGACGTGCCTTATGTGCAGGGCCTGCAGCTGGCCGCGGACGCGAAGTTCACGGGCAGCACCCAGGTGCGTCCGGCAAACAATCTGGAAACGGGCGGCTATATGGTCGTGAACGTGGGCGCGAACTACTTCACGCGCATTGGCGGCCACGACGTGACGCTGCGCGCGGCCATCGACAACATCACGAATCGACGTTACTGGATGTTCCAGTACTCCGATTACATCGCGCCGGGCGATCCGCGCACGGTCAGCCTCAACGCGAAGATCGACTTCTAAACGAGTCGATCCGTTTCAACGGCCGGGCGCATGGCGGGATTCCGGCATGCGCCCACGCGCCGTTTACGAAATCGGCTGCGAATCCGGCGTGGGGTTGCCGAGATTGTCGGTGGGCACGTATTGCTGATCGAACGCCGCCACATACAAGGCCCATTCCGGGTCGCCCAGATCCACGAGCAGCGCGCCGTCCTGCCAGATATCGTTGTGGTCGTTCGCGTCGTTGCCGGCCTTGTGGATGAACTCGCCCTTCGAACCCTGGTTCATGTGGACGTCGTGGATGCCGTCGCCTTCGCTGTAGAAGCGGCCAAACACGTAGACATCGAGCGACGATTGTTGCGCGCGCAACAGCAGGCGCTGCAGCGAGGCGACGGGCTCTACCTGATCGGAGCCGTCCATTACATCGCTGTTGCGCCATGCGCCCGTATTGGCGAGGAAGTCGCTGCGCTCGAAGTCGATGGCCGGCAGCGCGTCGGTGCCCGTAAGATCGGTCGAGCCTTCGGCCGCGCCCTCGAGCGTGGAGAGCACGTTGTGGTTGAAGTCGAACACGAGCTTGTACTTGAGCAGGTCGTCCGCGTCCGTGGTGCCCACGTTCACGGCGATGTCCCAGCGCGCGCCATCGACCGTCACGCCGAAGTGCAGGTGGTACTGGACTTCGTGTGGCCGCCGCGTGGCCTTCAACTGCGGTGCGGAAACAATCTTCGCCTTGACGTAACCGTAAGGAAGGGCCATCGCGCGCTCCTCTAAGTTCGGGTGGGTCCGCCATTGTGCCGCGCGAACGTGAACTTGCGCTCACAGCGTGCGCGCGATGCCGTGCCCATCGCTTTACGGTTGTTCGACTGTGGCTGTCGACGCGCTTTCACGGCAGCGCCGGCAGCCCTCATGCGCGGTGCTTAACCCAGCGCCACGACCGCGATTTCCACGAGCAGTTGCGGCGACGCCAGCTGCGCCTGCACTGTCGCGCGCGTGGGCGCGCAAGCTTCGGGCACCCATGCGTCCCACACTTCGTTCATGCCCGCGAAGTCGCGCGCGATATCGGCGAGCCAGACCTGCGCGGAGACGAGCCGGGTCTTGTCGATGCCGGCCTTGGCGAGAAAGCCGTCGATTTTCGCGAGCACGGCGGCGGTCTGGATCTTCACGTCGGGCGACGGATCGGCGGATGTTTGGCCGCCCACGAACACGAGTCCGGCGGCCTTCACGACGCGGCTCATGCGCTGACTGGTTTCGATACGAACGATATCGTTCATGTGTCTGCAAGCTCCTTCGCCGCAATGGCGAGACAGGGTGAGGAAATCGATGGCGTCAGTGCGCGGCAATGCCGGCCAGCGGCGCTTGCACCGCGGCGCGCTCGAAGCGGTCGATCGCGAACGCATCGAGCGAAAGCGAAGGCGCGCCGTCGAGCACGAGTTCGGAAACGAGGCGCCCGCACGCGGGCCCGAGTTGAAAGCCGCTGCCGCAATAGCCGAACGAGTAGTAGAGATTCGCGGCGCGCCGGCTCGCCGAGATGATCGGCAGCGAGTCGGCCGTGAACGCTTCCACGCCGGCCCATGCGCGGTTCACGCCCAGATGGCGCAGATGCGGAAACAGATCGACGACGGTCTGCGCGCTTTTCACGAGCCGCATGAAATCGACTTCGCCGTGCCGCCCCGGCAGATCCGCGATGCCGATCAGCTTGCCGCCGATCACCACCGTGCCGTTGTCGAACTGCTTGAACGAGAGCGGCCGGCCCGTTGCGCCGAGCGTCGCGCGGCAGAACGGCGCCACGCGGTGCGTGACCATCAGCATGAGCCCTTCGGGGTGCACGGGCACCGGCTCGCCCGCCTGGCGCGCCAGTTCGCCCGACCACGCGCCCGCCGTGACGAGCAGCTTGCGCGCGGCAAAGGTGCCGCGCGGGGTTTGCGCGATCCAGCGCTCGCCGCGCGGCTCGATGTGCGTGACCGCCGTGCCTTCGTGAAAGCGCGCGCCGTGCTTTTGCGCGGCGAGGCGAAACGCCGTGGTGGTGCGAAAGGGCAGCGCATAGCCGTCGCGTTCGACCCAGATGCCGCCCGTCACGTGCTTCGCCAGTGCCGGTTCGAGTTCGAGCACCGTCTCGCGGTCGATCAGCTTTTCGTGCGTGAAGCCGTGCGCTTCGAGCAGCGCGACGCGCTCGCGGCACTCCTCCAGTTCGGCCTCGGTCTCGGCAATCTTCAGTTGTCCAGAGGGAACGAAACCGCCGTCGTGGCCGATGGTGTCGGGCAGCGTGTGCCAGACTTCGCGCGACATGAGGGCGAGCGGGATCTCGGGGAGCGGGCGGCCGAGCGTGCGCACGCCGCCCGCGTTGACGCCCGACGAATGGCGGCCCACGTAGTCGGCTTCGAGCACGATCACGCTTGCGCCGCGCCGCGCCATGTGAAAGGCGCTGCTCGAACCGTGCAGGCCGCCGCCGATCACGAGCACGTCCGCTTCCTGCAGGGCGCTCGCAGGGGGAGTTCGGACGTCATTCACCGGCGAGTTCTCCGAGCGTGAGCGGTTTGATCGGCGGGCGGATGCGGTAGTAGCCCACCTCGGCTGGCGGCACCCTGCGCGCCTCGGCGATCACTTCGGTCACGGTGAGGCCGCACATGCGGCCCTGGCACGGCCCCATGCCGCAGCGGCCGAACGACTTCGCCTGGTTCGGGCCGAGGCAGCCGAGGCCGACGAAGCCGCGCAACTCGCCCGCCGTCACTTCTTCGCATCGGCAGACGATGGTGCTGTCGGCGGGGATGCGGTTCGCATCGCGCGGGCGGTAGAGGCTGTCGAGGAACGGACGGATGCGCATTACGCGCTCGAGTTCCGCGCGATGGGGGCCCGCCTCGCGATCGCGCGCGGCGGCATCGATCGAGCCTAGCTGTGCGGCGGCGGCGAGCGCCGCGAGTACACCCTGTTGCGCCGCGGCCTGGGCGCCGCCGATGCCCGCGCCGTCGCCCGCCACGAAGATGCCGGGCACGTCGAGTTCGCCCCATGCATCCGTTTGCGGTGTGAAGCAAAGCTGCCCGTTGTCCCAGCGATGCGTGGCGCGCAGCGCCTGCGTGAACTGCGTGTTGGGCACCACGCCCTGGTGCAGCAGGATCACCTCGGCTTCGATGCGGTGCGCGCGGCCTTGCGACGTGAACGTGAGCGCTGCCGCGCGCTGCACGCCGTCGCTGCCCTGACGGCCTTCCACGGCGAGGTCGTCGGCGGATTCGAAAATGGGCACCCTGGCCTCGCGCAGCGTGCGGATCAGGTGCAGGCCCTTGCTCAGGAACGGCCACGAGCGCAGCGCGGCAAGCAGGTGGCGTTTCGCGCGCCAGCGGTCTTCGTGGCGCGTGGTGTCGACGAGCGCGCGAATCGGCACGCCTGCCCGGACGTATTGCCAGCCGAGCAGGTAGAGCAGCGGCCCGCAGCCCACGAGCACGGGTGGCGAGGCGGGCACTTCGCCCGCGCTCTTGAGCAGGATTTGCGCGGCGCCCGCCGTGAGCACGCCGGGCAGGGTCCAGCCCGGAATGGGAAACGGCCGCTCCAGCGCGCCGCTCGCGAGAATCACGCGCTTTGCCTGGAAGCTGCCGACCTTGCCGTCCTTGAGGTAATGAACGGCATGCTCGCGCGTGACCTGCCAAACGCTGGCATGGGCGACATGGCGCGCGCCGGAATGCGCGAACGCCTGGACGATGGTGTCGCCTGCCGCGTAGTCGGGTCCGAGTATCGCCTTGCGGCGTGCGTCGGCGCGGCCTATCGCGCGATAGATCTGGCCGCCCACGGCGTCCTGCTCGTCGATCAGGACCACTGAGAGTCCGGCACGCGCCGAACGGGTGGCCGCGCTCATCCCGGCGGGACCCGCGCCGACCACGACGACATCGACGGCTTGCGCATTGAAATCGGCTTTGGCATCGCCTTGATAATCACCGGGCATGAGCGTTCTCCTCGAGCGTGCCGGCATGCGTGCCGGGTTCGGGCGGCAGGTCGCGCGCGCCTTCCTGTGAACGGATCTGCATGCCCGCGCGCACGGGCACCATGCAGCTCTGGCGGCTCGGCACGCCGTCTATCTCCACGAGGCATTCGAAACATGCGCCCATCATGCAGAACGGCGCGCGCGGCGCACCCGAAACGGGCGTCGCGCGAAAGCGCGATACGCCCGCGGCGAGCAGCGCGGCGGCGACGGAGCGGTCGGCAGGCACGGACAGCGGCTGGCCGTTGAACGAGATATCGACGCGCGTTTCGGCGTCGGAGAGCGTCTTGAACAGCGGCGCGGGCGCCTGGGTAGATTGGGCTGTCATGGCGGGATTAGTGAGCGAGGATCGGTTCGGCAGCCGCGTCGGTCGCGAAGCGGCGTGCGGAGAAAGCGGGCAGTTCGGCGGGCATCGGGCCACCCGTGATCCAGGGCGCGATGCGCAGCGCGTGGGCCGCGGCGAGCGTCACGCCGCTATGGCAGGTGACGACGAAGGCGCCCGGATGCGCCTCGGACTGGTCGTAGATCGGAAAGCCATCGGGGCTGTACACGCGCAGCGCGGCCCACATGCGCACGAGCCGCACATGGGCGAGCATCGGAAACGCACGTACGCCGCGCGCCGCGATCTGGCGCAGGATCGGTGTGGTGGTGAAGTCGTCGAAGCCGGCTTCTTCCATCGAGTCGCCGAACTGCACCGTGCCTTCGTCGGTCTGCCGCACGTTGATGGTCGGGTAGCGCAGAAACGGCGCGACGCGCTCGCTCACGAGCACCTGGCCGCGATTGGG
Organism: Paraburkholderia sp. BR10141; assembly: GCF_056155635.1. NCBI lineage: Bacteria > Pseudomonadati > Pseudomonadota > Betaproteobacteria > Burkholderiales > Burkholderiaceae > Paraburkholderia > Paraburkholderia sp. BR10141. Next base: position 342,825 of record NZ_JBMIQH010000005.1, on the reverse strand, counting down.
CGCGACGGGCGCATTCAGGCCCACGTGCGGGGCGAGCACGCGATTGCCGAGGCCGGCCGCGAGCACGACGCGCGCAGCGTGGTACACGCCACGCCGGCCTTGCACGCTGAATCCACCCGGCCCGGCGACGATACGCTCGGCGCGCTCGCCCGAGACGAACCGTACGCCGCGCCGCTGCATCGCGACATGCAGTGCGCGCAGCAGCTTGAGCGGGTTGACGTGGCCATCCATCGGCGTATAGCTCGCGCCGACGACCGCGGGTCCGATGCCGGGCAGCCGTTCGCGCAGATCTGCATGATTTAGCAGTTCGAACGGATAATCGCCGATCTCGGCCTGCAAGGTGGAGAGCCGTTTATGGCGCTCGGTGAGTTCTTCGACCGAGAAGCAGATGTGAAAGCCGCCAGGCTGGCGCAGCGCGACGTCCACGCGCGCCTCGTCGGCGAGGCTTTGCGCGAGCAGCGGCCAGCGCTGCGCCGAACTGCGCGACCAGCGCGCGTAGGGCGAAAGCCCGTAGCCCTTGCCCTGAATCCAGACGAGGCCGAAGTTGCCGCGCGAGGCGCGAAAGCCGCCGTCGTCCTCGTCGAGCACGGTCACGCGCGCGCCTTCGCGGGCGAGCCCGTAGGCCACGGCGGAGCCGACGAGGCCGCCGCCGATCACGAGCACGTCGGGGCTCGCGGGGGAGTTCTGTGTCATCGGGCTTCTCCGATCAGGATGCGGTCTAGCCCAACCATGCGGTCGAGCAGCAGCATCAGCAGGATCGTGCCGACGATCAGCACCGCCGACACCGAGGTGACGAGCGGATCGATCGTCTGCGCGATCTGGTTGTACATCGCGACGGGCAGCGTGGTGGTGCCGGGCGTCGCGACGAAGATGGTCATGGTGAGCTCGTCGAAGCTCTGGATGAACGACAGCACCCAGCCGCCCGCCACGCCCGTGCGGATCATCGGCAGCACCACGCGGCGGAATGCCGTGAAGCGGCTCGCGCCACAGGAAAGCGCCGCGCGCTCGGCGTCGCGATCGAGGCCGACTGCCGAAGAAAGCGCGAGACGCAGTGCATACGGCAGCACGATCACCACGTGCGCGGCGACGAGCGCCCAGAACGACCCGTTCAGGTTGAGCAGCGAGAGAAAGCGCAGGAACGCGATGCCAAGCACGACGGCAGGAATCATCATCGGCGAGAGGAAGAAGCTCACCAGCGCGCCGCGGCCTGCAAAGCGGTAGCGTGCGATGGCGAGCGCGGCGGGCACCGCGAGCGCCACGCCGATGGTGGCGGCGGCGAACGCAAGGCGCACGGAGAGCCAGAACGCCGAGACGATGTCGCCGTTTTGCCAGATCGCGCGGAACCAGCGCAGCGAAGCGCCGTCGAACGGCATCGAGATATAGCCCTTGTCCGTGAAGGCCACGAGCAGCACCACGACGATCGGCGCGAGCATGAAGGTCAGAAAGAGCGCGTTGAACGCGAGCCCGAGGAATCCGTTGCGTTTCATGGCGGGGCCCCTTCAGTCGAAGATATGCTTGAAACGGCGTTCGGCGAGACGGCTGCAGCCCATCACGATCGCCACGTTGGCGATCAGCAGCAGCACGGCAATGCTTGCGCCCAGCGGCCAGTTCAGGGTGCCGAGGAACTCGTCGTAGGCGGCCGTGGCGACGACCTTCAGGCGTCGTCCGCCGATCAGCGCGGGCGTGGCGAACGCGGAGGCCGAAAGCGCGAACACGATGATCGAGCCCGAGAGCACGCCCGGCATGATCTGCGGCAGGATCACGCGGCGGAACACGCGCAGCGGTGAGGCGCCGAGCGAGCGCCCGGCCCATTCCACCTGCGGGTCGAGCTTTTGCAGCGTCGCCCAGACCGACATCACCATGAACGGCACGAGTACGTGCGTGAGCGCGATGATGGTGCCCGTCATGGTGAAGACGAGACGAATGGGTTCGTCGGTGATATGCAGTGCCTGCAGCGCGTTGTTGAGCACCCCGTTATTGCCCAGCAGGATTTGCCAGCCGAGCGTGCGCACCACCACCGAGATCAGCAGCGGGCCGAGCACGATCAGCAGGCAAACCGATTGCCAGGGCCTGCGCATGCGCGCGAGCACCAGCGTTTCGGGCACCCCCAGCACGATGGATAGCAGCGTGACGGCGAACGCGAGTCCGGCCGTACGCAGGAAGATTTCGCCGTAGTAGGGATCGCTCAGGACCTCAAGGTAATTGGTGGCGGTCCAGCCGCGTTGCACACCCGCGATGTCGCTGAACACATGAAACGAGAGCACGAAGGTGAGCAGGAGCGGCACCAGCAGCAGCGCGAGAAAAAGCAGCAGCGCGGGCGCGGAGAGCAGCCACGGCGCGGCGCCCGCGCGCGAGTCGTCAAGCGTCGCCATGGGTGCCCTCCCGCGTGAGCACGCGCAGATCGTCGTCGGTCCAGGCGAGGCCCACTTCGTGGCCTTCCTCGGGCGGCGGCGCGCCGTGGTTGGGCTGGGCGACATGCAGCTTGCCGAGCGGGGTTTCCACGGCGAGCAGCCACTGGTTGCCCACGAACACGCGTGTCGTCACGCGCCCCGTGAGGCGCGCGTCGCCGTTGGCCAGATGCACTTTTTCAGGGCGGATGTACACGTTCACGGCACCCGCCACCTCGCGGCCTTCGTGCGGCACGTGGAGCATCGTCCCGCCTACCTCGACCTCGGCGCAACGCGGATTGCGGCGCAGCACTTCGCCCTCGAACGTATTGGTGCGGCCAAGGAAGGTGGAAGCGAAGGGCGTGGCCGGGCGCTCGTAGGCATCGAACGGCGTGCTCAGCTGCGCGATGGTGCCGCGGTGCATCACGGCGATGCGGTCGCTCATCGTCATCGCCTCCACCTGGTCGTGCGTGACGAGCAGGGTCGTGATGCCAAGGCGTTTCTGGATCGCGCGCAGTTCGATATGCATCTCTTCGCGCAGCTTGGCGTCGAGATTCGACATCGGCTCGTCGAGCAGCAGGAGTTCGGGCTGCATGGCCAGCGCGCGGGCGATCGCCACGCGCTGGCGCTGGCCGCCCGAAAGCTCCTTTGGGTAGCGCGCGTCGAGCCCGCGCAGACGCACAAGTTCCAGCGCCTCGGCGATGCGCTCCGCGCGTTGCGCGCGCTTCATCTTGCGCATCTCCAGACCGAAGCCCACGTTACCGGCCACGGTCATGTGCGGAAAGAGCGCATAGCTTTGAAACACCACGCCGATGCCGCGCTTCTCCGGCCGCTCGTGGGTGATGTCGCGGCCGTCGAGCATGATGCGGCCCGTGCTCGGCGTGACGAAGCCCGCGATCATCTGCAGTGTCGTCGTCTTGCCGCAACCCGAGGGACCGAGCAGTGAGAGAAACTCGCCGCGCTCGACCGTGAGGTCGAGCTGCTCGATCGCCGTGAAGTCGCCGTAGCGCTTCGAGATGCCTTGCAGGGTGAGGAAGCTCATGAGCGTCGGTCCTCGTTGTGCGTTGGGTGCGGGGCGAGGAGCGCGCGCATCAGCGCTCGACCGAACGGTTCCAGCGCTCGGTCCACTCGGTGCGATGCTCGTTGATGGTGCTCCAGTCCATCGCCGTGAGCTTCGCGATCTGGTCAGGACCGTACGGCACGCGCGCGGCCACTTCCGGCGTGAGCCTGACGGTCTTGTTGACGGGGCCGAGGCCGATGTCCGCCGCCTGCTGCGCCTGCACTTCGGGGCTCAGCAGGAACTGGATGAACTGCTGCGAGAGCTGCGGCTGCGCGTTTTGGGCGACGGAGCACGCGGCCACCTGCAGCGCCACGCCGCCTTCCTTCGGGTAGATGAACTTGAGCGGGAAGCCGGTGTTTTGCAGTGCCACCGCGCGGCCGCTGCCGTAAGGCGCGATGATCACGTCGCCGGACTGCATGAGGCCGTCCATTTCGCCGGGCGTGGGTGCCCACGAAAGCACGTTGGGCGCGACCTGCTTCGTCATGGCCTTGAAGCCGGGGTCGATGTCCTTCTCGCCGCCGCCGTTCAGGCGCGCGAGCATCACGAGCGTATGCAGGCCGTAAGTGTTGGTGATGGGCGGCACGCCGAGCTTGCCCTTCACGCGCGCGTCTTCGAGCGACTTCCACGAATCGGGCGCGGGCAGGCCGAGCTTTTTGAACGCCTGTTCGTTATAGCCGATGCCGGTCGCCACCATGCCCACGCCCACGGCGGTCGGGCCGATGTGCGCGAGCGGATAGAGGTCCTTCATGAGCGGGGCGTCGTCGAGCTTGCCGCACAGGCCGAGTTGCATCGCCTGATACATCGGGCCGTCGTCCATCACGGCGACGTTGATCTGCTCGTGGCCCTTTTGCGCCTGGAGCTTGGCGAGCGTGTCGCTCGAATTGCCCGCTACGTACACGATCTTGACGTCATGCGCCTTTTCGAACGCCGGGATGATCTTCTGACGATAGAGCTGCTCGTTGGAGCCGCCGACGTTGGCGACATACAGCGTGGTTTCGGCCTGGGCGAGCGTGGCCGCGGCGAGCGTGCCGGCGACGGCGAGTGCGACGAATGCGGCTTTGGGAGGGAAGGTTGAACGACGGCGCATCGCGGCTTTCATGACGACGATCTCCATTCGAATGTGGGGAGCGGCGAACCGGACAGTGCGCCGATGCATCGCAGTCTGTGCCGGGCTGACCATATCGTCCAATACGAATAAAATGCCAACCTATACGGGAATGATATGGACCAGGGTTAGGCCCTGGCGCATGGACCAGGCTCAAATCAGGGTTAAGCCCAGGAGAAGCCACCTTGGATCTGAAGCACGTCGAGGCGTTTCGCGCAGTGATGGTGTCAGGCTCGATGACGGCCGCCGCGAAGGCGCTCTACACCTCCCAGCCCAACGTGAGCCGCCTGATCGGGCAACTGGAGCGCGAGACCGGGCTTACGCTGTTTCAGCGCGTGGGCATCCGCCTGATTCCCACGAGCGAGGGCAATGCGTTCTTTCGCGAAGTCGAGCGCGCGTATGTGGGCCTGCAGGGACTCAGTACCGCCGCCGCGCAAATCCGCAATCTCGGCAGCGGGCGTTTGCGCATCGCCGCCATGCCTTCCGCGGGGCTCACGCTCGTGCCACACGCCATCGACAAGTTTCGCCGCCTCTTTCCGGGCGTGACGGTCTCGCTGCACGTGAATACGTCGGGCACGGTGAACCACTGGACCGGTTCGCAGTTCTGCGACCTTGGCGTGGCGGTGTACATCAGCGAAGCGTCGAACTGCGAGGTCGAACTGCTTTCGAAGGTCGCGGCCGTCTGCGTGATGCCGGCTTCGCATGCGCTCGCGAAGAAGGCCATGATCCGGCCCGCCGATCTGGAAGGGGAATCGTTCATCTCGCTGTGCCACGGCGACGGCACGCGCACGCAAATGGACGAAGTGTTCCAGCGCGCAGGCGTGGAGCGCGTGCTCGCCATCGAGGCGCAGTACACGGCGATCTGCTGCGAGATGGTCCGCTGCGGCATGGGCGTGACGCTCGCGCATCCCATCGTCGCGCGCGATTTCGCGGGGCCGGACATCGCGATCCGGCCGTTCTCGCCGGCGGTGCTGTTCCCCACGTACCTGCTGTTTCCGCCGAACCGGCCGCGCGAGCGTCTCGTGGCCGAATTCGTCGAGGTGCTGCGCGAACACCACGACGGTTTGATTGCGCAGATGAAAACCGCCGATCGCGAGCCCGCGCGCAAACGCGCGAAGAAAGCGGCAGCTTGAGGCGCGCGATCAGGCGTCGCTTTTCGCGCCGCGCTTCTTCTGCGCCGCGTGCTCCACGAGATGCTCGACCATGCGCTGCGCCGCCGGCTGAAGCGTGTCGAACGCACGAAAGCAGACGATGAAACGCCGCCGGGCCCAGGCGTCGGTGAGGGGAATGGTGTGCACGTCCAGGATGCGCCGGTAGGTGTTGCTCACCTCCTGGGGCACGACGCTGATGCCGAGGTTGGCGGCCACCACGCGAAACGCCGCATCGAGCGTCGACACTACCGCGCGATAGGCGACCGTGCGCCCGCTGCGCGCCGCCGACTGCCGCAGCATCGTATGCACGGCCGTGGAGGTCGGCAGGCCTACGTGCTCGTAATCGAGCGTGTCCTCGAAGGCGATGGTGCGGCGTTTCGCGAGCGGGTGTTCGGGATGCACGGCGAGCACGAGCCGGTCTTCGCGCCAGGGACGCGATTGCAGTCCCCCGAGTTCCACGTTGTCCCAGCACACGCCTAGCGAGGCCGCGCCATCGCGCACGCGCTCCACGAGTTCGTGCGAGGTGCGCTCTTCCACGTTCACGCGGATGTTCTTGTACTCGGGCAGGCGCATGAACGACGCGAGATCGTCGAGCAGGGCCTCGGCGATCGCGGACGCCGAGGCGCACACGCTCACGCTGCCCGAGAGGCCGCTGCCGAGCGCGGCGACGTCGCTGGCCGCGCGCTCGAGCGTGAAAATCACGCTGCGCGCATGCTCGAGCAGCGCCAGGCCCGCCGCGGTGGGCTGCACGCCACGGCGCGAGCGCGTGAGCAACGGCACGCCGAATTCGCTTTCAAGCCGGGCGATGCGCTTGCTGATGGCGGAAGGCTCGATGTGCTCCTCGCGCGCGGCGCGCCCCATGTTGCCGTGCTCGCACACGCTCACGAGAAGGCGCAGGGTCTTGAGGTCGATGTCGTGCACGGTGTCTCCTTGCTGCGTTTTTTGTGTTTCCGTATTGGAATCTTGAAGCTTCCAAAATACCGCTTTATGTATTTTGCGGAATGCCTAAAGTTAGCACATCGCTGGAGACAAAAACGGAGACACTTTCATGCCCCCATTACCTCAGTGGGCCCAGACGCGTGCCGTGATACGCGAAGTCGGCCTGCGCGACGGCCTGCAGAGCATCCAGACGGCGCTGCCCACCGAACACAAGATCGAATGGATCCGCGCCGCGCACGAAGCCGGCCAGCGCGAGATCGAGGTGGGTTCGTTCGTCCCTGCGCGCCTCCTGCCGCAACTCGCGGATACGGCGGAGCTCGTCGCTTACGCAAAGACGCTGCCGGACCTCTTCGTCTCGGTGCTCGTGCCGAACCTGAAAGGCGCCGAGCGCGCGCTGGAGGCGCAGGCGGACCTGCTGCTCGTGCCCCTTTCCGCGAGTGAGGCGCATACCCTCGCGAATCTGCGCAAGACGCCCGATGAAGTCGTGGCCGAAGTGGCGCGCATCCGCGCCGCGCGGGACGCCAGCGGCGCGAAGACGCTGATCGAAGGCGGCATCGGCACGGCGTTCGGCTGCACGCTACAAGGGCGCGTCGAGCCCGCCGAGGTGCTGCGCTGCATGCAGGCGCTGCTCGACGCGGGCGCGGACCGCGTGAGCCTCGCCGACACCGTGGGCTACGCGAACCCCGCAGCCGTGCGGGAACTCTTCGAAGCCGCGCGCGAGATCGCGGGCGAGCGGCTGTGCTGCGCGCACTTTCACGACACGCGCGGCCTCGCGCTCGCCAACGTCTATGCGGCGCTGGAGGCGGGCGTCACGCGCTTCGACGCCACGCTCGGCGGCATCGGTGGCTGTCCACATGCGCCTGGCGCGAGCGGCAATGCATCGAGTGAAGACCTCGCGTTCATGCTCGCCGACATGGGCATCGACACCGGCATCGACATCGAACGGCTGCTGGCGCTGCGCGCGCGCGTGGCCCAGTGGCTGGCGGGCGAAACGCTGCACGGCACGCTCTGGCGCGCCGGTCTGCCGAAGACCTTTGGCGCAATTGCGCACCATGCCTGACTAGTTTGAGATCCTTATGAATACGCAAAACCGTTTGCCGCTCGAAGGCGTGCGCGTCGTCGAATTCACGCACATGGTCATGGGCCCCACCTGCGGGATGATCCTCGCGGACCTGGGCGCCGAAGTCATCAAGATCGAACCCCCCGGCGGCGACAAGACGCGCAACTTGCCCGGTCTCGGCATCGGCTTCTTCCGCTCGTTCAACCGCAACAAGAAGAGCGTGGTGCTCGACATCAACACCGAGTCGGGCCGTGCGGCAGCCGTCGAGCTGATCGGCGAGTGCGACGTGATGCTCGAAAACTTCCGACCCGGCTTGATGGAAAAGCTCGGCCTCGATTACGTCACACTCTCGCAGCGGTACCCGCGCCTCATTTACGTCTCGCACAAGGGCTTTTTGCCCGGCCCTTATGAAAAGCGTCTCGCGCTCGACGAAGTCGTGCAGATGATGGGCGGCCTCTCGTACATGACTGGACCTGCGGGGCGCCCGCTGCGCGCGGGGACGTCGGTGAACGACATCATGGGCGGCATGTTCGGCGCGATCGGCGTGCTGGCCGCGCTGCGCGAGCGCGACGCGACCGGGCGCGGCCAGGAGGTGCAGAGCGCGTTGTTCGAGAATTGTGTGTTCCTGAGCGCGCAGCACATGCAGCAGTACGCCATGACGCACGAAGCGCCGCCGCCCATGCCTTCGCGCGTGTCGGCCTGGAGTGTGTACGACGTGTTCACGCTTGCCGAGGGCGAACAGCTTTTCATCGGCGCGGTGAGCGACAAGCAGTTCGTGACGCTGTGCGACGTGATCGGCTGCCCGCAGCTCGCCGACGAGCCGCACTTCGCGAACAACGCCCTGCGCGTGGCCGTGCGGCCCGAACTGCTCGAACGCCTCGGCGCCGTGCTCGCCACGCAGCAAGTGGCCGAACTCATGCCGCGTCTCGAAGCGGCCGGCATTCCGTACGCGCCGATCGTGCGCCCCGACCAGTTGCTCGATGATCCGCACCTGAAGGCGAGCGGCGGACTCGTGCCGATGCAGACCGACGACGGCGGCACGACCGAAGTCGTGCTGCTGCCGCTCATGATGGGCGGCCGCCGTCCCGGCGTGCGTCAACCGCTGGCAAAGGTTGGCGAGCATACCGAAGCGGTGCTGGCGGCCCTGAAGTCACACGCAGCGCCCTGAGCCCACGGCAGACGAAATAGCAGCAGGTTCGCAGTTCCACCGCCGGTCTGCCATACGGTTGCGCGTGCCACGAGTCATCTGAAGCTCGCACGCGCCGCGCGCTTGCGGACCGGCGTTCACAGGAATGACGCCCGGCGAGGCGTCGTCACGGAGACAAGCATGCAACGAACCCTCGGCGCGGACGTCCCGCTCGACGCCGTCACGGCCCTACCCGCAGGCAATCGCGCAGCAGCAGCGCTTTCCGCGCGGCTCGACCGCTTGCCCGCCACGCGCCAGCTCTGGATGCTGGTCATGTTGATCTCGCTGGGCGGCTTCTTCGAGGTCTACGATCTCATCTTCACGGGCTATATCGCGCCGGGCATGGCAAAAAGCGGCATGCTGCAAACCACCACGCATGCATTCTTCGGCTTCAACGGCATCGGGGCCTTCGTGGCCGCGACCTTCGCGGGTCTGTTCATCGGCACATTCTGCTTCGGCTGGCTGCCCGACCGCTTCGGACGACGAAGCGTTTTCACCTTCTCGCTGCTCTGGTATTCGGTGGGCTCGGTGGCGATGGCGTTTCAGCATACCTCGCAGGGGCTGATCCTGTGGCGTTTCATCACCGGCATCGGTGTGGGCATCGAGATCGTCACCATCGACAGCTATGTCACGGAAATGGTCCCGCAGCAGATGCGCGGGCGCGCCATGGCACTGAATCAGGCGATCATGTTTTCGGCAGCGCCCATTTCGGCGTTGCTTTCGTGGTGGCTCGTGCCGCAGGCGCCGCTCGGTCTCGACGGCTGGCGCTGGGTCGTGCTCGCCGGCTCGCTCGGTGCGGCGATCGTGTGGTTCGTGCGCCGCGCCGTGCCGGAAAGCCCGCGCTGGCTCGTCGCGCACGGTCAAACCGGGGCGGCCGAGCGGGTGATCGCGCAGATGGAGCAACGCGCGGCGATTGAAAGCGGCAAGCCCTTGCCGGAGCCTTCGCCGACGCTCGTGCTGCCCGCGCACCGGCGCGCATCGCTCGCGGAACTCTGGAAGCCGCCGTATCGCTCGCGCCTCATCATGCTGATCGCGTTCAACCTGTGCCAGGCCGTGGGCTACTACGGCTTCGCGAACTGGGTGCCCACGCTCCTGATCGGGCAGGGCGTGACCGTTACGAAGAGCCTGCTGTATGCGGTCGTGATCGCCATTGCGCTGCCGTGCGGGCCGCTGCTCGCGATGCTAGTGGCCGATCGCATCGAGCGCAAGTGGCTCATCGTCGGCTCGGCGTTCGCCGTGATCGTGTTCGGGTTGCTGTTCTCACAGGCGCGCGGACCGCTCGCGTTGATTTCGATCGGTGTCCTGATCAGTCTGGCGGGGCAGACCATATCCGTGTGCTATCACGCTTACCAGGCCGAGCTTTTCCCCACGGCAGTGCGTTGTAGCGCCAACGGTATCGTCTATTCCGCGAGCCGGGTTGGCGCGATGATGTCGGGCTTCATCATCGCCGCGTTGCTGCGCGATTTCGGCGTGAGCGGTGTGTTCGCCGGCATCACCGTGTGCATGCTCGCGGTGATGATTTCGATCGGCGGCTTCGGGCCGCGCACGAATGGCGTGCGGCTCGAAGAGCTTTCGGCGTGAGGGGAAAGGGAGAGCGGCGTGCCGGCCGGCACGCCCGCTTGGGCAGCGCTCAGGCTGCGGCGATCACGTCGATGCGCAGCGTCGGGCCGCCTGCCGCGATTTCCAGCAGGCGATCGACGTTCGGGTGTGCGCCCGGACGGTTGCGCGCGTCGGCGGTGTGCTCGGCGAACACCGCGAGGCCATGCTCGGCGGCGTTGGAGTCGAGCGTGCCGAAGGCTTCGCGCAGATAGTGGTAGACCGCGAGCGAGCCCTGCTTGCCGGGCTTGTTTTCGATGCTCGCGGCGATGTTGCCCTGAGCGTCCACGAGATCGATGCGCTCGATGCCGTCGATGCCCGGCAGCAGTGCGAGATTGTCCTTGAAGGCGGCGCCCGGTTGAATTGCTTGAATCACTGAAAACACTCCGTTGGTTCGAAAAATGGCTTTTGCGGAGCCGTATCTTAGCTGATCGGGGCGGGCACCGCCGCGCATCAGGCGGCGTTGGCGCTCTGTAGCACGCTTTCGATTGCGGTGGCCACGCCCAAAGCGTGCGCGTCGCTTTCGGCGAGGCCCGCCACGCTCAAGCCCAGGTGCGTTGCTGCGCGGCGCGCACGGCAGCGACACCGCGCAGCCGTCGTGGAAACTCACCACCGAGGGATTGCGCAGCGCGAGCGCGTTCGTTGCCACGGAGTGCGCCGGATCGGCTTCGAGTGCCGCGATGACGGGTGGCACGATGGACACGGTCGCCGTGAGGAAGGCAGTGAAGCTCACGAGCGCGGCGCGCGCCTGTGACATCGCGGCGGCGCTCGCCGATCCACCCAGGCGGATGCACGCGAGCACGTGCGCGTAGTGGCGCTGAGCATGCGCTTGGAGCCGGCTGCGCTGCGTCGCGTAGGCCTCGATCGGCGAGAAGCCGATGCAATTGATGGCGGGCAGCGCTCCAGCAGTGGCAGGTGCAGCGTGGCAACCTGCATACCCGCTCGCGAGAGGCGCATGAGCGTGGCTTCTCAGGTGTGGGCGACATGCGCGTCCATACCTTCGGTCAGCTTTACGACAGACCACGCGACCTGGGCATGATGCCCGATGGCTCCGAATGCGCGCTTCGATATCCGCTGTTGGTCACGGCTGAAAATGCCGGTCGCACGCGCGTGCATTGGCGATTTCACCGACAATGTCATACATGCGCTGGGCCCGCAATGGCTCGTCATTCAAAATGTGCCTCGAATGAATGATCAACGTCGGATCCGGTCGCGCGCGAGTGTATCGTCGGCAACGGACATGAACTGTCCCCAGACATCAAGCTTTTTGGAGGTTGGGCGCCAATGTAAGCGAGCCGCTAGCTAACGCTCCCATATGAATTGCATCACCGGTCATAAATTCTGAGTCTGCCGCGCGATTGGAGGGCGGTGCAAGTCCGCTGCACTGAAGGCGCAGCGAGCCACATCGACCCTGAGCCGGTCGCACACCGGCGGAAGGCGGCCGGGATGCGTCGGGATGACAGGCATCCGATGCGATGGGCGCCGTTGACTAAACGGGAGCTCGGGCATCCCGGAGGCAACGCACCTCGCGGTCGCGCAACTCATTTCGACGATTACCTCGCCTTCATTGAAGTAGAAACACCCGGCTGCACTTTCTGAAATTCGCGATGGGATCCCGGTCTACGTTTGAGCACTTGCTGGGAAGCGCAAAGCTAGTGCCATCCCGCTCCGAGTACCTGCGAGATGTACAAGGCGCCCCAAACCGGCAACAGCCTATCCTGCGATACCGAATTTTCCGTGCGCTATTTGTCGTTCGGCGTAAACGTTTTGCGCGGAGCGTTCTGCAACCGCGTGTACGCCTGTTCAGGCCCTGCACTATTCTGCACAAGCGACTGACTAAGCCGCTGTCCAGAGGTCGCCCTCGGCCGTCATTGAAATGCGTATGCCTATGCGTAGAGGCCGCGTAACCCGTACGCGAAGATTTCGGCTCAGTGGTCAACGCCCTGCCTGATGCGTGCGTACTGTTGTGCGTATGTCGTGCGAGTGAACGTTCACAGGATTTCCTCGATGGTGTGCGTAGCAGGCCGGCTGGCGAGTAACACGCGATAGAATTGACCGACATCATCGGTGTTCGATCTGCTGCGTTTTCGCGTCTCCTGATCTTCCCGTGTCGATGCACTTATGTTGTGTATGCGCGATCGATGTCTGCGCGTGATCCGTGGCGATGGGGCGCGGAGAGAGCCTGCCTGGCCGGAGCAAACCGGGATGCGTCGCGCGAGGGTGTTGCAAGTGTATGACAGTGCGAAAAAGTGCATTGTTCTCAGCGGTTCCCATTGCTTCCCATGCGTTCCGAAATGGGCTCGCGTGCAAAAAGATGGGGTTGACGGGTGCGCTTACAGTGCGCAGGATGGTGTGAGGATCATTCGTAACGGCGTGTGTGAAGGTGTGCGCAGGAGGACGTTAATGCCTGTCGCGAAGGTTTATACGAAGTCGCAATGGGAAGCGTTTGCCAGCGCACTTGATGCGCTTCCTGAAAGGCCCGAGACCGAACGCCTGGTCTCGATGCGCGATGCCATGAAGGAGATGCGTGCGCGTGTGCGCGCGGCGCAGGCGAAGGGCTACACCCTGGAGCAGATTGCGGAGCAGGCAAAGCCGCACGGCATCGACATCACTGCAAACACCATCCGTTACGCGTTGCGCGTGGCTGCGAAAGGAAGCGCATCTGCCAACGGCGCGCGCGCGCCTGGACAGACAGGCGGACCGACGGCGCGCGCACCGGATCCTGAGCCTCGCACGATTCAGGTCCGCAAGCAAGGGGGAAAGGCCGTAACGAGACAACCCATGCCGGTGCAGGGCGCGCTCGGATTTGCAATCCGGCCCGACACCGACGATCTGTAGGGAGTGGCAATGGACACGACAGTCAATCCCATCTATCTCGTCGGAGGTGGTAAGGGCGGTGTCGGCAAGAGCGTGGTTGCGCTTGCGCTCGTGGATCATCTGGAACGCCGGGGGGTCAATACCGTGCTGGTGGAAAACGATACGTCGAACCCGGACGTGATGCGAGCGGTTCACGAGGAAATCGATTGTGCTTCATTCGATCTGGACAAAGCTGGTGGGTGGATCGACTTCGTGAACTACTGTGACGGGCACCGGGACGCCGTCGTGGTGGTCAGCACGGCGGCACGCAACCAGGATGGCGTCGCGCGGTACGGCGCGACACTCAGCAGTACGCTCGGTGAACTCGGACGGAGGCTCGTCGTGTTCTGGGTCATCAACCGGCAGCGCGACAGTCTCGAATTGTTGCGACAGTTCAGTGAGACGTTCCCGGATGCAACGGTGCATGTCGTGCGCAACGGCTACTACGGCGCGCCCGAGCGCTTCGTGCTCTATCAGGATTCGAAGCTGCGCAAAAGCGTTGAGGCAAAAGGCCGGTCACTTGATTTTCCGGAACTTGCCGACCGGGTCGCCGATGATCTGCGCAGCCAGCGTCTGTCGGTACGCAAGGCGGTCGAGACGCTGCCAATCGGCCAGCGCGCGGAACTGCTGCGCTGGCGAGCATGCTACGACGCGATGTTCAGGCAGGTGACGGGCGATGCGTGAGCGGCGCTCGCAGCGTACCGGCTCGCCAGATCCGCTCGCACGGCTTTTTCTCGAAGTAAGCGGCGAGCCACCCGACGACAGGAGCCTGCTGCGCATGCGCCGTGTGTCGACGGCGCTGAATCTGCGTGACAACGATGCTCTCTGGTCGGTGCTGGCGGTACTCGAATACTACACGCGACTTTATGAAGCGATGCCTGAGCGCATCCGGGCGGCAGGCGCGGGCGGCGTCGATACGGTGCGGGCAGAGGCGCACGCGGCGACACAGGCGCTGATGATGCAGCATCGCGACGCGCTCACGCGTTGCAAGGAAACGATCAGGCTGGCGGAGAAAATGACCACCGAGCACGAGATGCGCTACCGGGCGGCGCTTGCAGCGCTAAACGACGAAGCACTGGCGGCGCTCACACAACGGGCGGCGAGCCGCATCGCGCGTGTTGCCGGAAACCGGCTCGTGGGGGCGATGCTGGTGACAGCGCGTGAACAGCGGCAACGGCTCGATGCGGCGCTCACATCGTTCGAGCAGTCCACCATGCGGCGGTTGATGCGAGCGTGCTACGGGCTGTTGGCGTGCGGACTGCTTGTGATACTGCTGGCGGCGGGCGCCGGCGGCGTGGTCGGTTGGTGGGCTGGTGCCCATTGGGGGGCGGCAGGGCGATAGTCGTCGTTCGGGCGCACGAGCCATACCTCGCTGGTATCGTCCTCGACCGCGGCGCGGTAAATCGCGAAGCACGTCTGCGGCCCACGCGGCCCAGGCGGGCTAGACTGCTGTGTCGTGGTGCTCCAGCCCGTCGGCATGCCAGGTTTTAACGGTGTCCACGCCGCGTGTGCTCGCGGCAACTCCGGCGCTCGTCGTGCGGCGCACTATCGAGCCAGCGGGCGATGACGAGATCGCCTTGCGGCCCGAGGATCACGAATGCGCCCGCCTCGGCCATGCGCTGTGAGTCCATGCCGCTGCGGCGCTTTCGAGCGCGATGAGGGCCGCATTGACGTGCCCGATTTTCTCGTTGAACCGGTCGCTTTCTTCCCAGGCGTTACTGTCGTCCTCCGGGAGCGCCACCAGCTTATCCGCCAGTGAGTCCTGCTCGCAGTGAGGGCGTCCCTCTGCTCCCGCACGTCGTCGGTATACGGGGGCTGTATCGGGCGCAACCTGCAGTAGCGGTTCAGCTCCGGAAAATCGCGCCCCACATGTGTTTCTGATCCAGCTCCACCCCTCGGCGCGCACTTCCTCTGCGGCAGCATCCAGCTACTGCGCGACGAGACGCGGCAACAGTTCGGCGTCGGCAATGGAACCGGTGTTTTCATCGTCGCTTGGCAGGTCGCGTTGCACGTACCCACCCACCGCTTCATAGGCTGCGAGGCCGATCAAGCGTACGAGGCGGCTGCGGCTCGGCTCGAACCAGCTGTGTTCCTGCGTTTCATATCCGGGAGCGCGAGGGCGGCAAGCTGGTTGAGCATGACGGCATCCTCGCGCAGCAGCGCGAGCCATTTTGCGATGACACGGTGGCGAGCTTCATGTGCCGTTTGACTGTGAGCGGGGAGCTGGAAAAGAGTGCGGCGATGTAATCGCCGCTGCAGCTCCCTTCGGCTGCCATCTGCTATGCGCGCAGCATATCGAGCGGGTCGAGCCATTCGCGGTCGATGTTCTCGGCCAGTGAAATCGCGAGGGTTTTACCTTCGCCGACGATCCCCACCGGATTTTTGAAAAGGAGGTTTCCGGGTCGGCGCTGCCCGGTTCGTCAGAACCTAACCCGGAAAGGAATCCTGGACGAATGCAAGGGGGGTGCCCCTATGTGGTTCGTCAAGCCGTTAGGGGCTGACTTGGGTTCGTAAAAGGTGCCGTCTCGCAGCATGGCAAACAGGACGTCGCAGCGTCGCCGTGCCAGTGCAATGAGCGCCTGGTTATGTCGCTTGCCCTGCTGGACCTTGCGTGCGTAGTAAGCCCGTGAGATGGGGTCTCTCAAGGCTGCGAAGGCCGATAGAAACAAGGCGCGTTTGAGTACCTTGTTGCCGCGCCTGGACGGATGCTCGCCACGGATAGATGAGCCCGAGCGCCGGGTAACTGGTGCGAGGCCAGCGTAGGCCGCTAGGTGACCTGCCGAAGCGAATGCTTTGTGCGCGACTTCGGTGAGGAGTCTAGCGGCGGTCCTGACGCCGACTCCCGGCATGCTGGTCAGGACCGGCCAAAGAGGGTGAGCAAGCACCAGCCGCTCAACTTCGGCGGCGATTTCGTCGCGCTGCTTGCGTAAGGCGGCAAGTTGCTGAGCCAGGCGCGGCATGACGATGGTGGCGGCTTGCGTGCCGGGCACGATCACGGCCTGTTCGCGCAGCGCTTGAACGATTTCGGCGGCCAATCCTTTGCCCATGCGCGGCGCGAGTTTGGTCAGGCGGTTGGCGAGTGTCTTCTCGCTGATCGCTGCAAGTGCGGCTGGAGACGGATAGCGCTCGAGTAGATCAAGCACGGCGGGATGGTCGAGGCGCGGTCCGAGAACGCGCTCAAGTGCGGGATGAATCTGGGTGAGCAGGCCGCGAATGCGGTTGCTGGTTTGTGTAATTTGAGCGGCGAGATCGTCGTCGAAGCCGCAGAGCATGGTCAGCTCGGCGAGCGGCTCATCAGCTAACCGAAGCGAGCGCAGTGTATGCGGCATCGAGCGGGCGGCCTCGGCGATGATTGCGGCGTCGCGGGCGTCTGTCTTGGCTTCACCGGCATGCAGGTCGGCAATGCGGCGCATCGCCAGTCCGGGCAGATAGGCAACCAGAACGCCTTCATCGCGCGCGACGGCCACCGGTAATGCGCCAATGGTGGAGGGCTGGTCGACAACGAAGAGAAGGCGGCCATGCACCTTGAGTTCGGCGATGAGGGCGCGCAGTTTGGTCTCGTCGTTGGGGAGCGCCTTGTTGTACAGGCGCTTGCCATTCCGACCCAGTGCTACTGCGTGATGCTGGCCTTTACCGACGTCGACACCAATGAAGACATCGACGGCGTCATGTTGTTGGAATTCTTGCATCGAAGTTTGTGCAGATTGAACGGATTGGCCTGCAACAACGGTGGCAAGTCTCGGCATCCACGTTACGGACGGCCTTGGAATATCCCAGCCGAGCCCCTTCTATGAGCAGAGAGTTGTCAAGGGCTTTCGCAAACTGATGCACCGATGCGGTTTGCGGACGCCATGAACTGATCTCCAAGAGTTATCCATGGCCGGTCGGTGGGGCGCCTGTCCCGACCACGACGCCGACCGGCGGTGGATAACTCTTCTCATTTTGAGGCCGGTTTCTTCTTACATCGATTGTGGCTCGTCAGCGTACAAGCGCATTTCGCACCTAGTATTCCAGTGGATTTCTGCCGCCCGTCAACCATGACCGCGATCTGTTCTACATCCTGGTCTGAAGCCGATCGTCGCGCCCGTGAGACTCCAACGTCTCACCGCCTTCTATCCGCTGGCACCCTTGCCAGCCTTATCCTGTATGCGCGTTACGCTGGATTTTCTATTCAGGAGCATGCCCAATCTATTGAATCGGTTACGTCGGTAACCCAGGGGCTCGACGGGCATGTTCACTCCAAACCGGTATCTGGAAAGTGCTGCTGGGCGGAACCTTGTCTCCTTTCCTGCAAACCTGAGGAATTAAGCTGACTTCAGGTGTGCGCCTTCGGGAATGACGCCGTCTTTCAAATAGCGCCAAAGCGCGATCGCGAGGCGCCGTGCGACTCCGACGATGGCGATCCGCCGGGCTCGACGGTTCGGGCCCGTGCCCTGTGTACGCTCGTTGAACCACTTCGCAAGCGTGCTATCGGGTTGGTGGCGTAGCCAGGACCAGCCTATCTCGATCAGTAACGCGCGGACCCGACCGTTACCTTGTTTGCTAATGCCTTGGTCGGCTTGGCTTTGACCGCTATCGAACGGCTGTGGCACGAGTCCAACGCACGCTCCCACTTGGCGCCGGTTGCTAAATTTGCGCCAGAATAGTTCTAGCGCGAGACGAGATGCGCCCACTTCGCCGATGCCTCTGAGGCGCGCAAGCGCATCGCTTCGCTCGCGTACGGCGGCGGGCAGGCTGGCTTGGCGCGTCTTCTCGAGAAGTGCCAGTTGCTGTTCGGCTAGTCCAAGCCGATCGCACTCGTGCGTCAGCCGTTGATGCAGCTCTGCAGGCAACGGCGTGCCGTCGTGGCACTTCACTTCGCCGCGTGCGAGCCGGCTGACAAAGTGCTTCTGCCCGACGTCCTCCCAGCAGCCCAGCGTGGCCAATAGTTTGCGCATCCGGTCGCGGTGTTGCAGCACCTCTTTCTGCAGCTGGGCCCGATCACGCATCAGATGGCGCGACGCTTCGTCTTGCGGCGACGGCACGCGGATTACACGCATCCGATCGCGTTCGCCGTGCAGCCACGCGCGCAGGTTGATGACCAGCATAATGGCGTCGAGCCGGTCGGTCTTTGCGCGCCGCTTGTGCCGTTCGACCGGAATGCTTGCCGGATCAATGACGTAGCACTCAATGCGTTGTGCTTGCAGCGCACGATGAATCCAGAACGCATCCTGACCAGCTTCGTAGCTGACGACGACGCGCACGTCATCTGGGAGCGCCCACTCCACTTTGTGCCGCCTGACCAGTTCGAGCACGGCTTGCAGGCGGGTCGCGGCATCGGGTTGGGTCACGGTATGCACTGCTGGCCGATTGCGCCGCCCGTCGTGCAGCGCGACCTTCCATTTGGCGGCCGCAAGCTCAAGTGACACCGCTAGTACAAGTGGCTCGGTACTCGTCGTATATGCCGGATTTGCATGCATGATGCTCTCCTGTCCGCTGGGGGCGACGCGCTGATTTTAGGCCCAGCGGTTCGTCGGGACCCCGTACGCTTCATAGGATCTATTAGCGATCACCAGCCACCCACCAGACCCGGTGACAACACCCCCCGGATCATGACTGCGACTGGGGGCGAGAATCATGCCGGGCCTGGCTGGCCAAAGCCTCGATTATCGAGGCGGGAAGATAGTAACGGGGGCGGCGCAGGACGCCGCCCTTAGGTGGCTACGCCTTCATCTGGCGCATGGCGTCGGCGAGCATCCACAGCGAGCGGTTGAGTTTCACGTTCTGGTCGATGCCGGTGATGGGCCGGGTGGACATGGAGCGGCCACTGCGCGAGCGCCCGTGCAGACCGCCTCTGGTCAAGTTTTCCTGAACGCGGTTAAAGATCGTCCAGAGGTCGTCATGACGATCCTCGAAGCGGCGCGGAGCGAGCAACTGGCTTTCCGTCACCGGGGCGGGTGCTTCGGCGTCGGTCGGGTCATAGCGCAGCGCGAGCGCGGAGCGTGCAAACGCGTGCTGTTCTTCGCGGTTCAGTTCAACGGCGCGCATGCCGTCCTTCTGCTCGCGGATCAGCTCGAAGCCGTCGAGCACGTCGAAAGCGCCGTCGATGACATTGCGCACAATGTTGCCCTTGTGAGGGATGCGGATATCGCGCACGTTGTCGCCCGCTACCATGCCGTTCTGGCAGACAAAGCGCAGCACGCCTGCGAGCATCTGATAGCTGCTTGTGCCATCGTGTGAATTGAGCAGCACGATTTCGTTAGCTTCGTCGCCGATGATCTGGTCGGCGTGGCGAAGGCGGAGCATGTGCTTCGTGTGCATGCGCTTGCCCTCGTCGCGCACGCGGGTCTGGCACACCATGAAGGGGTGGAAGCCTTCTTTGCGCAGGCCGCGCAGCACGTCAATGGTCGGAATGCAGGTGTAGCGTTCGGAGCGGCTTTCGTGCTTGCTGTCTGCGAAGATCGAAGGGGCGACGCGGCGGATCTGGTCGTCCTGGAGGGGCGAATCGGAACGGAGAATCGGGGAGCCGTAACGGAAGGAGGAAGCGAGTTGCATGACACTCTCCACAGCGAAAGAGTTGAGGGGGTTGTGCTGACCGGGCTCCAAGATTCCGCCCGTCCCGTAGGGGGTGGGCTCGTCCCGGTGGAACCCGGTGCTGGCTGTGCTGCCGCCAGTCTCCTGAGTTCGCGCCCGTGCGACTGAAGGAGCCGGTGGCAGGCAGACGTCAAGGAAAAAGGCGAGGGAGGGGTGCGGGCAACACGGTCCCTTGCCCCTTGATGTTTGCCTGCCACCGGCTACGGTCGCGTGTCGGGCGGGAACCCAGGCGACTGGCGGATGCGAAGCGTCGGGTTTGACCGGGATGAGCCGCCGCGCGGCGAGCGCGATCGTGGAGGCCGTGAGCGGCCTCCACCTGACCGGGGTGTTAAGGGGTTCAGGTTTGTGCGTAAGGGGTTGACGCCCGCAGGGGGCGAGACGCGTCACGCGGCTCGACGCGAAGCGAAAGCCCGGTGCGCAGCGTCAGCGCGCGGGACGCCCTGTCACATCGTCTTTCATCGGCCAGGACGTTATGCGTGGCGTGCCACACCGTCAGGCGTGTTGCGGATGGAACTGTCACCGCTTACGCGCAAGCCGCAGCTCATTTCATGATGATGGCGTTGCACCCGCGCGTTACGCTGTTATGGTGCTCGATCGTGGCGCCGTAGCGGCCAGTGAAAAGGCGAGCCGCTGGGCGACGACCGGTTCGTTCGTGAACGGGACCGCTGTTACAAAAATGTCCCAAGTTCCCGTGCGCGTCCTGTTGGCTAAGGAGATAACGATCGGGAACAGGAAATGACTGGAAACTTCGAAATTGTGTCACGGCTGCTGATCGCGGCGCTGCCCGGCAGTGTGACCGGCTTCGAGCGTGAGAGACTGGGCTGGGCGGCTGGAGTACGTACGCACATGCTCGTCTGTGTCGGATGCCACGCTCATGATGCGGGTGTCGGAAATTGGCTTTGCCGATGCGCTGGGCAAGAAGAACGTCGTACCTGTTCCACCGTGTCGGGGAGCAGCTTTCCCGGTGCGGGATCCATCCGGCCGCCGCGCCTAGTGTCATGCCGAACTTGAGGAACGTACGGCGCGAGACGCCCGAGCCGGTCTTGCCCGCCTCGATCACTCCGCCCGACATGTCAGCCTCAGCCGGGCCGTCCCAAGGAGGCTGACCAACCCCTTGGGGAGCAGTGAACGAAGTGAACGTGGGGGCGGTTTCATTTCACGCCTCCTTCGCGGCCTGCTTGATCGCCGCGCGAATCCGGTTGTACGTGCCGCAGCGGCAGATATTGCCGGCCATTGCCGCGTCGATGTCGGGGTCGCTCGGGTTCGGGTTCGACGCGATCAGCGCGGCGGTCGCCATCACCTGGCCCGACTGGCAGTAGCCGCACTGGACGACATCGAGCGTTCACACGCTTGCTGTACCTTGCGGCCGGCCCCTGTGGTGTCTGCTGCTTCGATCGTGGTGATTTTCCTGTTACTTACCGAAGCGACCGGAAGCCCGCATGAACGCACCGCGACTCCGTCGAGATGCACGGTGCATGCGTCGCACTGCGCAATCCCGCAGCCGAACTTGGTGCCGGTCAATCCGACAATGTCGCGAATAACCCAGAGCAGCGGCATGTCATCAGGCGCGTCGACGGGATGGGTTGTGTCGTTGATGATCAGGCTAACCACAGAACACTCCATGAAATAAGCCGTTGAAATAGCGCTCTCGTGTACGGTGTATTAGTGGCCGCGACCTTGTTAAAGGAGATTCAAAGCGCCACGGCTACCGATCCCACGCCCGTCAGACAGGCCGAACACGAACGTATGGCCAGCCTTGGCTCGCTGACGGGCGGCGGCGCGCCGCCAGCCGGTCAATTCGCCCTTGTACTCGATGACCCGCTCGCCCGCGGCGATCGGCTGTAGCGCGAACAATCCCATGCCGTGCACGAGAGAACGTCGTGCGGTGATGCGTCGCGATCGCATGGAGTCATTTACTTCAGCTGTATTGATGAGGTTGATTTGGAACCCAAAGCATGCAATCAGCCTTTTCGGTTCTTCGTAAAATCGGGCCGACGTTTCTCTAGAAAGGCCGAGAATGCTTCCTTGGCCTCTGCTGAACTCACCTGTGCAAAAAACGTCTGGTTTTCACTGTTCACAGCCTCCTGGAGCTGCTGAAGCGCGGCCTGCTTGATGAGTCGTTTGGTAGCGAGCAACGCGCTGGCCGGTTTTGCCGCGAGCTTATGTGCTGTTGCAGTAGCGGTCTCGAGTAGATCGCCGTCGGGCAGCACGCGGGTCGCGAGGCCCAGCTCCACTGCTCGCGAGGCAGTGAAAGGCTCCCCGAGCAGAAACAGGTCCGTTGCCCCTAGATGTCCTACGCGCGCTGGTATCGAAAAGCTCGATCCGAATTCCGGCACCAGCGCAAGGTTGATGAACGGCAACTGGAACTTCGCATTTTCGCCCGCGTAGACGAAATCGCAGTGGGTCAGCATCGTGGTTCCGCCGCCGATCGCCGCGCCTTGCACGGCCGCCACGATAGGCTTTTCGAACCGGATGAGCGCCGAGATAAGGCGGCCCTGCGGAAAGTCACCCGGCCGGGGCGGATGCTCGAGAAAATCCCCGACGTCGTTGCCTGCGCAGAATGACTCGCCCACGCCGTGCCAGAGCACGACGCGGACCTCTTCGTCTTCGGCGGCCTCGTTGAAGATGTCCGCGAGATTCGTGTACATGGCTCCGGTCATGGCATTCTTCTTCTCGGGGCGATTGAAGGCGACCCGCAGGATGCTGCCGGTACGCTCGGTGACGATGTCGCTCATGCTTGCTCCTTTCTCTCTGTGCATCGTGTGTCAGGCGGCGTGTTCCTTCACGCTCGCCACCGCGCCGCTCGCGCGCAGGCCCTCGACGTCGTTTGCATCGAAGCCGAGCTCGCGGAGGATGTCTTCGGTATGCTCGCCAAGATCGGGCGCGCGTCGCGCTGGCACTTTGTCGACGCCATGAACCCGGATCGGATTGCTGATCGTCAAGGTCAATTTGCCGCCGGCTTCCTCGAGCGGAACGATGACATCGTTGGCCCGCAGCTGCGGGTCGTCGATCACCTCTTGTGGTCCGCGCACGGCGCCGTACGTGACGTGGAGACTGCTGAATGCCTCGTGCCAGTGCGCCATCGGCTGCGCGCTGAAAACCTCGTCCAGGATGGCCGTAAGTTGCGGCATGTTCGCCGTCACCTTCGCCGGATCCGCAAACCGTGCATCAGTCAGCAGATCGGGACGTCCGATGGCTTTCGCAACGGCCGCCAACTTGTCGTGCATCACCACCAGGACGAACCAGGTGCCGTCTGAGGCGCGGTACACGTTGAGCGCCGCATTCGCGGGATGCGTGCGATCGTGCGGTGCTGGAAACGTCGCGCCGGCCAGGGCGGCCTGGATTGCAACGCTGGCCGACCAGACGCCTGAGGCCAGGAGCGAAGTCGTGACGTAAGAGCCTTTGCCCGTGCGCTCCCGGCGGTAAAGCGCCGTGACGATCGCCGAATAGATTCCAACTGCCGTCGCGTTGTCGCCGCTTCCGGCCACCGGCCAGGTTGGTGGCGCGCCGGCGTCACGCGTCATCGACAACAGGCCGCTACGCGCCCAGAACGCGGTCAGATCGAAGCCGGGCAGATCGGCATCCGGGCCGCTTTCGCCAAAGCCGGTAACATCCGCATAGATCAGTCGCGGGTTCCAGCGCGCCAGATCGTCGTATTCGAGCTTCAACTTCTTGCGCGCCGGATGTGGCGTATTGACGGTGAACACGTCAGCCCATGTGACGAGCCGCTGGAGAATTTGCTGGGCGCTGGGCGACCTCAGGTCGAGCGCGATGCCGCGTTTATTACGATTGGCGAGATGCCACTGATACGGCTCATCTGCCATCGGTTGCGACGCAATCTTGTGCCCGTGTCGCCATGGGTCACCGCTCGGGGGTTCGACCTTGATGACATCCGCACCGAAGTCCGACAGCATGACGGCGGCGCCGGGCGCCGCGATAAAGCTCGAAAAGTCGACCACCTTCAGCCCGGAAAAAATATTGTCGCTTGCCATGGGATCTCTCCTGGATCGTGTTGCCTGCTTCACCGTCCCGCAAACTGCGGGGCGCGCTTTTCGAGGAAGGCCGAGGTGCCTTCCTTTTTGTCTTCAGTCCCGGCGCACAGCCCGAAGTAGGAGGCTTCGAGAGCGAGGCCTTCGCTCTGGTCCGCGTCCAGGCCCTTGTTCACCGCTTCGAGCGATAGCCTCACCGCGACAGGCGCGTTCGAGGCGATCGTCTTCAGAATGGCTTCAGCGCGACCGATGAGGTCGGCTGCCGGAACCACCTCGTTGACCAGCCCGATGCGCCAGGCTTCCTGGGCACTAATGAGCTCCGCCGATAGAATGAGCTGCAACGCGCGGCCCTTTCCGACAAGGCGCGGCAGCCGCTGCGTGCCGCCGCCGCCGGGGAGCAGTCCCAGCTTGACCTCCGGCTGGCCGAGCATCGCGTGCTCCGCGGCGATGCGGAGCGTGCACGCCATTGCCGTCTCGCAGCCGCCGCCGAGTGCAAAGCCATTGATTGCCGCGACCACTGGTTTGCCGAGGTTCTCGATCAGGTCGAGCACGGCTTGCCCAAAACGGCTCGACTGCTCCGCTTCGATCGCGCTCGCGTGCGCAAGCTCACTGATGTCCGCGCCGGCGATGAACGCCTTATTGCCCGCGCCGGTGAGAATGACGCCGCGCACGACGGTGTCCTCGCGTGCATCCTCGAAAGCCGTTCGCAGATCCTTCCATGTCTGCGTGCTCAGGGCATTGAGAACCTTGGGGCGGTTGACGGTCACGTACGCGATCCCATTGCGCTTTTCGTACAGAACGTTCGCGAGCGTGACGACTTTCGCCGGCGGATCATCAGGCACTACTACTACGGGTGAAGATGGGGCTGTCACGGTTGTCGATGACATGTTTAGCTATCCTTCTAATTCGGGTGAATCGATGACGGCGACAAACTCGCCGTCACGCCTGCGGTCTTAGATAAACGCGCTGAACCCAGTGATCGCTTTCCCGACGATCAGGTTCTGCATCTGGAACGTACCCTCGTAGGAATAGAGCGCCTCGGCGTCGGCAAAGAAACGCGCGACGTCGTAGTCGGCGAGAATGCCGTTGCCCCCGAGCAGCTCTCGCGCCCACGAAACGGTCTCACGCGCCTTGGACGTTGTGAACGCTTTCGACAGCGCGGCTTGCTGGTCCGTCAGCCTGCCCTCGTCGGCGAGCTGTGCCGTGCGAACCACCATGCCCTGGCACGCCGTGATGTTGGCGAGCATCTTCGCAAGAAGATCCTGAATAAGCTGGAACGAGCCGATAGGCTTTCCGAACTGCAATCGGTGCTGGGCGTACTGGAGCGCGTGCTCGTACGCACCCATCGCGCATCCCGTCGATTCCCATCCAACGTAGTACCGCGTCCCACGCAGCACGCGCGCGGTGTCGCGAAAGGACTGGTCGCCCGATGCGAGCCGGTTCGCTTCCGGCACCCGGCATTCCTTCATCGTGATCTGTCCGTTCTGGACTACCTTGAGCGCGATCTTGTTCTCCAACTTCTCGACGCTGAAGCCGGGTGTGGTCTTGTTCTCGATGATGAAGCCCTTGACCTGGTTGTCATCGACGTCGCGTGCCCAGATGATCGAGATATCGCACCAGGGTGCGTTGCCGATCCACCGCTTCTGTCCGTTCAGAACCCAGGTGTCGCCCTCGCGCTTCGCCGTCGTGGTCAGTCCGCCTGCGGCTCCCGAGCCGATCAGCGGTTCGGTCAGGCCGAAGCAGCCGATCTTGTCCATGCGTGCCATCGGCGGCAGCCATTTTTGTTTCTGCTCCTCCGATCCAGCGACCGCGATCGAACCCATCGCCAGGAAGTTATGGACGCCAAAGAAGGTCGCAATCGAGGCATCGACGCGCGCCATTTCTATCCCGATCAGGCCGACCAGCAATTGACTCCCGCCGGCGCAGCTGTACCCCTGGATGCCGAGGCCGCCGAGATTCAGCTCCTTGACGGCAGGCAGCAGCTCGAACGGAAAGGCGTCCTCGACCCAGTACTTGTTGATGATGGGAGCGACTTTGGACTCCATGAACGTGCGCACCTTCTGCAGAATCGCTCGCTCGTCTGCGTTCAGAGTGTCTGCGTAGTGATAGAAGTCACTGTTCGGTGGCGGAAGCTCCCTGGAAGCGGCCTTGCTGTCCGTTGCAGCGATAGACATTTTGCGACTCCTGTTGCTATGAGTAGAAAGTCGAAAGAAAGACGTGTCAGCCGGATGAGCAATCCGGAAGGTTGTGCTTAGGCTCGCGCGACCGGAGCGAGTTATTTCGTCTGTTTCGAACCGCCAACCTTGCGGCGTAGCTCAAGCAGACCAAGCAGAACCTCATCACGCTGCGCCTCCAGCTCTTCGATCGAGCGCGATCCGGCCTCAACGTGTACGCTGTCGACGAGCTTCTTTTGAACCTCTGGGCTCAGAACCGGCTCGCCGAGCGTTTTCCACCACGCCGTCATCGGGCCGCTGAACTGCTGGAAGAAGTGCTCGATTCCGCCAGGGCCCCCGCCAAGATGGTTGAGCATCATGTTGCCCATCACGCCCCAGCGCAGGCCCGGCCCCCAGGACAGGGCGGTGTCGACGTCGGCAGCGCTTACTACGCCCTCGGCGACGAGGTAATACACCTCGCGCGCCAATGCGGCCTGCAGCCGGTTCGCGACGTGGCCCGGCATCTCCTTGTTGACCCGCACCGTACGCTGCCCGATCGCCGTATAAAATTCCGCTGCGCGCTGGATCGTCGTTTCCGATGTCTTCGAGCCGCCGACGATCTCGACCAGCGGGATCAGGTGGGGCGGGTTGAACGGATGCGCGATGACGCAGCGTTCCGGATGCGCCGCAGCCCCCTTCTGGATTTCGCTCATGGTGAGCCCCGACGAACTCGAAGCAATGATCACGTCTGCAGGCACCAGCTCGTCGAGTTGCCCATAGAGTTTCTGCTTGAAATCGATCCGCTCGGGTCCGTTTTCCTGGACGAGGTCCGCGCCCGCGAGTGCTTGCTCGAGCACGGGCGTGAATGTGAGGTTCGTAACTGATGCACCGGGCGAAAGACCCAATCTCGTGAGCGCCGGCCACGCGGACTCCACGAAGTTTTTCAATGACGCTTCCGCATTCGGTGCGATGTCCGTCGCCACGACATGCAATCCTTTGGCGAGAAACAGCGCGGCCCAGCTCGCGCCGATCACGCCCGTGCCGATGATGGCGACGCGGCGAATGGGCTTGGTGTCAGTCATGTCGTTTCTCCAATGTACGGGTCAGACTTCGGCGTAGGCAACGCCGGTGAGGTTGCCCTGGGCGTAGAGAAAGTTGCGCAGGTTGCTGCCATCGAGTTGCGCTGAATAGACCGATCCCCCAAGGTCCGTGACGAACATTCGGCTACCAGCAACGTCAAGCGTGATGCCGATCCCTTCCAGCAGATGCGTGATGACGATCTCGGGCGTCGCCGCTTCGTCGACCGGGGCGCGATTGACTGTGTTTCCGCGCGGGGGATCGCCGCGGTCCGTCCAATAGAGGACGCGGTTCGCCTCGTCGAACTCGAGATCGATCGGCTCCGGCAGATGGTCGAAGAGCACTTCGATATCGGAGCGGGTGGCCGGACTTTCGCCACTCGGGATCTCCAGATTCGCGCGGAGGATGCGGCCCTGGTCGCCGTTGTCAGGGCCCTTTTGTGTCCAATAGAGCTTCTGATGCACGCGATCGACAGCGACTCCAACGCACCATCGGTTCTGGTCGTGGCGGTCGTTGTCGCCGCGCCCGGTCTCGACCAGTGTTTCGATATCAGAGCCGTCGCAGTTGACGCGCATCACGCGCATGCCTTCGCGGTCGCACCAATAAAGTTTTCCACCGTCCTGGTCGAGCTGGAGCTGCTTTGGTGTATGCGTGAGGCCTTGGGGGACGATGACAACGCGGTTGTTGCCGTCGAGGTCGGCGCGCTCGATCGATCCGTCATTGGCGCTCAGAGCGTGACCCATGTTGGTCCAGTAAATGTGGCCGGCGTGCGCGTCCACTGCGATGCCATCGGGGAGGTGGCAGTCCGTGACGATCGTCTTGCGGTCGGATCCATCTGGATTCATCGAGTAAATCGAGTTGCTGCTCAATTCGAGGAGAAACAATCGTCCCGAGCAAACCGTGTCCTGAGAAACGCTGCTTGAATTGGTGTGAGTGGTAGTCATTTGCCATCCTTAACGTTTTGCCGGAGGTAATGTGAACGCAGAACATCGGGCAGAAAGCGAGCGCCACAGGTATCGGTGCTTTCGCTCGCCGAGGCGCGCGATGCGCCCGTGACGGAGCGACTGGCCGGGGGTTTGAACGACGCCGGTGTCGGGGGCGTTGTTCATGGACATCAATCTATCTGGTGATCGGCATCGATTCAATTGCACGATGGTGTAACGACACCATCGTGTCGGTGGGAAGACTTGTCGTTCAATCCTGCGCCCAAGGTGTAATTGCGGATGTCGTGCCGCATAGCCTATTTTGCGAAAGTACCGATGAGTCTCATTGGAGGAACCGCTATTGCGAACCAGTGCATTGTGTTCGGCACAGGTTAATCGAAATCGTCCTTCGTTTATTGAGTGATTGCCATGAAAAAGCCAACTCGTATCGCTATCGTAGGTGGCGGAATCGCCGGAATTCTGCTTGCAACCCGGCTCGGCGACCGGTTAGGCCGGTCGGCTGAAGCAAGCGTGACTCTGATCGACAGAAGCCCGACGCATATCTGGAAACCAATGCTGCACACGATTGCGGCAGGTACGCGCGATGTGAATCAACAGCGTGTAATCTATCTTTCCCATGCGCGTGAACACAGCTTTACGTATCAGCCGGGAGAAATGTGCGGACTGGACCGAGCACGACGTGAAGTTCAACTTGCCGCAATCGAGTCGCACGAGGGCGGCTTGATGCTCGAGCGGAGAACAGTTCCATACGATGTGCTGCTGCTGTCCGTAGGCAGCCGCGCGAACGACTTCGGCGTGCCTGGCGTCCTCGAGCATTGCCATCTTATCGACAGCCAACAGCAGGCAGAGACATTCAACGTCGCGTTGCGCGAGCGTTCCCTTCGTTCCGTGGTCAAGGATGAGGCGCTCAGGATTGCGATCGTGGGCGCTGGTGCTACCGGGGTCGAGTTATCGGCCGAGCTCAGTCATCTTTTCGAGCTCGCGGCCAGCTACGGCGATCCTGCGATTAGAGACAGGCTGCGCTTGACGCTTTTGGAGGCCGGCCCTCGCGTGCTTCCGGCCTTCCCAGCGGAAATCTCGTCAGCCAGCCAGCAACGACTTGAGAAAATTGGCTTTCGCGTGCTGACCTCGACCGGGGTCTCCGCTGTGGAACGGGGAGGCTTTGTGTACGGAGACGCCAAGCTTGCCGAAGCGGATTTGATGGTATGGGCGGCTGGCGTGAAGGCTCCCGATTTCATGAACCGGCTAGCCGGCCTCGAGACCAACCGGTCGAACCAGATCGTGGTGTCGGGCACGCTGCAGGCTTTGGGCGACGAGAATATTTTCGCGCTCGGCGATTGCGCTTCGCTCACGCCGCAAGGTGCGCAGCGACCGCTGCCTCCTACTGCGCAGGTGGCCACTCAGCAGGCGGAGCACCTGGCGCGCCATTTGCCGGAATGGATCCGTCACAACAAACCTCTTCCTCGCTTCGCATTCCGGGATTTTGGATCCCTTGTGTCATTGAGCGAGTACGACTCGTTCGGCACGCTTGGTCGTTTTGGATTGTTTCCTGGGGGGATCATTCGGGGCAAGCTTGCCCAGCTCAGTCACGCGATGTTGTACCGACACCATCAGCAGGCGCTGCACGGTTTTCGCCGGGCAACTCTGCTCTGGACGGCGGAGCAAATCAACGGATTGGCTCAACCGGCGATTCGACTCGCTTGACGGGCTTTCGTGGCCCAGCAGATGTTGATGTTCGCCGCTCTTTGGAGCGGCATGTTACTTCCCGATATGAGTGAATTGAGAACGACGCTGCAACGCAGCGTCGCCAACCAGGAAGAGAGTCGGAATTACACGCAACGTGCGGATTCCGTTGAGTTGAAGCCAACGCCGCGACCTGAATAGCCAAACGCTTCAACAGAGATCATCGCCGATGCGTTGGCTGGAGCGGGGCGTTCGGCGGGGCGAAAGACGGCGTCGCCGCGGCGGATTGCACGCCGCGACACCACGCACACGCCCGACGCTCTCGCATGGCGAAGACGCCAGCGCTGCTCCCCGTAGTGACATCGTCCGGGCTCCACCCAGCGAATGATGAGTGTTGTCTCGGACTGTTCGAGAATTTCGACCCGGACTCGTGCGTCGTCTAACGTAGCGTACTCTGACGTTTTCACTGGCTGCTCCTGAAATAGGGCTTTTTCGCTGAAAATGCGTGCCCTCACGCGTGGGGCGTGTCGACAACCTTGCCGCGGAAGATCGCATACTGGTGCAGGTTGTAGCCGATCATCACCGGGAACACGACGCCGATTCCGATCAACATGAACGCGAGGGTCATGGTGTCCGACGCGGCTTCCAGGATCGTGAGCCGGCCCGGAACGAAGTAGGGGTAGAGGCTAATTGCAAGGCCCGCGAACGACACGATGAAAAGCGTTATCGCCGCCCCGAAGGGCCCGCGGTCGCGTCCGCGATAGAGCGACGCCATGAGCCAGCCGTACGAGAGGACGGCGAGTACGCCGAGTACCGCAAGTGGGGCGAACACCCCAGTCTCTATCCAGCGGGCATGGACCGCCACGCTGCCAAACCAGGTCGCCGCAGTGAGCACGATCGCGGCCGCGACGGCGAACTGTGCGCTCAAGAGGGCCAGCCGGCGGCCCCAACGTTCGAGCGGACCCACCGCCTTCCTGACGAGCCACGTCGCGCCGAGCAGGCTATAGCCGCTGACGACCCCGATGGCTGTCACCGTGATGAACGCCGTGCTGGACCCGCCAGGCTCGAACCCCGTGATCACCTTGCCGAGTACGATGCCCTGCGAGATGGCCGCGACGAGGCTGCCCACGCCGAACACCATGTCCCACAGGCTTGCGTGCTGCGCGCTATGGCGGAATTCGATGGCTGCACCCCGCATGATCAGCCCGGCTATCATCGCCATGACGGGCAGATAAAGCGCTTGCATCAAGGCCGCGTAGGCAGCCGGAAACGCGCCGAACAGGGCGCCGCCGACCACGACCAGCCATGTCTCATTCGCATCCCACACGTGACCGATGGTTTGAACCATCACGTCGCGGTCTCCGCGATTTCTGCTCAGCAGAGTGAGCATACCGACACCAAGGTCGAATCCATCGGTCACGACGTAGAAGGCCAGCATCAGGCCGATCAGGCCGAACCACGTGAGGGCCAGCAGGGAATGAGTGGTGCTTTCCATCGAACGATCTCCCTTGAGTTGTAGAAGGAAGTTTCAGTATTCGGCCCCCACCGTTCGGGGCGTGATGCTCGTGATCGCGGGCGGTGTGGCAGTGAGTTCGGGACCATTCATCAGCCAACGCCGCGCGAGAAGGAAGAAGGTGATGAGTAACACGACGTCGAACACGAAGAACATCGCCATGCTGGCCGTTACCGAGGACGCGGGCACGGCGGACACGGCTTGACTGGTTCGCAGCAGTCCGTAGACGACCCATGGCTGACGTCCCACCTCGCGTACGATCCATCCGGCCTCGACGGCCACGTAAGGCAGCGGGATGCACAGTACCCATGCGAGCAGGAGCTTGCGCTGCGCGAGGAGGCGTTCGAGGTTGCCGCGCGCTTTGTGCAGCGCATACGCGGTCCAGAGCGCGAGCAGCATGAACGCGAAGCCGATGCCGGCCATCACCCGGAACGCGTAGTAGAGGAGCGGCACCATCGGCGGCTGGTCGGCACGCGGGAAGTCCGTGAGACCCGAGACCCGTCCGTGCAGCGAGTGCGTGCCGAGAATGCTCAAGAGTCCCGGCACTTCGATCGACCAGTCATTACGCTGATTTTGCTGATCGGGCCATGCAACGAGCGACCATGCGGCGCCTGTGCCCGGCTTGTTGGTCTGCCAGTGCCCTTCGATCGCGGCACCTTTCGCGGGTTGAGTCGCGAACACGCTGGTGCCGCTGGAGTCCCCCAGCCAGACCTGAAGCGGTGCAACGACAACGAGCACGCCCAGTGCGATCTTGAAGGAACGCGCAAAGAACTCCGGGTGCCTCCGGCGGAACAGGTGGTATGCCGAGATGCCTGCGATCACAAACATCCCGGTTTCGATCGCGGCCGTCCACATGTGAGAGACGGCCCACACCATGTCGGGGTTGAAGATGGCCGCTGCATAGTCTGTGATCACTAGCTTGCCGTTGACGACGGTGATACCGGCGGGCGTCTGCATCCACGAATTGGCGACCATGATCCAGAATACGGAAATGCTGGATCCGAGCGCTACCATCGCCGTGGCAAAGACGTGGACGCCACGTGACACACGTCCCCAGCCGAGCATCATCACGCCGATGAATCCGGCTTCGAGCATGAACGCCATTGCGCCTTCGAAACCGAGAATATTGCCGACGAACTGGCCACTGAACCGTGCGAAGCGGGACCAGTTGGTGCCAAACTGAAATTCCAGCGGAATGCCAGTCACCACGCCTACCGCGAAATTGAGCGCGAGCAGCTTGCTCCAGTGGCGGGCGTGGCGGTAGTACATCACGTCGCCGGTGCGAATCCACAGGACTTCGATCAGCAGCAGAAATATCGACAGACTGACAGTGAGGATAGGCCACACGATGTGGAAGATCGTGGTCATCGCGAACTGCGCGCGCGAGAGCTGGAGTACGTCAGTGAGCATGGTGACCGTCCCATTGCGGTGTGCGAGTGGCTACGTTTGAGCGACGCCAGCATTGGGAGACGTTGCCCGTATAGAGCAACCTTAGGCATTGATGGTGCGCGGCTCAATTGCACAAAGGTGTAACGATACCGAGGCGCCGAAGCGATCGAAGGTCACGAAAACCTGCTCCCAAAGTTTAATTGCGACTGTGGGCGGCTCGGCCTAAATTGGTTCGCAGGCAAAACGTTTTTCGCGAATACCAACGAGACGGCGGTCAGATCGGCTCGCTATACAAGGTCTCTGTATTGGGGACTGTCTGGATGGTGCTTGCGGCGACCCGTCATGATGAAAAGCGAAATCTTCACCGCCATTGCGTCGCGCCTTTGTAGCGCTTACATCACGGGCCAGGTGCGACGCACCGTCCAGATCGCGACAAGCGCCAGAAAGTGGGCTGCTTTTGCGGACGGCCCTATGCCACCGGCCGGTTACGCGATTCTCGCGCTCATGGTTGGCGCCGTGCTTCTGGCCGCACTACTGACGGCCTGTTGGGCGCGTGTTGGCATTGGCAGCGTATTCCGGGTTGGCTGCTGGTTTTCGTGAAGCCGGAGCGGCTTCGTCATTTTCGCCAATGTTGAACTTGCCGCGGCCGCGCAGCACCTGGGCATCATCTTGCGCGCCGGCGCGGCGCGCTGCCTCCTGAACCGCGTGAACGAATGCGGCTGTGACCATACTCGTCAACAATACGCCCTGCACTCCGATCAGTATCGAATCGATGCGCCCCACGATTGTCGTGGGCACCACGTCGCCGTAGCCGATCGTGAGTGCCGTGATTATGCAAAAGTAGAGGACTTTCCCAAACGAGGATGGCGTTCCGCTTCCCGTTTCGTTTGGACCGCCGGCGTAATACATCACCGCCGAAAGCAGAATGAACAACACAAATAACGCTGCAAGCGGCGCACGCAGGTACCACAGGGTCCTCGCAAATACTTCGAACACATGGCCAGCCTTCAGTGGGGCGGGCGCAGAACGCCCAGGATTCTTTTCCATGGATCATCTCCAACAGTCTTCGTACACCAGGCGAGGTTAGGCCCACGGCGGAGCGGGGAGCCATTGCACGATGGTGTTAGTCACACCTTCGCATCCCGGCAAATACGTGTCTTGCACCCCAAGGTGTAATTGCGGCTGAGTTGGGGACGCCCTAGATTGGTTCGTAAGCCGCCACTCCAAACGAGGCCACGCTTTCATGCGCTGGCATGGCTCGTTTGCAGGATCAGCCGTTTGCCCCCGAGGACCTGGAGCTGAGCAATGTATCGTAACCGCCACCAATCAGGTACTGAATACTGCGCGCAACGTGCAGCCGCCTATACATCGACTGACGTCGCGCTTGGCGGCTCGAATGACGAACCCGTTCTCGGTGCCCACCTGATCACTAAACGCCACGGCTACGAACATCACGGCATTTATGTCGGTAGCGGCATGGTCATTCACTATGCGGGTTTCGTGAAATCCGTGCGTCGCGGCCCCATCGAGGAAGTCCCGCTCGACCAGTTCGCCGATGGTCACACGGTTGCTGTGCGTCGGCGTCCGTACCCGAAGTATTCCGGCGTCCAAACCGTGCTGCGCGCCCGCTCGCGGCTCGGCGAAGACCGCTATCGCCTGCTGACGAACAATTGCGAGCACTTCTGCGCATGGTGTCTGGTTGGTGAAAGCCGCAGCGAACAGATCCACGCATTCCTCAAACATCCGGGCGCGGGCGTCCACGCGCTGCTGTGTCTCGTGAGCGCCCTCATCGGCATCCGGGTCAAAACCGATCGCGCAGCGGTTACTGCGGCGTGATTCCCCTCACTTCAATTAGATACGGACAAAGGCGCGAAGGAGGCCACCATGAGCCCGACCGAAATGACCCTGCACTGGGCCGTCGACAAATGGCTCGCGCCCACGCTTGCGATGCGCGCGCATGTCGTGCGGGTTCGCGGCACTGGCATGCATCGGCGCTGCGTGTGCGTCGAAACGGTGCTCTCCGGCGGCGGTCTGCTGTCGATTGTCTTCTTCCGTCACAGCGATGGATCGTGGAATGTCTATTCGCCCGCGCCAGCGCGGCCGGCCATGTCCGCGTGGAGGTCTGTGCGATGAACCACGGCTTTGGCAATTTGACGAAGCGCGTTCCCGGCGCGTACTACGTATCGGGGGTCTCGGCGGATGCCGACGATCTCGTGTCCAGATCGGAGCGCCTGCTCAAGGTGTCAGTCATTGTGGTCTGTTGCTGGACACTGATTGAGGCACCGCTGGAACTGAGCGGGTCGATCGATTTAACCTCACTGCTCGCTGTGGTGGCGTCGAAGGTACTGGTTTGCCTCATCGGTTTCGCTGCCATTGTCGACCTGCGCTTGACCCGTCACGTCTTCGCTTTCATTTGCGCAGCGAGTGTATTCGCTGTGGCACCGGCGTTACCTCTAGAGTACACGCACAGTGTTGCCCTTGCTCTCGTCTCGACGGTCGAATGCCTCGGTAAAGCGGCGTATGTTGTCGCGTTCGCTCTGGCGTCGTGGAACGGAGAAAGTGTCAGCGAACGTTTGATCGAAGGCCGCCCTACGGCGAACGACCCGCAATGAGCCGCTCGATTGCCGTGAGTCTGTCATTGCTGACAATGCACGGCTGTGCTGCTCGGCGGTTGCGCATTTGCGCCATCGATTCCGCTGTTCGGTGTAGCCTTTCCGGACTGGTTGCTCTGTATTCTCGGCGGCATCACGGGGACTATTCTCGTCCACCTCGCATTGAGCCGGCGCGGAGCGATCCTGGCGCTCGCACCGCTCGTATCCGGCGCCGAGTGCGCTGCTTGCGATGACCGCCTGGCTGGCGTTTTTTCACCGTTGACGTGGTCCAAAAATGACTGACGACGCTCGCGCCGCGCGGCACATGAAGAAGCATCCTGCCGCTGCGATTGTGCTGATCGCCATCGGCTTACTGGTCGTGGTTCTGTGGCAGCTCGATCACGCACCGCCTACCGACGACGCTGTACGCGGACACGATCAGCGTCGTTCCCGAAGTCAGCGGCCGGATCATCGAGCTTCCCGTGCGCGACAATCAGGCCGTCAAGCGAGGCGATCTGCTACTGCGCATCGACCCGCGCCCCTGTCAGACTGCGCGGGATGAGGCGCGCGCACGGCTCGACACGCTCAACAACCAGATCGTTTTGACGCAGCGTACGGTCCATGCGCAGCAATACAACGCGGATTCCGTGCAGGCTGCCTTCGAGCGGGCCCGCGCAGTGGCAAACCAGGCCGAGGACACGCTGCGCCGCGCCGAACCCTTGCTCGCGCAGGGCTAAGTATCCGCCGAGGAAGTCGATCGCGCACGAACTGCGCAGCGCTCCGCGCAGGCGAACTAAATGCCGCGATGCGCGAGGCGCAGCAGGCTAGCGCAGCGGTTAGCGGCGTTGATGCGCTGGTCGCGCAGCGCGCGGAAGTCAGGGCACAAATTGCCCTTGCCGAGCTGAATCTCGAGTTCACGGAGGTGCATGCGCCGTTCGACGGTCGGGTGGTCTCGCTGCGCACGACGGTCGGGCAATTCGCATCGGCACTGAAGCCTGTTTTCACGTTGATCGATTTTTGTGAATCGCTGCGTGCGTTGCTTGGCGCAGGTCCGGACGATCTTTCCGACATCAGGCCCGTCGCGTTGCCGCTGCAGCAGTCCGCATTGCCGCCGACACTGTCATACGAACTGCTTGCGCGTCGTCCGGACCTGCAAGTGCTGCGTTGGTATGTGCAGTCTTCGTTCGATCGTATCGACGCCGCGAAGGCCGCGTTTTATCCGAGCTTCGACATCAAGGCGTTTTTTGGCCTCAACGCGCTACACCTTTCGGACCTTTTTACACATGCCAGTCAGCAGATCAATCTGATTCCCGGTCTATATCTGCCGGTATTTGATGGCGGCCGGCTCAACGCGAACCTGAGCGGCGCTCGCAGGCCAGCAACACACTCATCGCGCAATACAACCAGGCCGTGCTGAATGCGGTGCGCGACGTAGCGGTAACGGGTAGCAGACTTCAGGACCTCGACCAGGAAGCCCTGCTGCAGGCGGAGAAAATCGACGCGGTGTCGTTCGCCGAGGCCAGTGCTCAGGCGCACTATGATAGGGGCGTTGCGAGCCGTCTTGCGGCGATGGACGCTCGCCAGGTAGTGTTGCTCGAATGCATCTCCAAGCGGGAACTCGACGGGCAGCGCCTCAGTCAGGCGATCGCACTGTCGAAAGCGCTCGGAGGCGGGTATCGCGACGAGGAACCGGTTGCGTGCGGGTAAGGTGACCTAGCCTTCACGCACTTGCGTGCTCTGGGTCAGTCTTCGTGCGATGTTGACTAGTTCGGGGAGCGAGCGGGCAGCCATCTTTTGCATCACATGTCGGCGGTGCACCTTCACTGTGATCTCGCTGATGCCCAGTTCGGCTCCGACCTGTTTGTTCAGCAGGCCGGATACCACCAACGCCATGACCTCCCGCTCGCGCTGACTGAGTGAGGCGTAGCGATCACGGATCGACTGCATCCCGGCTTCTTCGCCCAACGCCGCGCGGCTGCGCTCGATCGCGTGCCGGATGGCGTCCAGCAGCACCTGGTCGTCGAATGGCTTGGTGAGAAATTCGGCCGCTCCCGCTTTCATGGCTCGCACCGTCATCGGCACGTCGCCGTAGCCGGTGATGAAGATGATCGGCATGTCGGTACGCTCGGACGCAATCAGGTTTTGCAGGTCGAGGCCGCTGAGATCGGGCAGGCTGACATCCAGCACGAGACAGTTCGGGACCATCGCGCGCGTGCGTCCGAGAAAGTCCTGGGCGCAAGCAAAGGTCTCCGCCCTTAGACCAGCAAAGCGAATCATGGCTTCGAGCGACTCACGCACCGAGACATCGTCATCGACGACGAAGACGACCGGCGTGCCTTGCGCTGACGACGATTTCGAGGCGGCTTCAACTGCACGAGCGGGTATCATTTTGAACTCCATTCACAGGCCCCGGGGTGAATCATTCGACCTTGAGCGCGGCCTGGATCGCCCCCAGAAGGGCGGTGTCGCTGAAGGGTTTGAGCAGACAATCGACGGCACCTTGTTCGAGCATGCGCGGGCGCAGCACCTCGTCCCCATGCGCCGTGATAAAGACAATGGGAACGGCTTCCCGGCGCCGCTTGAGCTCGTGCTGAAGGTCCTCGCCGGACATGCCGGGCATGGCGACGTCGAGGATCAGGCAGCGCACTTCACCGGCGCAACCGGAGGCCAGAAATTCTTCTGCCGACCCAAATGCCCGGGTTGCGAAGCCGAACATATGCAGCAGGTCGGGCAGCGATTCGCGCACCGACTCGTCATCGTCGACCACCGCGATAAGCGGGCGCTCTGTCATCACAGATTCCTTCGGGGTCGCTCCGCGTCCGCGCGCGCGGACTGTCCTGCGGGCGCGGACCGCTCGGCGGCGGCCACGCTGTCCGGCCGACACGGAATGGAGAAAGTAAATGTGGCGCCGCAGTCTTTGTTCGAGGAGACCCACAACCGGCCGTCGAGGCTTTCGATAATGCAACGGCTTACGGACAGGCCGATGCCCATGCCTTCCCGCTTGGTCGTAAAAAGCGGATCGAAGAGCTTGCCGGCAAGCTGTGGGTCGATGCCCGCGCCCGAATCGGTCACGGAGAGCCGCACGTGGTCACCATCGTCGCGCTCGATGCTCACCAATATCTGCCGTGGCCGGTCGTCGACGCCATTCATCGCCTCCACGGCGTTGACAAGCAGGTTGAGCACCACCTGCTGGAGCTGGATCTTGTCCCCGGCGACAGGCGGCAGATCGTCAGCCGTCTTCAGATGCAGCACGATCCGCTTGTTGCGAATCTCGCCTTGCAGCAGATCAATCACCTCCCGAGTCGCTTCGACCAGATCAACCGTATCGGTCGTGATGGATTTGTTGCTGAACAGCGCGCGCAGGCGTTTCATCACCTCCGATGCGCGGTACCCGTCGCGGATCGTGCGTCGTACCGTCTCGAGCGCGCCTTCCACATTGGGCGGTTCTGCACTCAGCATGCGCAGGCCGGTGCTGGCGTTGGTCACGATGCCAGTCAGCGGCTGGTTGATCTCGTGCGCGATCGAGGCCGTCAACGCGCCTTGAGTGTTGACCCGGCCCAGATGGGCCAATTCGGCGCGCAACGCGAGAAGCGCATCTTCGGACGCCCGACGCTCCGTCATGTCCTGCGCGGCGCCGATGTAGTCCAGCGAGCCTTGCGGGTCGCGCGTGGCGTGCGCCTGTATGTGAATGTGCCTGACCGGGCCGTTGGGCAGCAGCAGTCGGATTTCGAACTCCAGATCTTTGCCTTCTCGCGCCCGCTCGATCATTTCGTCAAGTAGATGGCGGTCGCCAGGGTGGAAGCGGGAGGCGATCGTGTCTATCGTAATCGGCACCCCCGGTTCGATCCCGAAGATGCGGTAAAGCTGATCTGACCACGTGAACGCGCCCGTTTCAAGGTGCCAGCAGAAGCTGCCGCTCGAACTGAGCTGCTCCACTTTGGCCATCAGCGCCGCGCTTTGGCGTAAGCGCTCATCCGCCTCCTGACGCGCAGCGATGCTATGTGCCCGCTCGATGGCGATGCTCGCGATGTGCGTGAACTGTGCGATCAGTTCGCGCTGGATAGGCGTGGGATCGCCGGGAGCAGACCGAAACAGCGTGAACGTTCCCAGCACTTCGTCGGTACGCGACAGGATCGGCGTCGCCCAGCAGGAACGCAGTCCATGCGCGAGGCTGCGCTCGCGCCACGCCTTGGTCCAGCGCGCGTCCGACGCGACATCGGGCACGATCACCTGCGCCTTGAGGGACACCGCCATGCCCAGTGGGCCGGAGTCATCGGACGTGGCACGCGCACCGACAGGGGGGAGAAAACGCTTCGGGAGACCGGGAGACCCCAGATGCAGGCACGCGGTGTCGTGTGTTTCCCGAAAGGTGACTCTGCAGACGCAGTCGGTCGCGATCTCTTCGACGAGTCGACATAGGTCGTCGAGAACGTTTGGCAAAGGCTGCCCTGTCGCGACCATCTCCAGCAGGCGATTCTCGCCCTCGAGCAGTGCCTCGGCACGCTTGCGATCATCGATATCCGTCTGAAGGAAATACCAGAGAGCGATTCGGCCCTCGGTATCGCGTAACGGAAAGCCTTGCACGCGGAACCATCGGTAGACGCCATCGGCACGGCGATGGCGCGACTCCGCATCATAGGGCTCGCCGGTGCTGATCGACGCCCGGAACCGGGCGATCACCGCCGCCCGATCATCGGGGCAGGTCAGGCCGTTGGTTTTCCATCCCCGCAACTCCTCGAGGGTCGAGCCGGAAAATTCGAGCGTATGACGGTTGGCGTGCAAGACGTCCCCGTCGGGCGAGAAAAGGATGACCCGGGTGGGGAGGCCATCGACGATCAGTTCGAAGCGCTGTTCTTGCGCGCGCAGCGCAGCTTCGGTCTGCTTGCGGTCCTCGATGTCTGAGTTGATCCCGCACCACTTTACGGCTTGACCGGTAGCATCGGTAATCGGACTGGCTCGGCATGTGAACCAGCGATACACGCCATCGAAGCGACGCATGCGCGCTTCCGCCTCGCCCCGCTCGCCGGAGGCGAGGACGGTTCGCCAGGCTTCGATCAGCCCCGGCTGATCATCGGGATGGAACGCCGTCTGCCAGCCTTCGCCGGACGCTTGCTCGACGGAAAGCCCCGTATATTCGCACCAGCGCCGATTGACGAACTCGATGCGGCCGTCAGGGAAGGCTGTCCAGACCAACCCTGGGAGCGCATCCACAGTACGACTGAGTTCGTTTTCCATCGCGATCCTTTTTGCCGCGTGCCTTACGCTACAACGATCGGCTTTCGAGAACCGGGAGTCAATATACCTTGGTGTCGGTTTGGGCAGGCTTACGCTGAAACGGCGGCTGAAACGGCGGGATTGATGGGCAACGTGAATTGAAAGATCGCACCGCGGCCGGCGTGGTTGCCCGCCCACAGGCGCCCGCCATGAGTTTCGACGATCGAATGGCAGATCGGCAGCCCCATGCCCATTCCGCTGGCCTTCGTCGTGTAAAACGGTTCGAAGAGGCGCTCGATGTTCTCCGGGGCGATGCCCGGACCGGAGTCGCGCACAGCCACAAGGACGACGCCCGGCTCGCTCATCGCGGTGTCGATCGTCAATTCCCGCGGCCCTTTATCAACCGCGCTCATTGCATCAATGGCGTTGATAATGAGGTTCAGAATCACCTGCTGGATTTGCACCCGGTCGCCCTTGATGGCCGGTAGATCCTCCGCAAGCCGCAGCCGCACGGAAACGCCGTTCCGGGTCGCCTCGC
This sequence comes from Paraburkholderia sp. BR10141, assembly GCF_056155635.1. NCBI lineage: Bacteria > Pseudomonadati > Pseudomonadota > Betaproteobacteria > Burkholderiales > Burkholderiaceae > Paraburkholderia > Paraburkholderia sp. BR10141. Next base: position 301,821 of record NZ_JBMIQH010000005.1, on the reverse strand, counting down.
TGGACGTGAGCGCCATCACCTCGCGAATCGCCTCGTTGATCTGCAAGATCTCGTTGCTCATCGGGGCCTTGATGACGAGGCCATGAATACGCTTTATCACCTCGCCTGCACGCCTCGCGTCACGGACGATACGATCAAACGCCCGACGTGCCTCCTCGACATCCGGTGGGTCGAGACCCAGGCAGCGCAGACCTGTCGACGCATTGACGGTCGTCGCAGCGATCGGCTGCTTCATTTCGTGGCTGATCGACGCTGCGAGTTGCCCAATTGCAGTGACGCGGTTCGCATGTGCGAGCTCAAGCTGCATCTGGCGAGCATCCGCTTCCGCGCGTTTGAGTTCGCTCAGATCGAGCACAAACCCGATAGCTTCAGTCGAGTTCTCGCCAAGCATTGCAATGCCGATCAGCACCGGCACGCGGCTGCCATCCTTCCTGAAGTACTCTTTTTCGTAGGGCTGCAAGATCCCGGTCTTTTCCAGCTTTTCCCACTCCGTATTGGTGCGCTCGATCCACTCGGGTGGCGTCAGATCCCTCCAGCTAAGACGCCCGACCAGCAGATCGTCACGGCCGTATCCCAACATACGAAGGAACGCGTCATTGGCTTCGAGGATCCGGCCTTCGAGATCCGCGATCAGGATCCCGACGATGTTGGAATCGACGAGGCGCCGGATTTTCGCTTCACGCTCTGCAAGGTCGCGGTACAGGCGCGCGTTTTCCAAGGCGATCGCCGCCTGCGAGGCGAGCAGCTTCAACAGGGCGATGCGCTTCGGAGCAAAGACGCCGGGCGCGAGGTTGTTCTCGAGGTACAGTACACCGATCAGCCCGGCCTGCTTGAGCAATGGCAGACAAAGGACGGAACGTGCGCATTTCTGGCGGATATAGGGATCGCCGGAGAATCGGTTTTCGACTGAGGCATCGTCAATGATGACGGGTTCGTGCGTGCTTGTGACATAGCGCAGGAGCGAATCCGGCAGTGCCAACGAGTTCGGCGACTGCTGCGGCAATTCCACGATGACCCGGCTATCTTGAATGGTGGCTTCGGCTTCGACCCGCTGCAGGGCGCCCTGTCGCAGGATCAACAGACCACGTTCGGCGCCAGCGTGCTCGATTGCAGTCGTCATCAAAGACTTGATCAGGTTCTCGAGCACCATTTCGCCTGAGATTGCCTGAGCCGTCTTCACGATCGTCGCGAGATCCAGTTGCTCGCCGAGTTCCTCGATGGTCACGCGTGGGACAGGCGCAGCTTCGGGTTTGCTCGAGGGGTAGAGCCGATCCAGTTGTTCGATCTTGCCGTGCGCACCCCATTGGGAATAGGCGTCCCGCGCCTCACGCAAATAAGCGTGTGCGGCGCGTTCGAGGCCAGCGGCGAGGCAGCATTGCGCAGCGAGCTCGTTGGCCAGTGCCTGATCCTGGACGAATCCTTGCTCGCCCGCCGAGCGGGCGGCATGCTCATAGAACCGCATGGCCTGCATGTCGTGTCCATTCAGACGGGCCAGTTCGGCGCGCAGCAGCAGATGCTTGTGCGCAAAAGTGATAGGACAGCTTTTCGCCCATGTTGCGAATGCCTCGATATTTGCGGTGATGTCTGCCTTGATCTCCGCTTGTCGAGCAGCTGACGCGGAGTTGTGAACCGCGGCGAGTGCAAGCGAATGATAGAGGCAGTAGTTCGCGAACTGAATGTGGCAGCGTGTGGACCAAAGTAGTGGGCTGGCCTTGGCGGCGCACGCGAGCGCCTTCTCAGGTTCGCCTAGCAGATAGTGGCGCTGGACCTGCAAAATCCAGTGGAAGCAGTTGACCACGGCAATACCACCTTCCGCGATTTGAGCGTCGATCGTGGCGTCCTCGATCGGTGTCTCATCGCTGGCGCGCCCGCGAAGCCTCTGGATGAAGTGCTGGATACTGCAGAGAATATCGTGCACGTGACGGAAGTGGATTCGCTTGACGAACTCGATTGCGTTGATCGAATCGAGCCACGCCTCGTTGAGGCGGTAGCCGCGCGCAAGAAGATCCGTCAGTCGATGTTCGAGGCTGAAGCTGGCATAAATGACTTCGCCCGTTTCTCGCGCATACCGCCTGGCCGTATCGACGCACCCCAATGCGACCTCGATCGGTTGCGTCCATAGAACCGCCATTTGCATAAAGAAATGTGCGGCCACTTGTTGAGCCACGAAACGATGTTTCTCCGCCACGGCGACCGCCAACCGGGCGAATGCCTCGCCGTCCTGGTATCGGTGGAAGAACGGACCTAGAAGAATGGAGGTAAATGCATAGGCGATGACAGCCGATTCGGTCGTGCCGTATTCCAGCGTCACGACGACCATTCGGCAAGCAATCGTCTGGGCGAGGTTCATATCGGTGAAATACGCAGTCTGCCCTAGCATATGGAAGATCTGCATGACTTCCCGCATCTCCAGGTCCTCCATCATCGGGAGTTCAAGGAGGCTTTCGATCGGGCGCGCGCCGAGGTGCGCGAATACTGCATCGAATTCTGCGGATACTTCGTCATCCGTAGGATGATCGGGTAAATCGATGGCGAACATTTCCAGACATTCGCGAGCGGTTCTGACGGCGGACGCATTGTCGGCATTCACCAACTGCAGGACCATCCTGAGCCGGTAAGCCTCGGCACGGTGTATTTTCGATCGCGCTCGAAGCAATATATCATCGATCCATAGCGTGGCTTCGCCGAAATGGGAGAGCAGAAACTCGCATTCGGCCCGCTCGAACCAGACGCCGAAGGTCAACTCGTAACTGTCGTCCCAACCTTGCTGCGAAAGCAGCGATGCAGCCGCCGCGAGATAATTGCAGGCCGAGCGATATGCGGTCGAGGCCTTCGCCTTTTTCGCGGCATCGAGGTTGAGCGTTGCTGCGCGATGTCGTTCGGGCCGCTCGACCATCAGTTCGGATCCGTGATTCAACTGGTTCACGAGATCAAAAATCCTGGTCGCAATGTCCGCTTCATCGAGTTTCGACAAAAGCAGTCGGCCAATGCGCAAGTGATGCTCTGCCCGGGATTCGGCTGGAATCAGTGCATAGGCGGCTTCTTGCACCCGGTCATGGAGAAACTTGAAGCTGCGGTCCATGCAAACGATCGCGCCGGCCCGGACGGCGTCGGCGAAATCGGCATGGACCCTGGCCTCGGAGTCATCCCAGACGCTCGCTAGCGTGCCGAAGTCGGCCTGGCTGCCGAGGCACGCCAGCAACTTTACCGCGTCCTGTGCACGAGGCGAAAGCCTCTGCAGTCTGCGGACCATCAGTTCTACGACGTTGTCGGTGAAGCCCTTTGCGTCGATCTGCTCGAGGTTCCACCGCCACGAAGCTGAATCCGGCTCGAACTCGAGAAGGCCTTCCTCAACGAGATTCGTCAATAACTGGCCCGCAAAGAATGGATTGCCGTCGGTTTTCTGGTGGACCAGTCTGGCTAGAGGCAAAGCTTGCTCGCGCGTGCATCTGAAAGCGTCGCAAAGCAGTTCGGCAAAGTCCTCCGGCGAGAGCGGGCCGAGTACGATCTCATGCACCTTCGTCCCGGCCTCGCGAATCGAACTGAGCATTTCGATGAGCGGATGCCCGGGCGCGACTTCGTTGTCGCGATACGCACCGATCAATAGCAAGTGATGCATGTCAGGATGCGTGATCAGATATTCGACCACCGTTAATGTCGCCGGATCGAGCCACTGTAGATCGTCCAGGAAAATCACGAGCGGATGCTCGGCGCGCGCGAACACGCCAACGAACTTTTGAAAGACGGCCTGGAATCTCAACTGGGTTTCCAGTGGCGAAAGTACCGGAACTGCAGGCTGGGGCCCGATCAAGCTCGCAAGTTCGGGAATCAGATCGGTCAGCAATCGCCCGTGCTGGCCAACGGCTTTTTCGATCACGTCGCGCCAGTGCGCAATTTCGGCATCCTGGCCGTTCAGGATTTGTCGGATTAGTTCGGCAAATGCCTGGGCCAATGTTGAATAGGGGATGTCTCTCAGGCGCAAGTCGAATTTTCCCGAGATGAATATACCCCGGGGCAGCACGATCACCTTGTGCAACTCATTGACGACGGAGGATTTTCCAATGCCTGAGTAGCCGGACACGAGGACCAGGTCCCGCGTTCCTTGCGTTGCGACGCGCTCGAACGCCTCCAGAAGCGTCGCGATTTCATTGCAACGTCCGTAGAGCTTCTCGGGGATCAAAAGCTGTCGCGTCGTATCGTGCGTTCCGAGCGGGAAAGGATCGATCCGATGAGCGGCTTGCCATTCACTCAGGCATTTTCTGAGGTCCCACTCCAGGCCGCCTGCGGTTTGATAGCGATCCTCGGCGGGTTTCGATAGCAGTTTCATCACGATAGCCGAGAGCGGGGCAGGGATGCCTGAGACGCGCTCATGCGGCGCAGCGGGCTGTCGCGCGATGTGGCAGTGCACCCATTCCAGAGGATCCAGCGCAGTGAAAGGAAGGGTCCCGGTCAACATCTCGTACAACGTGACCCCAAGCGCGTAGAGATCGCTGCGCGAATCGATCGACCGGTTCATTCGTCCGGTTTGCTCGGGCGCCATGTACGCGAGGGTTCCCGCGATCAATTCAGGATGTTCCGGGCTCTGGCGTTCGCGCGGAAGACGCGAGGCGATGCCGAAGCCGGTGAGTCTAACCTCGCCCGTTGAGTCGTTCACCAGAATATGCGCCGGCTTGATGTCCTTGTGGATAAGGCCGCGCTGATGGGCCTTCCCCAAAGCACTGACAATGTCAATGGCAAGCTGCAGGAACCGTTCCAGTCGAAGGGGGGGGCCAATCAGCCGGTCGAGCGGAGCGGCGCCCGAATCCTCCAGCACCAGCACGGTCTGGCTGCCCTCAGGCACCAGTTCGAGCGGCCGTACGGCCCAATCGCCGGAAAGCTCTTCCTTCAGATGGTATTCGTGCGCCAGGCGTTCGAGGCTCGCGGGCGTACAGCCGGTAGCCAAAGGCCGCAACTCCATGACCGAAGTCGGCGTGCCATCCGGGCTCAAGCGCGATGCGCGCGCGAGGTATCGCTCGCCATCCTCCCATAAGACCTGGCTGCTATCTGGAATCGAGGGGGACCGAGGCTCAGATGACATGCTCTCGAGGAATCGCTTTCATGACGGAGGCCAAAGCCATGGCTTCCGTGCTTTGCAGCGCGGGTACCGCAATATGAGGGCGATAGACGGCATCGCCTGCGCGAGTGACTTGCCCGCTCAGTGTTCGAATAGCTTCCGTTTTTGTGCGCAGCGCAACGTCGCCGGTACGGTTCGCCTTAGCGGCTCGCTGCCGCATCGCTCCACGCGACGGTGGAGGGCAAGCGGCTTTAGTAGTGCAACCAGTGCCTTTCACATGACCGCACACCTTACCGATGATGTCATGGTCCGCAGAGATTTTTTCGGTTATGCCGTATGACCGTTGATTCGAATGGTAGCAGAATCGCGCATGCCGGGCGCCCGCTGGTTCCCCGGTACTCGCCTCAACTACGTTGACCAGGTACTGCGGCACGAAAAGCTGCCTGGGCTGGCGCTAATTGCCGAGTCGGAACCTGGGGGACCGACGGCGGGGTCCCTTTCTTGGGCTGAACTACGACGCCAGGTTGCCGCCGTCGCGCACACTTTGCGCGGGCTCGGCGTTAAAAAGGGTGACCGGATTGTCGGATACTTGCCAGATGTCCCTCAGGCGATTGGGAGCTTCCTCGCGACGGCAAGCATCGGTGTGGGCCAGCGCCTGTCGACGACCGAACCCGAAGGTCCATCGAAAGCCCGTGCGCAGCGGATCGCAGTGGCCGGCGAACTTCCGCAGTCGACTCCGTTGCAGCCACCAGGTCCGCAAGGACAGTGAGGCCTGTTTTCAGCACTTCATCAGCCATTCACCGGGGGGAGGCGAGTGCTCGGCAGCCGAATCAGTCGCACGCGGGACTGCCACGGTGACCGCCATCATTTCCCTTGCCGCATTGATGGCGTAAAGGTGATTCCTACCAGCAATCCTTCTGGCCCGATGAAGCGACTCACGGTCTGGCCCCACGGCTCATTCCGGTTCCTGACCAGCATTCGATATCCGCGTGATTCAAGTTCCGCCGTAGCCGCTTCGACGTTGTCGACATCAAACTCAATCCAGGCTTGCGGACCGGTACGTCACGAGGCCACGAATCCGTGCCGAAGCACGACTGAGCGGCCTGGGAGAGCGGCCACAAGGCGAAAGTGTTTGCGCCTTGCAGACTCTCCGTATGGAGGTAGCCGCCTTTCTCTTCCTTGAAGGGAATACCGAAGGCTCGACTGTAGAGTTCGCGGCTTGCCCGCGCTTCAATGACAATCGGGCCGAAGCCTGCGACGAACAAGGCCGTGGCTTTGGGGATCTTTTCCATGGTTTCTCCTTTGCCGCGAATGAGCGGCGCCATGAGGAATGAACATGTCCCCCCGCGCCCGTCGAACTGATGTGGCGGGCGGCATTCAGGTAGCGCGGAGCATGGATGAGTGTAGGTGTTTCAAGTGGCCGACAGGCATCCCCACGCGGCAGCGAAGGGCGATCGGGTTGGTTCGGTAGTGCTCGCGGCATCGACTATGTGTGTCACGTCACAGCGTACTGCGGACGCTCGATTGTCCCTTTCCGACTTTTGTCGAGCGGCCGTAGATGGCCGCACTGCGCCCCACGACCGAGCACGATGAATGTCTTGGACGCGATTCATGCAAAACGCATAAAGCGACCCTGAACTGCCCTTCAAGCGCGCAATAGATCAACGACAGCTTCCAATGGCGCAACGGTCGTTCAGCGCGGCACCTGATATGACGAGTCCCCGGCTAATACACCTTAGCCGACGGGCGCAGATCGGCATCCGTGGAGTTGAGTGGGGCGTCCCAGGCATTGGTAGGAGGATTTCTGGATCTGAGCCCGCACGCGCAAACTGAAGCCCCGGGTTGCGCTTGCACTCGCATGGGCGTTCCCGGGCGTCGCTCTGGTGACCAGCCTCAGTCCGTCACATGCCTCGCCGCCGGACCCGAACATGAAGTGGTGAGGCATACGGGTTCCGTGGCGAGTATCGTCAGTGCCCATTTCAATAACTGCTACGCAGATGCTTTTCAACGAACCGATGTCCGCCCGACGGCGCGATCGTGCAGACCGGCAGCTACCGGCGCAGTTTTTATCGCCTAGAATTTGTTTAGCTAGTCTACGCTTAACGGGCGACGTGCAATAACGTCCCCCGATCTCATCTTGTACCGTCATGGAACTCATCGCGGTGAACGGTCTCCGGAAGGTCTACGGGACGAGTGACGCCTCGGTGATTGCGTTACAGGACATCCACTTCGCGATCGAGAAGGAACAGTTTGTTGCGATCGTGGGACCGTCGGGCTGCGGGAAGTCCACACTCCTCAAGATTCTGATCGGGCTAATCCCGGCCTCGCAGGGCGAGGCACGACTGAGCGGCATTGCGATCGCCGGACCGCGCCGGGACATTGGCGTCGTCTTTCAGTCTCCCGTGCTATTTCCCTGGAGAACGGTGCTAGATAACGTCCTGCTTCCCGTCGACGTGCAGCGACTTGGCCGCGACAAGCTGATGGCGCGCGCGATGATTCTGCTTTCCCTCGTGGGTCTCTACGGCTTTGAAAAGCGCTATCCACGGGAGTTGTCCGGCGGCATGCAGCAGCGCGTCGCCATCGTGCGAGCGCTTGTTCATGATCCCACCATCCTGTTCATGGATGAGCCATTTGGTGCACTCGATGCGATGACCCGGGAGCAGATGAACATGCAGTTGCAGCACATATGGCTCGAGCGGAGGGAGACCATACTCTTCATCACTCACTCGATCCCGGAGGCGGTCTTTCTCGCAGACCGCGTGCTGGTGATGACGCCGCGCCCTGGACATATCGTCGATGACGTCGTCATCGACCTCGCGCGGCCACGCAATCTTGATGTCATGACAACGCCTGACTTTGGCCGGCATGTGAAACGAATCCGGGATCATTTCAAAACCGTGGGCGACCTCTCAGCATGAGTCGGCCGCCGAGGTCACTGTTGCGCCTGCTTCTCGTGCTCATCGTGCTCACGACCTGGGAAGGCGCCGATCGCCTCTTCGAAGTCTCCGCCTATATCGTGCCGCCGCCGTCGAAAATCGTCGTCGCCCTCTATCACGGCGTAGCATCGATGCTCTACGTTCACCACCTCTGGATCACTCTCGTCGAAACGCTGCTCGGCTTCACTGCCGGTTCCATCGTGGCGCTCGTTCTCGGCACGCTCATCGCGTTGAGCCCGCGTTGTGAGTATTTTCTCTATCCCTTCATTCTCATGTTTCAGGCCATGCCAAAGGTGGCGTTGGCACCACTCATCATTATCTGGCTTGGGCTCGGTCTCGAGTCGAAGGTCGCCCAGGCTGCCCTGACAGCCTTCTTTCCATTGATGGTCAACACGATCGCGGGCCTCCGGTCTGCTGACGAAGATCGAGTCGCACTCATGCGCTCGCTTGACGCCTCGGAGATGCAGATCTTCTGGATGCTGCGCATGCCGGGGGCAATGCCCTACATTTTTGCGGGCTTCGAAATTGCCATGATGCTGTCGCTTATTGGCGCAATTGTGGCGGAGTTTGTCGGTGCGCAAAAAGGACTCGGCGTGCTACTGATGAGCATGACGTTCACGATGGACGCCGCGGGTCAGTTCTCAGTTCTTTTCATTCTTTCCCTGCTGGGTCTTCTTCTGCACACTGCCATCGTTGTCGTCCGCAGGCGGCTACTTTTCTGGGACAGGTCGCAGGACCGGGTTCCGGATCTGCTGGACGGGGAAGAAATCCGATGAAACGCGTCTACCTGTTTGTAGCAATCGCATATTTATTCGGTGCTGCAGAACTTGATGCCGCCGCTCAGACCACGGTGCGGGTTGGCTGGTGTGCTCGCACCATCACCACCGCCGCGGCCCCGTTCGCCGTTGCCATGAAGATGGGCTGGTACGAGCGGAATGGAATTGCGGTCGAGCTGGTGCCGCTGGCGGGTACAGACTGCGTCAAGCTCGTCGCGACGAAGACAATTCCCTACGCACTTGCTTCCGTCGAACCGCTCGCGATTATCCGTTCGCAAGGGGTGAAGGCGAGGATTTTCTACACCGCCTACCAGGGAAACATTTTCGGTATCGCGGTTCCTCAGAGTAGCACCATCACTAAACTCGCTGACTTGAAGCAGAAGACCATCGGCGTCACCGCAATGAGTTCGACTGGAGCGCTCATCGCGCGGGCTCTCGCCGCCAGTGCGGGGCTTGATCCCGATCGCGACATCCACATCGTCGTGGCCGGCGAAGGGGCGCAGACGGCAGCACTGCTTCGCTCAGGCCAGATCGACGCCCTGAGCCAGTTCGACACGCAGTATGCGCTGGTCGAAAATGCCGGGGTAAAGCTCCGGCGTCTCCCGACCGGCGAGATTGAGAACTTTCCTTCAAATGGCTTCCTTGCTCTCGAAGATACTTTACGAACCAACCACAATCAGGCAATAGCGCTCGCTCAAGGCTACGCGAAGGGTACCGTCTTCACCTTTGCCAATCCGGAAGCCGCGATACGTATTCTCTGGGAAGTCTATCCAGAGACCAAACCTACCGGCGTTGACGAGGCGACGGCCCTTCGCGAAGGCATGAGGACTCTGCAGGCACGCATGACGAATTTAAGGCTCGAAAAGTCCGGTGTGTCCAAATGGGGAGAGAGCTCCGAGAAAAGCTTTTCCGCTTATACGGACTTCATGCAGAGGTGGGGCGTGACCAAGGTAAAGGTCCCGGCAAACGAGCTCATAACGAACGACCTGATCGACGAGATCAACAACTTCAGTCAGGACAAGATCATTGCCATGGCGAAAGCCTACAAGGACAAGTGAGAGAGACATGGCGTGCGCACCGGCGGCGCCGAGCCATTTCGCCATCGCCTGTTGACGAAACGCACTACGCCGGTCATGTCGGTCGTCAAGTAGAACTGGCGCGCGTCACCTGACAGCCCGATCGGACGACAGAGAGGAGAGCCACCATGGTCGAATCCACTCCCTTGACGTAGAGGAAACTTCTCCCAACGCGGCCCATCGGCTCAACCAGTTTCTTCAAACGACGGGATTTGCGACGGTGATGTGCATGATCTCGAATTGAACCGGTCTTTGCGTCTTCTGCTGCATGACCATTGCTCGCGATCCGACATGGCTAAGACGTCTTTCACCAGCAGCCGAGTCAAGGCACACGGCCGGAGTTTGCTATCAATTGCAAGGTTGAACATCGCCAGCTCTCGGACGTTCGAAGACATTTGCAGCCTAGTGCGAATCGCCCAGATTTCCGGCAGCTTCAGTGGTGGCTTCTGTCCAGTGAGTCTGCCTTTATTCCAAGGCACGCGGTAGCCGGTGGGGTCATTCTGCGTTTCCATGACGTTCTCCTTCCATTTGGAGGGAGATCCAGTGTGCCGCGCAGCTATTGGTCGCTGACCGACCCTGAAGGGACCTACGTCGAGTGCGTCGCTCGGCCAGTAATAAGGCCGTTCCGCTCTACAAAGCTGTCATTCGATTGACGAATGGGAATCCAATGTCTGGCCGGCAATTGGGATCCTATTCGCCTGCCGTTACCTTGCGTTAACGTCTGAACTATTTACTGGCATAGGCGAACAAGCTGAAACAGCAAATGTAAGCCTTCATTCTTAAATATCGCTCTCGACCCGCTTGCGAAAGGCGAATCTACATCTATAACAAGTGTATTCGCTGCAAGTCGGTTCGTGCGCTAGCTTCCTACTGGAGCTGAGGGCCACAGTGGAATCGCAGTTCGACGACTGAGAAATCTATTCTAGATCATGGTTAATAAATTTATATGCTCAATTGGCCTCTATATTTATTTAATTCAGGGGGATGGAGAATGTAGATCGAGTTTCGAGAAGTAATCAAACGGACATTGGAAATGAAATGGACTTTAACAGCATTGGCAATGGGCGTGTCCTTGTCAGTTTCTGTCAGACCAGACGCTCAATTTGCCGCAGCACGGTAGTATGACTCACACGAATCACACGCCTACCCAAACTCGGACCACCCTCGTCATAGGGTTCTGGATCACGCGTAACACCACCGGAAAGTGCAGCGGAAGTAGAGGTACAGCGACGTTCTCGGTGCAGCCATTGCCCCCGCCCGTTGACGGCACGTTTGCGCTCGTGGTGAATAACACCCTGCTTTTGTATTGCAACTTTCAGGTCAACTGCCATCGACCGGCGGAAACAGGTTGGCTACGGTTCGCCGCCCAAACCAATGCAGGATCGGCATCGCAAGGAGTGAAGTAATGAAAAATGTACCGATGTGGCTGGTGGTCTTGTGGAGCGGAATCGCCGCTGCAATTCGCACTTCGATATCTCGGTTGTCGGTCAGGCGTGCGACCGTGCTTGCCCCTTCATGCAGGAGACGAGTCAATCCATCGTGGTTCGTAGGTCGCGGTTGCATTCTCGCACTCATCCTTAATTGCTGGGCGGTGGGAGTCCATGCGCAGACACCTCACTATCGCTACGTATCCCTCGACCAGATCGCGTTACCGCCAGGGTTTACTACGTTTACCCCCGGTGCACTTCAGAATAGCGGTCGGGTTTATGGTGCGATCTGCGACACGATATTCTGCAACGTCACCGAGTTCGGCTACGTTCAAAGCGGGAAGCTTACTGTTCTTCTGTCCGTTCCGCCTGGAAGTATCGTGGATGCCGTCAACGCAAGCGGGACCATTGGAGCGTCCATACTGGTCGATCCCGTCAATGGTATCTTTCAGGCAGCCTTGATTCAGGGTGGCTCGATCAAGCTAATTCCGCCGCAGCCCGGAGAGGTGTATGGCTATGTTGTGGCACTTAACGATAACGGCACAGCTCTCGTCGTGTCATACACTGCGTCGGGAACCGTTTTTGTGCTTTACCGCGACGGCATGGCAACGCCAATCAACTTCGGTCCGGGTATGCCAAACCCTGTTCAATTCGTTGTAGGCATCAACAATAACGGAATCATTGCGGGAACCGAGGGTCCGGCTCCATTCAACGGAGCTCGGGGTTTCCGTTTTGACACACGGAACAGCAACACTATAATTCTCGACCCGTTTCCCGGGGATCCAAGTGAGACCCTTGCCTGGGCGCAGGCTATCAACCAGGCCGGCAATGTTCTCGGGTACTCGTTTACGCTCGGACCGAACTATCATGAGCGCATCGGGATCTGGGGGGCCAACGGCGTGTTTTACACCTACTTTGTCGAGAGCGTCAGCTCCTCCAGCTTGCTCTTCAATGAGAACAACCTCATCGTCATCACAAGGAGCGGCGATGGTAATAGCTATCTTGTGCCCACGCCTGGCGTGCGACTGAATTTGGCCGATCTGGTCGTCAATCTGCCTGCGGGGCTGAACCTGTCCGTGATTACGGGCCTAAACAATCATGGAGACCTGCTTGGCTTCAGTTACCAAGGTGCCAACTTTCTGCTGCAGCTTCTTGACCCGGGGAACACGCAGACCTTCGAGACACCTGTCGTGAGCAAGGCACGCCAGCCTGTTCCTCCGGCGATTTCGATTCTGCGCAATCTGCAGCGTAGCCAGGCTAAATAATCTCGTTAGCGGGTTCCCGGATCTACCTCATCGTCCGTGTTCCCAGCGAGGTGTTGGCATTACAGGCTGGAACGAGTCTGCTTCGGTACTGGGGGCCGCGAGCGGCCGCTAGAGCGTGTTAGGCACTTTTGTTAAGGGCTGCAAAGTGAACCAGCATGAGCACGGAGAATACGACGAAGTGCAAGCCAGCCAAGGTTTCGGGCAACCGCTCGTAGTCTCTTGCCAGCCGCCTGAACCGGTTGAGCCAGCCGAAGCTACGTTCGACCACCCAGCGGCGCGGCAACAGCACAAAGCCCTTTTTCGCCTCCGGCAGCTTGATAACCTGAAGCTCGATGCCTTCGTCGAGTGCCGCCTGTGCAGGCTCTTCGCCGGTATATCCCTGATCGGCGAACGCTACCTTTACCGTCTGGCCTGTGGCCTGCTGAACCTGCCGCGCAAGTTCTCCGACCTGCGCACGCTCCTGTTCGTTGGCCGGGGTCACGTGTACCGCGAGCAGTTGCCCCAACGCATCCACCGCCATGTGTACCTTGCTGCCTTTCTTGCGCTTGTACCCGTCATAGCCCGCGCGTGGGCCGCTCTCGCAGGTCGACTGCAGTGTGCGACCATCCAGAATGACCGCGCTGGGCTGGCCTCGCCGGTCCTGCGCAACTCTGATGATCGAGCGCAAATCGCTCACCATGGCTTCGAAACAGCCCGCCTGAATCCAGCGTTGCGTCTGCTGGTAGACCATCTCCCACGGTGGGAAGTCATTGGGCAGCAAACGCCACGGCGCACCCGCGCGCACGATCCAGCGCAGCGCGTTGAACATCTCGCGCAATTCGTAGCGGCGCTGCGGTGCGTCCTTGTTCATCGAGGTCAGGTACGGAGCCGCGAAGTACCACTCTTCATCCGATACATCCGTTGGGTAAGGCCTGCGTTTTTCATTCCGCCAGGATACCAGGTCTGGCTGGAAGTGCCTAACACGCTCTAAAGACAGCGACTGGTCAAGCTGGTTTCGTGCTTACGTGATCCTTGTTGTAGGGGCGGTCGTGCGCAAGCATGGCCCAGATGATTCGTGCCATCTTGTTGGCGAGCGCGACTGTGACGATCTTCGGTGGTCGCCGCTTTTGGAGCTGATCGAGCCATTCTCCAGGCTGTTTTGCATGAGACAGAACGCTGCGGGCACCATGAATCACCAAGGTTCGCAAATAGGTGTCGCCGCGCTTGCTTATTCCAAGCAGCTGAACTTTTCCTCCAGTGCCTGTTTGCCCGGGCACCAGCCCGAGCCACGCGGCAAACTCACGGCCCGACTTGAACGCCCCCGGATCACCCATCGTCGCGACAGCAGCGGTCGCGCTCAATGGACCAACGCCGGGTATTTCAGCAATCGCCCGGGCTGCCTTGTCATCCTTCATCCAGGTCTTCAGCCGTCGTTCGATTTCATCGACCTTCTCATCAAGCTTGGTGAGGCCATTCCATTGTTCGCGAAGCGTGTCAATCAGCATGGCTGGCAAACGCTCCGACAGTTTGGCAAGAACGCTCGGTATTGCCTTGTCCAGCGCAGTCCGGCCCTTGCCCATGACTTCACCATATTCGGTCAGCAATCCTCGAAGGCTGTTGACTTGCATCGTACGGAACTTCACCAGTTGCTGGCGCATGCGATGCATAGCGAGGACCGCTTGCTGGCCCTCGGTTTTAACGGCAACGGACTTACTCGGGATCTGCGTTGCCATCCAGATCGCTCGTGCATCTGCAGGATCGTTCTTGTTACCGATATTAAAGGCTTTGACGAACTTTGCAGGCATCGGTTTGACTTGGTGCCCCATCTTGGTCAGCGCGCGGGCCCAGTGCTGCGCGCCGCCGCACGCCTCCATCCCGATTAGACACGGTGTGCGGTTCGCGAAATGCTCGAGAAACGCTGACCACTTGATCGACCTGTTGACGATCTCCCCAGTGTCGTTATCGACCCAGTGCATCTGCATCACGTTCTTCGCGATGTCTACGCCGACTGTCGTATAGTTCACTTTGGATCCTCCGGTTGCCTGTGAAGACCTCATGATCTTCCAATCTGGGCACTCTGATGCCGTCGGCCCGTGAGGATCCGCCCCAGCAGGCGCCTTCACGGTAGGCGGGGCCGTTCATATCATTCCACTCCCGCGACCACCGGCTTCTGGCGGCGTACCGTCCAGTTCCTTCAACTTCGCGCGTTCGGCCAGCGAACCCTATCGGGAGTGGATCGAACAGCAGGTGCGTCTGAAGCGCAACGCCCAGGCGATCTACCTCGTCGACCAGCATGGCTTCACGGCCAGCTACGAGAGCGTCAAACGCTTCGTGCGAGCCCTGCGCCACGTTGATCCGGAACAGTTCGACCGTCTCGAATGCGCCGCTGGCGAAGAGGCGCAGGTGGACTACGGCGAAGGCGCACCGACCCGAGATCCGAAGACGGGCCGCTACCGCCGGCCACGCCTGTTCGTCATGACGTTGAGGTATTCGCGACGCAGCTTCAGGCGCGTGGTCTGGAAGTCCAGCAAACAGGTCTGGGCGCAACTCCACGAAGAGGCCTTCCGGTACTTCGGTGGCAGCGTCAGTTACGTCGTCCTCGACAACCTCCGCGAGGGCGTCATCACGCCCGACCTGTACGAGCCCGAGATCAACCGGCTCTATGCCTCGATGCTCGAGCACTACGGCGTCGTCGCCGACCCGGCCCGCGTGCGTGATCCGAATCGAAAGGGCACCGTTGAGAATGCAATCCAGCACACGCAGAACACTGCGCTCGCCGGCCGGCGTTTCGAATCGCTCGAAGCCCAGAACGAATTCCTGATGCACTGGGAAGAGAACTGGGCCGCCAAACGCATCCATGGTCGCGCCCGGCGACAGGTCGAAGCGATGTTCCAGGAGGAAAGACCGCACCTGCGGCCGCTGCCTGCGACGGGCTTCCGTTACTTCACTGAGGTCGTGCGCACCGTCTGGGACGATACCACCGTGAGTGTCGATCGCAGCAACTATGCGGCGCGGCCTGCGCCCATCGGGAGTCTCGTGTGCGTGCGCATCTACGACACCACGATCGAGATCCGTGATCGCCGCTCGCAGGAGCTGCTGCGCACCCATCCACGCCACACTGAGCCCGGTTCGCTCGAGCTTCCCGAGAACGAGCGGCCATTCAATCCATCGCGCCAGACGAGCATCGCGTTAGCCAGCGCCAGCGACATCGGTCCACAAACGAAGGCGCTGTGCCAGCATCTGTTTGACGCCGAAGGTCGCGTCGGCCACCGCGGCATGTGGGGCATCGTCGCGCTGGCGAAGAAGTATCCCGCCTGGCTGGTCGAGCAGGCCTGCGATCACGCCCTGCGTCATCACCTCTATCGATACCGGCAGGTACGCGCCGTCGTCGAGCGGCTGTTCGAACAGGCGCTTGAGCGCCTCGATCGGACGCCACAACTGGCCTTGCCGCTCACGCAAGAGCATCCCCTGATCCGCCCGGGTAACGAATACGGCGAGTTCTTCAACGTCGGCGCGCAGCACAGCGCCAGCTCTCAACCTCCCGCAACAGGAGAAACTGTATGACCACCACGCTACCCGATATCGAGCGGGCGCTCAGAATGCTGCGCCTGTCCGGCGTACGCGACACACTGGAGACCCGCGTGCTGCAGGCACAGGGCACCCAGCAGCCGTTCCTGGAGACCTTTGCCATGATTCTGCAAGACGAGCTCGACCGGCGTCAGTCGCGGCTCATCGAGCGGCGTTACCAGCAGTCGGGCCTTGAAGAAAAACTCACGCTGGCCGAGTTCGACTGGTCGTTCAATCCAAAAATCCCGCGGCAGGCCTGCTTCCAACTCAACGCGCTGAAGTTCATCGCCGCGGGCGAGAACGGGCTGATCATCGGCAAACCTGGCACTGGCAAGTCGCACGTTGCCAAGGCAGTCGCATACCAGGCCGTCCTCCAGGGCCACAAGGTCCAATATCTTGAAACCGACGACTTCTTTAACCGCTACGCGCTCAGTGTGCCCGAGCAGCGACAGACGCGACTGCGCGCGATACTCGAGGCGGATCTGCTCGTGCTGGACGATCTGTTCCTGGCGCGCTCGATTCCTGACGAGGCCGGCGCGCTATTGCAGACGCTGGTCCATCAGCGCTACAAACTGCGAAGGAGCATCATCGTCACATCCAATCGCGTAGTACAGGATTGGGGCGCGTATCTGGGCGACAACACGATGAGCACGACGATTCTTGATCGGCTCATGCATCACTGCCACCAGCTGGAGTTCAACGGTCGCAGCTACCGGCTCAAGGAAGCCGCCGAGGCGCTTGCGCAGAAAACGAAAGAGGAATAAAACTCGACCTCATCCTGCTTCACCCGGTGGGGGATTTTACGCGACCACAACCGGAGGAGTTTCAACTGACCGTCCGGGTCTAGACATCCGGAAGTTACCAGTTCTCAGGATGTCCTTCTGAAAACGCGGCATTTTATGCGAACGTCCCGGTGAAAATGACTAGCGACGTGACGGTCAACGTCGCCACAGAAAAAGTACGCACGGTCACGATTCACCTGAATGATGTGACTCTTCAGGGACAATATGTCCGGCCGTGTGATGTTTTCAACGCGCGAGTCATGCACACGAATTACTTACGGGTTCAGGAATCCCGGCGGGCAATGTAAACTGAAAACGGGCGCCGTGGGGCAGGGCGTTGTCAACCCACAAACGGCCGCCATGCAACTCAACGATTGAACGGCTGATGCGCAGCCCCATTCCGGTACCATGGGATTTGGTCGTAAAGAACGGATCGAAAATCTGTTCAGCGAGACGCGGCGGAACGCCTAAGCCTGTATCACTGACGGAGACGAGAATCTGCTCGTTTTCCGCCAGCCGCGATTTGATGACCATCCGGCGTATTCCGTCAAGGTCCTTCATTGCTTCGATACCATTGACGATCAGATTCATCGTGACCTGCTGCAGTTGAACGCGATCCCCGACAATATGGGGCAGGTCGGATTCCAGTTCCATCTGCACCGATACGTTGTATCGCACTGCCTCGCCGTGCAAGAGGGCGACCGTCTCCTCGACAATCTCGCTGACATCGACGACTTCGCGGTTCGGGGCACCCTTTTCGAATTGCGCGCGGATCCTGCTGATGATTTTGGCGGCGCGTTGTCCATCGCTTACAATGTGAGTCGCGGCCGCGCGCGCTTCATCGAGATCCGGCTCATCGCGAGAGAGCCATCGCACGCACGCGTTGGCATAGGCGATCGCCGCCGCAATTGGTTGATTGATTTCGTGAGCCAGCGAAGCCGCCAGTTCGCCCATGGTCGTTGCGCGATTACTGCGAGCCAGATCGGTCAAGGCTTGGCGCAACGCTTCTTCGGCGCGCTTGCGCTCGGTAATGTCGCGAACGGCTCCAACAAAGTTGAGCTCGCCGGTATTCACCTTCCGGCCCGTGGTATGAACATGCTTGATTCTGCCGTCCGGCATCGTCAGGCGATGCTCACTGTCGAAGTCCTTCATTTCCCTGACCGCAGCATCGAGAAGTTGCCGCGTGCGCTCCCGGTCGTCAGGATGTATCCGTTGCAAAGCCAGGTCCACTGAGGCGGGGACACTGCGATCGTATTCAAGAATGCGGTAGTTTTCTTCGGACCAATAGAACTCTCCAGTTGCCCTGCTCCAGCCGAAGCTGCCAGTGTGACTGATCCTTTGCCCGTGAGCCAAGAAAGCTTCGCTGCGTTGCAAATCGGTATAGAGGGCAGCATTCTCCAGAGAAATAGCCGCTTGTGATGCCACAAGCCGCAGGATAGCAACCCGATCGGATGTGAAAACATGTGGCGCCAGATTGTTCTCCAGATACAATGCGCCAACGAGTCTCTTCTGTCTGACGATAGGCAGGCACAGTGCGGATCGGGTGCTGCGCTGACGAATATAGTCATCGTTGGAGAAAGCGCTGTCTGCCATGGCGTCGTTCAGCAGCAAGCTCTCTCCGGTCCGCACAACGAACTGAAAAACGGACGCCGGCAGGTCCGTGCCAGCGATGCTCCCATGGCGTAGCACGACTACAAGACCGTCCGCGTGCGTCGTTGCTTCCGCTTCGATTCGATACGCACCTGCGTGCGGCAGAATCAATAGCCCGCGCTCGGCGCCTGCGTATTGAATGGCCGTGCGCATGAGCGTATCGATCAGTTTTTGCTGCTCCATCTCCGCCGATACGGCCTCAGATACCCGGATAACTGTCGCGAGGTCGAGCTGATCAACTGGCGCGAGGATTGTGCCGATGCCCGATGGCGTCTGCTCTGGCTTGATCTGGGGATAGGATTCCTCAAGCTGCCGCACCTTGGCCTCTGCGCCCCAGCGAAGATAACCATCGCGTGCTATACGGAAATAAGCGTTCGCAATGCGCTCGAAGCCACGCGCAAGGTAAAAGCGCGCCGCAAGCTCGTGGGCAAGGGCCTCGTTGTGGACGAGGCCAGCGGCACGCGCTGAATCAATCGCGCGTTCGTAGAGACGTTCGGCATCGAGTTCCCGGTTGTCGATCCGGGCCATCTCGGCGCGCACGAGTGCAGCCCGGTTCGTGAAATTTTCCGGGCAATTGCGCGCCCAGGTGTCAAGCTTCTCGAGCTGTTCTGTCAGTTTTGAGCGATGGTATTGACGTTCGTTGGGCGGCGCAGATTGATAGACCGCCGCATGGCAAAGCGCTCCGTAAAAGCGGAACTCAGCCGTCTCAAGGACGAATACGTAGTTCGACAGCAACGGTTCGGCAGTGGTGGCGGCCTGCAAGGCGTCCAGGAATTCTCCCGCGAGGTAGCGTGCCTGCAGCTTGCGGATGTAGTACCAGTACTTCGGATACCCCAGCGCCGGGTTGTCGGCCAACTCTCGCTCAAAATCGCGTTCGCGAAATGCCCCATTGTCGAATGAGCCCAGGCGCGTGGTCAGTCCGCGCAAGCTGCGAATGAGACCGAGTTGCCCTAGAATCCAGCGCTCCGCGGTTCCGAGCCCAGCCTTGCGTGCGAAGGTGAGCCCTTCTTCTGCTTGCCGTTGGACGTCGGCCAACGGGTCGCCGGCCAGGAGGTAGTTAGTATTGAGCTGGCCGCAGGCGTATCCGGCGTAGCTGATCTCACCAGATTGACTGGCGAGGTCGAAGGCACGAAGCAGGAATTCGCGCCCTTTTCGGACGTGTTGCGTCCAGGCGGCGATAAATCCGAACGCCTCGAATGTCCTGCCTTGAAAGCGCTGTAACCCCGGTCGCTCGACGAGTTCGCAGCCGAGGCGTCCGAAGCGGTAGCCGGCATCGAACTGACCGAAGATCGGCCCTGCCAGGAAGCCCACCTGCGCGTAGGCGATGCACGATGCTTCGCTGTGACCTCGCTCGAGTCCCAGACCAACCGCCGTGCATACCACCACGGCAAGTAAATGAATGGACTCAAAATAGTGGGCCGGTACGGCGACTTTGATCAGAAGCTCGAGAGCCGCTAGCGCATCCGGATTGCTAGCAAGCGGTAAATCGACAAGGTCTTCGATCGCGCGTGCACCCAACCGGGTCCAGATGCCATCGTAGGCATGTCGCGCTTCAGCCCGTGTCGGATGAGCTGGAATATCAATGCCAAGTGAGTGTAGCGTGCGCAGACCCACCGCGACGGCTTCGCCGTTACGATCGATTGCCTGATAAAGGTCGATTTGAAGGCAGGCCACCGCCGCGCGCTCGCCCGTAGTAACGGCACGATGGGAAAGATTGCGCAAACGCACTTCGGCTTCCCCGATCTTTGCCGACGCGAACTCGCAATGGGCTCTCGCTAGCTCCAGCGCAAACCGAAGTTCGTGACGCTGCTGCCAGCTCTCCTCGGACAGCAGCGCCGCACCCATCGTGAGATATTTCAACGCAGACAGGTAAGCGGACGAGGCTCGGGCGCGCTTGCCTGCAAGCAGGTTGAATTCGGCCAGTTGCTCGCGTTCTTGTCGTGCCGTCACCAGCGATGCCGCACGGTTGAGTTGATTGACAATCTCGAAGATCATCTCGTCCAGCTTGCCGGGAGGCGTATGGGCGACGAGCAGCCGGCCGATCCGAAGATGGAGAGCGGCGCGCTGCCCGGTCGGAATCAGGGCATACGCCGCTTCGTGAACGCGGTCGTGCACGAAGCGGTAGGAGTTCTCGAGATAATCGACCAGTTCCAGGCGACGTGCGTCAAGTAGGCTGGCGTGTACTTCCTCTTCGGCGCTATCGTAGATGATGGATAACATCGCGGTGGACGCGATATTGCCCAGACACGCCAGTTGTTGCAGCGCTTTCTGAGTGCTACCAGGGAGTCGGACCAGCTTGCCGACCATCAGGTCAACCACATTGTCCGTGTAACCCTTCGCGTGGATGCGCTCGAGATCCCACGACCAGCGCGCGTTCACACGATCGAACGCAATCAGACCTTCATCCGTCAAAACCGAGAGGAACTGGTTGACAAAAAACGGATTGCCATCCGTTTTCCGGGAAATTAGCTGTGCCAGATCCCGCACCGCATCTCGTTCGCAATGGAATGTGTCCGCGACTATCTGCGAAATGTGCTGTGCGTTGAGCGGACCCAGCACGATCTCCTCGACAGCCCGTACGCCGGCCGCCTTGATCGCGCCGAGTTTGCGCATGAGCGGATGCGAAGCATCGACCTCGTTGTCGCGATAGGCTCCAATGAGAAGCAGATGGGGAACGCCCTCGCGCGTGAGCAGATCCTCGAATAGGTCCATGGTCGCTGCGTCGAGCCACTGCAGGTCGTCAAAAAACAGCGCGAGCGGATGTTCTGGCCGTGCGAAGACACCGATGAAGCGCCGCAATAACGATTGGAAGCGCCGCTGCGCGTCGGCCGCAGGCAGTTCAGGGACGGCCTCCTGCGCTCCGACGATAAGCTCCAGCTCCGGTACGAGATCGACGATGAGGGCACCCAGCGATCCTAACGCGTGCTGCAGAGACGCCCGCCATCGGGCGAATTCGGCTTCGTTCTTGCCGAGGATAGGGCGGAGCAGCCGTTGAAAGGCTTGCGCCAAGGTTGCATAGGGAATGTCGCGTTTGTATTGATCGAACTTACCCGATGCAAACAAGCCGCGCGGCGGAACCAGCACCTTGTGAAGCTCATTCACCACCGACGATTTACCAATTCCCGTATAGCCGGACACGAGGATCAACGCCGTCGTCGGGTTTTGGACGATGTTGTCGAAAGCGCGCTGCAACGCCTCAATTTCGCGCGTGCGCCCATACAGTCTCTCGGGGATTGAGAGCCGGTCGAGCGGTTCTTGCCGCCCAAGCGGGAAGGGGTCGATGCGCTCCTCGCGCGCCCATTGGAGTGCACATAGCCGCAGGTCTTGCTCAAGCCCCACCGCAGTCTGATAGCGTTCCTCCGCCGTCTTCGCCAGAAGCTTCATGACGATATCGGACACGGGCGCTGGTATTTCGGTACGACGCTGGTCGGGCGCCAGCGGCCTGCGTGCGATGTGGCAATGAACCCATTCCATGGGATCGGTTGCCGAAAATGGCAGCATTCCGGTCAACATCTGGTAGAACGTCACGCCGAGCGCGTAGAGGTCGCTGCGCGCATCGATCGAGCGATTCATGCGGCCGGTTTGCTCGGGAGACATATAGGCCAGGGTTCCCGCGATGAATTCGGGGGAATCGGGCGCTTGACGTTCGCGACGCAGTCGGCACGCAATGCCGAAGCCGGTGAGCCAAACGCGACCAGCGTCATCGACCAATGCGTTGGCAGGCTTGACGTCTTTGTGAATGAGGCCCTGCCGATGTATCTGGCCAAGCGCCGACGCCAGGCCGATAGCGGTACGCAGGAAACGGGCAAGATCGAGCGGGTGGTCTTTCTGGCGCTCAATGACGCAATCCAGCGGTTCTCCGCCCGGGTCCTTGAGGATGAGGACTGCTCGCCCCTGGTAGCGGCCCAGCGCAAGCGGCTGGGCTGCCCATGCCGCGTCGAGTTCGGTAGCCAGCGCGCATTCGTGTTCGAGTCGCCGCAGGGCTTGGGGTGACGGTGGTTCGGCGACGGCTGCCAGCACCAGGATCGGCATCGGATTGCCGAGTTCTCTGCCCCGGTAAAGCGTGAAGTCCGTCTCTTCGCGAAGCGGTTTCAGCACGTACCTGGTATCCTCTGCCATAGAGATCTCACGTCTTGTTACGAGAAATGCACGGTTCTTCTACGCGGAGAAAGGGGGCGCAAGCAAGTAATAACTTTGGGCGTTGGAGCTGAAGCCGAACGCGCCGCACGATTCTGGTAGTGCAACCTGCGCCCCGGTTCACGTAGGATGTGTGGAGCGCGACAGTTTCAAGCTAAGTGATGTCGTGGCGGCTTGCGGCACAGTGGATGACCGCGAACGGCATGCCTTCCACGTAAATGATCATAGACGACACGGGAGCTTGTGGCCGTCCATTGGGGGGCAGGACGATTTTTTACCACCACAACGGCACGAATCTATGTTCTGTCGTCGACGAGTTCATGCGAGAGCCGAAAGCGTGTCGGCTTTGGACGAGCAGTGGCACGCCCTTCAGCGGTTCTGCAAGAGACCATTTCAATCGATTTCCGCACTGGTCAACCGCTCACTCAGATGCCCAAGCCTCGCGGCCGGACTAGGGGCCGCCCCCTGGCCGGGCACCATGCAACTCTGTTGAATCGTCGGACGGTAGTGGCGGGGCGAATTCGCAACCGGCGCATTAGTCGCGGACC
The DNA here is from genome assembly GCF_056155635.1 of Paraburkholderia sp. BR10141. Classification (NCBI taxonomy): domain Bacteria; kingdom Pseudomonadati; phylum Pseudomonadota; class Betaproteobacteria; order Burkholderiales; family Burkholderiaceae; genus Paraburkholderia; species Paraburkholderia sp. BR10141. The sequence goes on along the minus strand of NZ_JBMIQH010000005.1, from coordinate 278,625 downwards.
GGTCCTTCAAGCGTCGCGCTGGTCACGCGCCACGATGGTTGCGGCAATGACGTGTCAAATGCAGATCAACTGCCTACCGGACATGCCCAACAAGAAGAACTCTCGATCCACGCGTCCGCCAGTCGCCGGAACGCACGCAAAGTCGCTCTTTCTCCCGATGCCCCGCCACGAAGCCTCGGATCTCGCACTGCGTGCACGTATCGCGCTTGAGCGTCTGCGCAATGGCGAGGCGGACCGCTCCCTCATCAATCTCGTCTCGCAGGTGGCTATCATCACGAGCTTCATTGCCCGGGCAGGACATGGACAGATCGATATCGCGGAGGTCGAGTGTGTTGAGCGTGGCCTCGGAGAGGTGCTTAGCGAGGCCGATCACACCGGAGTGTGGCAAGTGCCCGAATCGTTGATCGCGGGACTGACCGGCGTGATCAACGAATACGACCGCCAGCTCTGTGCGACCCGGATGGAGATCGTTGTTCGAGCGAGCGATCACCTTGGAAAACTTGTGTCGGCAGGACATCAAGCTCGATCTCCGTAGCCTCGGTGCGGAACACCAGCCGCACGCCGGAAGGTTGCGATTCCGCCATCGTCAACTGAGGGTCAGGGCATTGGGCGCGAGCCCAGGCGGGCAGACGGTGCGGCAATACTCCCCGTTCTGTTTGTTCGAGTTCAAGGGCGCCACGCAAAATCTGCCGATGTCCCAGATGAATCCACTCAGTTCGCGGGCGACCGCGACCACCGCGATGTTCTTCTGCTTGCCGCGCGCGACGAGCTTCCGGTAGCGCCGGCACAGGCGCACCTGCGCGTCCCAGGCGCGGTCCACGATGGGCTTGGGGATGCCTTCGTGGCGGCGCTGGATATTGGGAGTTACACGGGCCGGATGCTGGTAGCTCCAGGCCGGCTTCGACGAGGAGCTTTCTTGCATAGCTGTTGCCGTTCTTGGTGATACTGCCTTGTCGGCGCTTCTCGCCCGACGAGTGTTCGCTGGGTGTCACGCCCAGCCAGGCCATCAGCTGGCGCGCGTGAACGAAGCGTGAGAAATCGCCCAGTTCGGCGAGCATGCCTACTGCCGTGGTGAACTGCACGGTAGATGTCGATCTCGGCATTGGTGAGCGATTTCCCCCAGGTGGGTTCGTTGTCAGATACCGACCATTCAACCGCGGGTAACGTTGGAAATCCGTTGTGCTCGACAACGTAGTGACGGGCTCCGGCAAAGATCGATGGCAGCGGTTCGCGTAGCCCATCCGCCGGCGCGTGCAAGGAGCCGATAAGAACGTTCTCTTGACCGTTGGGGGCCGTCACACCTAGGACCGGCACGGCGGTCGTGGCGGCCACCAATTTAGCGGCGCAGGCGACTAGGACGGGGACTCGGCGCGGTGTACCAGGCAAGCAAACGATTTTGTCGCTATGTTATTTAACATAAATATAATGATCGCATTTTACGGGATATAAATCGTAGTCCTATATAGTTTAAATGTCGAAGCAGTGCCGACTTTGGAGTTCCCGGAAGCATGAGACCCGTAAATAGTCAAAATGAAAGCCAGCACAAATGCCGATGAGCCTGAGCCAGGCGTAGCAAGTCCTGTAAGTCACACTGGTGTCCGCTACTGGCACGGACGTCGTGGGGCCAGAAGTAACATGGTTGTGAAGTCTCACACATGAGGTGATCCTGGGGCGTCAGGAGGGACCTACGTCATTTGGCAGTTGATGGTTTGTCCGGGAAAAACGAAAAAGGAGACATGATCCGATTCCGAAACAGGTCGCCGCTGCGAGCCGTCATGCGTGAACTGCGGGGGGAGTCACCCGATGCCTGACGCGTCGCAGTATCGCGGGAAAACACGGGGCTGGATCGACACCCGCACGTACATTGGGGCAGGGAACATGATGAAAGAACTCGATCCATCGACGGTGGGCGGCCGCAAGGGCGCTCCCCTGGCGTCATCTCCCCTGGCAGCTCCAGACCCGCGATTGCGGCGTGCCGAAACCGAAGTCCGTCGGCTGACCCGATGTATGGAGATCAGGGACCGGCAGCTCGGCGAGCTGCGCAAGGCACTTGCGCATTCGGCGACCGTGCACTACCGGATTGAGGACCGCCTGCAGCGCGAACTGGATTGCCTGCGGATGATGATGCCGGCCGAAGCGTTCCGTATGCCGTCTGGCGAGTCAGGTAGCGGGCGGTCGGACCATGGCATCGCAGTGCGACTGCCCTATGTGACGTCAATACTGTCAGTGCTGTTCGATGCGATGTGCGTGTTCTGGGCAGACTGCGATCACGATCATCCTCCGAAGTCAGCGACCGTTGCGCACGCGATCGATGAGCGGCTGGGCCTGAGCACACAACCGAATGGCGAGGCCTCACGCAGTGCCCAGGCCTATGCGTCGGCGATCCGGCCGGACTGGATGAAGGAGGCCGACAACCGGCATCACAGTCGGCCGGCAGTGATGCGCTGATGTGAGGATGCAGTCATCTGGATTAAACCTTGCGTGCGCCCTGCGCCATTGTCGCAAACTGGGACGGGCGCTTCGCTCGTGACGTGTGCAGGGCGCACACGCGCTGTTTCAGGCGCATCTGGAAAACCCGGGGTCCCAGCCGCGGGGAGTGGGAACTGTCCGAAACGGATGATTGAGTTCTGCAGCGTGTCAGGATCGCACTGGAGTTTCTGAAACGTAGCAGAATCCAGATCGATTGCACACGCAACGACGTCGGCACGGCCCCGGGACGCTTCTGTGCCGATATTGTGCAGCTCGAGGCCGAAGCGGCGGTACAGGCGCGCAACGGCGTGCGAGACGACGCCGATCACGCGTGTCGCGCCACATGAGAGGGCGAGCGAGATGACGAAGGGAAACAACGACATGCCTGAGGTCGAGCCGGTGCGGTGGTCCGGCAGCCCGGATCCCGCAAAGCGCGACATCTCCCATATCGAGGATGAAGATGGCAGGATATCGCCCGGGCGTGCCAGTTCCGGGAAGACGTCACGGAGCAGGTAAGGTCCTGTGGTGGGCATCAATCGGGCGCATCCACAGACCTCGCCGTCTGGCGAGAATGCGACCAGATGCAGCGTTGGGGTTCCATCGAAATTATCCCACTCGCTCGTGGCGTCGTGGGCCACGCCAGGTATTTCCCAGTGCAGGCGCTGCACGAAGACTCGGTGGCGGAAGGTTCCGAGGCGACGACGAATATGGGGTGGCAGGTCGTCGAGTCTGCCCGCAACGATATATGGCACGGTTTCCTCCTGGCGTTGGGCTTTGGCCGTTGAGCGTTGAACGCGAAGCTATCAGCGGGTCGGCGGTTCTGAAACCCGGAACTTTGGGAGGGTGCAGTGGCCGGCGCGCGGGCAGGCAAGTGCCGGTGGCCCTCGTCGCATATGCGCGGCGAGGGGTCGTCTGTGTGGTTGTGCCGGGTGAAGGGACAGCTCAGGGCTCTACGAGCCCCTGCACGGTGGCATTGACGGCGGCGGCCGTCCTGCCGTAGCAGTTGAGGGCTTTCATCGCTTCTTCGAGGTGGTAGTTCACTGTGTAGTGAGAGATGCCAAGAATGGTGGCGATTTCAGCCGAGGTTTTTCCGCGTGCAACCCAGGTCAGGCATTCACGCTGACGTGGTGTCAGGAAGTGCGATGCCTTGATTGATGGTTTGTGCGTGAGTCGATGAAGTTCGAAGTGAAACTGTGTGCTGGCAAGGTACGCCAGCCGCGAGTTGGCCACGTCGTTCACGCAGCGCAGGGGCCCGGAGAGGTTGAACAGCAGGATGCTGCCGCCGGGCTGGTGAACGGGAATGCTGAGTCCACCGTCCAGTCCGGCCTCCCGTGCTTCGTCGAGCACACGGCGTTCGGCCTTGCTCAAACCGATGATGTCATGCCACCGGTAGGGGGCCGAATGGGTAAAGGCGGCCCGGTGCACGGGATCGGTGGATGCGTAGTCGCGGCGCTGGTAGTGACGGACCCATTCGTCGGGGTAGTGGGCGTGCACCATCTCGAGTGCGGTTCGCTGGTGACAGGCTGAACGGCTTCGGGCAACGCGGCTGATGACGTAATAGGGGAATCCAAGCGTATCGACCGCATTGCCGAACGAATCGACGAGGGTGGGTATGTCGGCGGCATATGCCAGACGCATCAACGGTGCAGGCGTGGCAGCCTGAACGCGATCAGGCATTGCGACGGGATGACGCGCGAGCCCGTTCGAACGGCGTCGGGAGAGACGTTTCATGTTTGCTACCTCGGCGCCGCCCCAGGGAGTCCGGAATACCTGGCGCGACATGAGAATGAAACCACCGCGCAAGAACAGCGCGGTTCATCCGACGCGCGTTTCCGGGAGGGAGGGGCCAGTCAGAGGTCCGCATACGATAGCCGGGATGCGGTATCCGGCGCGGCCAACTGTGCGGCATCCGAAGAGGTTGCCGTTAACCGTTTCGTACATAGTACAGTTGGCCAGTTAAAAATTCCACGGGCAATGACGTCGATTGTGATCGGCGCTTCGTTCCAGGGGACCCTTCCACGTTGCGTTGCGGCGGCGGCTACGTGCAAGGCCCGCTGTCGCCCTCGCAGTCAGGCTCACCGTCACCTCAGGGGCACAGCAGTGCCGCTGCGGAAAACCCCCCCACGCCCCGTGCAAAGAGCAGGAGTGGCCTGCCGGGAACCAGCCCATCGCACTGCGCGAGATTGATGAACGCATCGCTGACGGTGACATGGCCGATCCGGCTGAAATTCTGCGCGAACAAGCGGTTCCGCGGGATCCGAAGCGAATCGAGCAGGCAATACCACGCAGGCAGATCCAGATGGTGGGGCAGGACAAGCTGGATATCGTCCAGTGACCGGTGCGCCTGCTGGAGCGTGTGGCGGATCAGGTTGCGTGCCGCAAGGAAGGACTGCGCGGCCAGACGGGGATCGTTGTTTGCCAGCACGCCTGGCCATCCCAGGCCGCTGGCGTGTGTCGCGACCGCAAGCAGTCGGTTCGCCACACCGCCGCGCTCGATGAATGCAGCAAAGGCACCATCACCGAGGATCCCCGGCCGGCCGAGCCGCTCGCAGACTGCCGTCGTGAGCGATGAGATTGCCGGGTGCCCCACAACCGTGTCGATTTCATCGCGGTGAAGGCCGTGTTGCGCGAGGAGGCAATCGATCATCGACAGCAGGGTGGACGTGCGCGCATCGGCGGCGCCTGCCGCAGGGCGCCTGATGTGAGCGGGAACGTGCCGGGTTGCAGCGTCGAGTAGCTGCAGGCCCGCGGTTTCGTGGCGGGTTCTCTCCACGAGGAGTGCAGCAGCGGCATCGCCGTGCACGATGGACGACCTGATCAATGGGGACTTCGTGCTTGGCGAATATCACTATTCGCTGGCCGTGCTCGGCGACCGCCCGGACGAGGTGACGCAGCACGTGGCGAAGGCGCGCACGCAGCTCGCTGACGTGGGCTTTCAGACCGCGCTCGTTGATCTGGTGGCGGACGCTGCGTGGTTCGCGCAGCAGCCGGGCAACTGGCGCTACCGGCCTCGCGAGGCGAAGCTCACGTCGCGCAACTTCTGTGGACTCGCGAGCCTGCACAACTTCGCGACGGGCAAGCGCGACGGCAACCCGTGGGGCGAGGCGATCACGATCGTCAAGACGCCAAGCGGTCAGCCACTGTATCTGAACTTCCACGCGACCCCGGACAAGAAGGATTCCGGCGACGAGAAGGCGCTGGCCAACACCCAGATCATCGGGCAGGCAGGCGCCGGCAAGACGGTGCTCGAACTGTTCCTGCTCGCCATGGCGATGAAGTATGGCGTCACGGGTATCGTCTACGACAAGGACCGTGGCACCGAAATCGGCGTGCGCGCGATGGGTGGCCACTACACGGTCTTTCGCCGGGGCGTCCCGACGGGACTCAATCCATTCCAGCTCGACCCCGACGAGGCCGTGCTGGACTTCTGGGAGCGGCTCGTTCGCCGGCTTGTCGATGGCGGTGCGCCGCTTTCGGCCAGGGACGAACTCGACGTTTCACGCGCCGTAAGGGAGGTCGCCCGTATGGCGCGGCCGCTGCGGCGCCTGTCGATGGTACGGCAGCTGATGCCGGCCGTGGGCGAGAACAGCCTGCACGCACGGCTCACCAGATGGTGTGCGGGTGGACGGCTTGGCTGGGTACTGGACAACCCGTCGGACCAGCTGGATTTCAGCCACAACCAGCTGTTCGGTTTCGACGATACCGAACTGCTGGACGATCCCGAGGTGTCGACGCCGGTGACGATGTATCTGTTGCACCTGACCGAAAGCCTGATCGACGGGCGGCGTTTCATCTATGTAATGACCGAGTTCTGGAAGCGTCTGCGCGACCCTGTATTCACCGACTTCGCAAACAACAGGCAGAAAACGATTCGCAAGCGGATCGTGGCATTGCAACCTCGCTGGATTCATCCATGACCAAGGCGTTTGCCTCGCGCGTGGCCGCGCGGGTGACGCGCGCGGCGATGGATCTCGCCGGCATCGAGGGTATCGCTGCCTGTCCGTCACTAGAGCAGGGTTACCGGGACGCCAGGGCATTCGACATCATGGAAGGTACCGGCGATCTGCAGCGGCTCATGATCGCGCGGGCAGCGCAACGATCAACGGCTCGCCCCTGGGACATCGCAAACGCGACTTGCGAGTGCCACACCGCGCCCGACTCATCACCGGGCTTCTCGCCTGACAAAGCCACCGCCCACCGATCCGGGCAGGAGACACCTCATGACGACGTCTGACACGCAAGGTCCCGCACGCGAGGCACTCGCCGCCACTATCCGGTCATGCCTGCTGTCGGCTATCGGCAGCACCATGCCTGCCGGGTTGATCGCGGACGACACGAACCTCTTCGACGTTGGTGTCGACTCCATGAACATGACAGACCTGCTTCTGCAGCTCGAGCAGCGCTTCGCCTTCACGCTCGCGCCGGAGGATCTCTCTGCCGACCTGTTCCTGCGTTTTGGCAACCTCGTGTCCTTCGTGGAATCCCATGTCCGCCGTAACTGACACCGTCCGCGGGCAGGCATGCATCGCGGCCACGGCACGGTATGTCCCACAGACGCGCGTTCGGCCCGATCTCGCGTTGCAGCCGCCGGCCACACATTCATCCGCACGGGAGACCGTCATGCAATCGGTGTATGCCGATACGCTGCGCTGGAGCCGCGAGGTGACGGATCCAGGTCCCGTCGCACACTTGTCGGCGACAGCGCGCACCGCAATGCCGCTGCATGTCGCCTGCGAACCCCACCTGCTCCTCTCGGAAATGGCATCCAGGGTACTGCTTCACGAAGGTCACCGGGTCGTCTCCGATGCTGTGCCATACGATCTGCGCATTCGCACTGGCAACGCGCTGCAGGACGGCACCATAGTCGCGCGTGCCGAAGGGTAGCCAGTAGACTTCGAGGAACGTCCCGCCATGCCGGGCCACCGCCGCCTGCAGTTGCGGGATCAGCACCTTGCGGTTGCTGCCGATGTCCGAGACGACAGCGCAAACTGATCTTCCTCCGCTACGCATGAGCCACGCAATGAGCGGCTCGATGCGCTGGTTTGCCGCCAGTCCAGTCGTGAGCAGTTGAGGGTCGCACCGCCCTTCGTCGAAGTTCGGATAGACGATGAGCTTTCGTGCTGCCCTCGCCGCCTGCAGCGCCGCTTCGCGCTCGGACGGTAGCACCATGCCCGTGATCATCGCGACGTCGTCACGCATGAAAAGCTGTCGCGCCTTCTCGAGTGTGACCGCCGTGGACATCTGCGTGTCTTCGACGCTCAGCTGCAGCGGCCGGCCAAGCAGTCCGCCCGCTGCGTTGATCTCGTCCACCGCCAGCTCGGCACAGTTGCGGTTGGTCTGTCCCACCCGCGTCAGGGGACCGCTAAGGGGTGCGAGCAGCCCGATCCTCAACGGAGCGGCGGCACGCGCGAACGGAGAGACAGCCGATGCAGCAAGGGATGCGGCTGCGCCAAGCAGCATACTTCGGGAAAAATCACGACGGTTCATGCAATTCTCACAAAAGGTCACTGGCTTCACTGGATGTGTTCCTGAGGGAAATCCGCGGCAGGTTCTGCGGCCGGGGAGATGTAGCGCGCGAGCGGGTGTTCGCCACTCCCACCCGGTTGCGGTTCGACGACGCCGGCGTGCACGAGGCGACCGTTACTGAGCACAATGCAGCGCCGCGCGCTCTGAAGTACGAGATCGAGGTTCTGTTCGACAAGGAGCACCGAGAGCTTCGAGCGACGACACAGTTCCGGGATGACTTCGCCGATACGCTCAACCAGGTTGGGCTGCACGCCATCGGACGGCTCATCCAGCAACAGCAGTTTTGGGCGGCCACACAGGGCGCGTGCGATGGCGAGAACCTGCTGCTCGCCGCCTGAGAGCGTGCCGCCCTGCTGTGACAGTCGCGACTTGAGCACCGGGAAGTAATCGAATACGTCGTCGAGGATGTCCGCCCCACCGGCGGCCCGCGTACCCATCAGCAGGTTCTCGCGCACGGTCAGTTTCGGAAAAATCCAGCGCCCCTGCGGAACCAGGCCGATGCCGCGTCGCGCGATCTCGTGCGTGCGCAGCCCCGTCACCAGCTGTTCCATAAAAACCACCTGCCCGCTCACACACGGCAGCAAACCCATGATCGCCTTCACCAGGGTTGTCTTGCCCGCGCCGTTACAGCCCAGCACGCCGAGCACCTCGTCGGGCAGCACTTCCAGCGTCAGGTTATGGACCACATCCACGTCGCCGTATCCGGCGCAAAGGTTTTCAATGCGCAACATGTGCCGCTCCCCGCCCCAGATAGATACGACGGATCTCCTCGTCGTTCGCGATCTCCGAATACGATCCGCGTCGAACCACCTCTCCGCGGTGCATCACCCATGTTTCGCATGCGAGAGACTGCACGAAGCCCAGGTCATGTTCGATGGCAAGTACCGCGCACCGCTCTCGGAAGGGCTGTTGCGCAATCCGGCGCGCTCGCTGGACAGCAGGTCACGCTTGAAAATCTTGGCCGGCGCCTGGTGAGCGTGGCGGTGCCCGTTATCGATACGAGGGGAAACATGACCGGTGAAGAGAAAAAGGACGTCTATCGCAATATCTGGCGCGTCGATGTGGTGGGCCAGGAGCGCACGCACGCTCGCCCCGGCGCGGCGGGGAAAAAGGGTGAGCCCGAATGGGCGGCGGCGCAGCCGCTCGAATCGGAGCCCGTACACGCCGCGCCCAGGCGCAAGCCTCCCCGCGCTTGCCCCGAGGAACTTGCCGTGCAGATGGCGGTGCTGACTGCGGCGATGCGCGAGCATGGTCTGAGCGAGCGATCGATCACGCGGGTGCAGCAGCATGCGCGCCGGCTGCTGGAAGCCTTCGTGGCCGAGGGCGTCACCGTGCCGGCGCCGCGCGTGTTCGATCCGCTGGCGCCTTCCACCCGAAACCGTCGCACCCGCGCGGTGGCGGAGCGCGTTGCGGGCCGTGAGGTTGAACGTGCCCGGGAAGAACCCGCGCCGCCTTCGCGGTAGGAGCGCACACATGACCACGCGGGCGCGACTGTGTGTGGATCTCGGGCCGGCGAAGCCACGGTGGGAGGCGTGGTGCGCCCTTCATGGCGTGGCAGCCGCCGATGGTGTGCGGCTACTGGTCCACGATTTGCTGAGCCAGGCTGAGCCGCAAGGCACAGCGTCCAGGCATGAACGACATCATCTTGTGGCCAGCGGGCATCGCGAACGCCTCGAAATCCGTCTCACGCAGGCCGAACTCGAAGCGGTCAGGCAGCGTGCGTGGGCGGCTGGCCTGAACGTCAACCGCTGGGTGGTTGCAGTGGTCCGCTCGCAGCTCGTGCATGAACCGCAGCTGGGCGAGCGCGAGATGCGGCTGCTTGCGGATTCGAACCAGCAACTGGCGACCATCGTGACGCTGCTGGGCCGGTTGCAGGCGCACGACGATGCGTATCGCATGACGGGCATGCCCGACGCAGTCCGTGCCATGATTGAAACGCACCTGCGCGCAGTCGCGCAGGTGCTGCGCGCCAACCTCGATCGCTGGAGCCGGTAGCATGCCGTTCCCGATGACCTGGGTCGACCAGATGCTGCTGGACTGGGGAGACCGGCTCTTTCACGAACCGTTACGGCATGTGCGCGCGCCGCGTATGTCGCGCGGTGAGCTTGGGCGGGAAGGGCGACGCATGCGCGAGAAACTTGCACGCACGCTCAGGCGGACCCCTGAGGTGATGGTCAAGATCACGAACAAGGCGTCGGGCGCGCAGGGTATGGGCGCGGTGCGTCGTCATCTGCGCTACATCTCGCGCAACGGGAAGGTGGAACTCGAGGACCAGGACGGGATGGTCGTACTCGGGCGCGAAGCGCTGCGCGATCTCACGCACGCCTGGCACCTGGGTGGCTGGGGCATTCCGGAGGAAAGCCGCAGGCGCGAGGTATTCAATGTGCTGCTCTCGATGCCGCCAGGCACGAACAGACAGGCGGTGCGCGACGCCGCGCGTGCGTTTGCCGCTGGGGAATTCGGCGACGGCAGACGGTATGCCTTCGCCGCGCACGACGACGAAGCGCACCCGCACGTGCACCTGAGTGTGCAGGTACGCGGGCCGGATGGCAGGCGGCTCAACCCGCGCAAACAGGATCTGCAACGCTGGCGTGAACGGTTTGCGGGGCAACTACGCGAGCTCGGGGTTGAGGCCAATGCCACGCCACGGCACGCCCGTGGCGAAACCCGACGCTATTCGAAGCAGGCCGTCGTTCAGATGATGGCGCGTGGAGAAACGCCGCGCTACTGGCGAGAGGAGCTGGACGGGCCAACGCGCCTTGCCTCGTGGTATGCCCACGCCGGGACGTTCGAAGCATGGCGAGGTATGGCTCACGCAGTGGCTGGCTCACCGAGCCCCGATGACCGGAGCCTGGCGGATGTGATCACCGACTTCGTGCACACGATGCCAGTCCAGCGAGGTCGACCCGGGCCCAGGCCTGGGCTGGGTGACCGCGCAGAAGGTGGGCATCATCGTCACTCGATGCGGGAGCGCGGATTTCATCGCACTGAACGCGATGAGCCCCAGCGCGAGCTGTTTCCAGACGATCCGGATGCCCGCCTGGAGCGGTGAGCCGAGGAGCGATGCATGGCAATGCCGATCCTTCCGTGGCCAGGCGACACGTTCAGATCAACGTTGATTGACGTAGAGAGAGTGCAACCGGGCAGACACAGGCAGTGTCAGGCGGTTGACCAGCGCGGGTTGTAGTTGCGTGCTCATACTTTCATAAACCAGGAAACGCAAGGCGGCTGATGGCCGGCATGATTCCGATGGCCATCGATCCCATTGCTTGGGGAACGCCGGTCTGTGGGGGGCCGGCTTGCGTGCTCCTGGCACGTGTCACGTGTGGTGTTCTACAAGAAGGTCAAGGTGCTTGATGTCGATCTGGCCGCGCGTCAGGCATTGAATCCGGCTGATGCCGGCCGTCCAACTTCGGTCGCCGTGCGCTTCTATCAGTTCAGGGACCTCGAGATCGTCGATGGCGCCTCGTGCGACTATCGGCTATAGACGATCGCACCGTCCTCGCGCAGGACCTGCAGGCCAGCATGGCGGCCACGCTGAACCCCGGGGCTTGCGCAGGCCTGACACAGGCGTTGAAGGGCGATACGCCATACGTAGCGATCGTCGCGTTTTATCGTAATCCCGGTAGTGGCAATGGGAGGAAGTACGTGATCGAAAAAAACCGATCCGGACAAACCGCTGAAGCTCGAACTCGTGAACCAGCTGCTGCTCGCGGCCGACGCACCTTCACAGAAGGCAACGCAGTAACGCAGCGAACCTACTCCTTCCCCACGGCCGAAAGCGGCGCGGCCACATGTTCGAGCGACTTGCGCTCCGCGTCCACGCCCCAGATCGCGGCTACGAGTGCAGCCGCGATCATGAGCGCCGATCCCACCACGTAGCCCGTGAACACTTCGCTGCGCTGGTGTGTATCGATCAGTCGTCCGAAGAACGCCGGGCCGATGATGCCGCCCAGCGCCGTGCCGAACGCATAGAACACGGCGATGGCAAGCGCCCGGATCTCCAGCGGAAACGATTCGCTCACGGTCAGATAGGCGGAACTCGCCGCCGCCGAGGCGAAAAAGAAAATCACCATCCACGCGCCGGTTTGCATCGTCGCCGTGAGCATGCCGTGCTCGAACATCCAGCCGCTCGCCGTGAGCAGCACGCCCGAGAGCGCGTAGGTCGCGGCGATCATCGTGCGTCGGCCAATCACGTCGAAGAGCCGCCCCAGCACGATCGGCCCGAGGAAGTTGCCGAGCGCGAACGGCAGCAGATAGAGGCCCACGTCGCCACCGGGCACGTGATAGAACTCGGTGAGCACGAGCGCGTAGGTGAAGAAAATCGCGTTGTAGAAGAAGGCCTGCGCGGTCATGAGCGATAGACCCACCAGCGCACGACGGCGGTGCCGCACGAATATGGCATGAAACACCGCGCCCAGCGGGGTATGGCCGCGCGCATGCAGACGCAGCGGGTCGTCAGGCGGGTCTTCCAGCGTATGGCCCGCATCACGAAAACGCGTCTCGATGCCTTCCACGATGTGCTTCGCCTCGTCGTGCTCGCCGTGCGTGAGCAGCCACCGCGGGCTTTCGGGAATCCAGCGGCGCATGGGCAAAATGATGAGCGCGAGTACCGCGCCAATGAAAAAGCACACGCGCCAGCCCCAGTCCGCGGGCAGCAGGTGCGGATCGAGCAGCACGAGCGAGCCCGCCGCGCCGATGGCCGCGCCCACCCAGAACGTGCCGTTGATGCTGAGGTCGGTCCATCCGCGCACGCGCGCGGGCGTGAACTCCTGGATCGTCGAATTGATGGCGGCGTACTCGCCGCCGATGCCCGCGCCCGTGATCGCGCGAAACGCGACGAAGCTCGCGAAGCTCCATGAAAACGCTGTTGCGGCGGTGGCCAGCAGATACACGGCGAGCGTGATGAAAAAGAGCTTGCGGCGGCCCAACCGGTCCGTGAGCCAGCCGAAGCCGAGCGCACCGCACACCGCGCCGGCAATATACGCGCTACCGGCCAGGCCCACCTGCGCATTGTCGAGATGCAGCACCGGGCTTGTTTTCAGCGCACTCGCTACCGCACCGGCCAGCGTGACTTCGAGACCGTCGAGCAGCCAGGTGACGCCCAGCGCCACGACGATGAGCACGTGAAAGCGGCCCCACGGCAAGCGATCGAGGCGCGCGGGCAGCGTGGTTGCGATGATGGCGGGCTTATCAGTCGTCTCGGTCGTATTGGGAGGATTCATCGGGCAAGGCCGGGTTCAGCACGCGATGCGTAGTAGCATGCGCCGTTCCCGGAATGCGGGGTGCGCGTGAAAAGAGAAAAACTAACATGTGAGGAAGCGGTTGACGTAACGTATCGTCTGTTCATACAAAAAGCGGGTGACGTGCAGGGAGCCTATGCCCGATCATGTCCGGAACGGGGCACGCCATCCATGCACAGGCGTGCCCATGACAAAACCAGCTACGTGGTCTTCGATTCGCAAGTCCCTTTGGTCGGGCCTCACGCCCACGCTCGCCGCCATCGTCACGTTCGTGTGCGCCGCAAGTCTGCTGTTGCTCGCGGCGGCCGCCGGCGTGAGGGAAGGCGACAAGTCGATCCGCAAGCATGAAGGTCTGATCGCGCAGGATATGGTGTCCGCGATCGAGCACATTCTCGATAGCGTGCTCACCGCACAAAGTGCCGCGTTCGCCGCACTTCCGGGGCAGCCCTGCGAGCGTGTGGCGCGGCAGTTCGCCGAGCTGAGAACGCACGTCAACTACGTGCGCGGCATCAATCTCGTGGCGAACGGGCGGCTCTACTGTTCGTCTGCGCTCGGCCCCTACGACCTGCCGCTCGCTCCGTTCTTCGCGCATGTACCTGCGAGCACAGCGGTCACGCTGATCGGCGGCTCGCCCTGGCAGGCCCACGTGCCGGTCATGCCGCTCTATGTACCCACCGGCGAGAACGTTGGCCTGCTTTACGTGATCGAGTCGGCGTATCTGACCGATGCACTCGCGCACGGCGTGCGCTACGGCGCGGGCCGCGTCACGCTCTCCGTGCCGGGCGCTGCGGCGATAGACGACCGTGGCGCGCTGCTCGCCGCCGGCGACGCGGCGCGCCACGCGGGTGCGCGTGCCACATCTTCGCGCTGGGGCTTCGCCGTCGACGTGGCGTTCGCGCCAAGCGCGCATCGCGACGCGCGCTGGAAATACGGTCTGCGCTTTGGCGCGGCGGCGCTGCTCGTCGATCTGCTGATCGGCGCGGCCTGGCTCATCGCATTCGCGCCGCGCCGGCTGCTGCTCTCGGCGGTGCGCCGCGGCCTGCGGCACGGCCAGTTTCATGTGGTCTACCAGCCCGTGGTCGAACTGGCGACCGGCCGCGTGAGCGGCGCAGAGGCGCTCATTCGCTGGACCCATCCGAAATTCGGCGCAGTGAGTCCCGCCGTGTTCATGGCCGACGTAGAGGGTAGCCGCCTGCTCGGACCGGTCACGCGCTTCGTGCTCGAACGCGCAACCACAGAGATGGTGCGCGCGACGAGCGAGCGTCCGTTTCACCTCGCCGTCAACGTTGCGCCGCTGGACTTCGAACGCAAGGATTTCGTGGCGGACGTGCTCGGCGCAGTCGAGCACCTGCCGCCGGACATCATCCTGATTCTCGAAGTGACCGAGCGTTTCCTGCTCGAACAGCGCGCTCGCACCGAGGCGGTGTTCGAGACGCTGAAGGCGCGCGGCGTGAAATTCGCTATCGACGACTTCGGCACGCATCACAGCAACCTCGACACGCTCGGGCGCTTTCCGTTCGACTACGTGAAGATCGACGGGCAGTTCGTACGACAACTCGAGCGGCGCGGCGATCAGCTTGTCAAGGGGATCGTGGCGCTGGCCAGTCACTTCGGAATGGAAATCATTGCAGAGGGTGTCGAGACCGAGGCGCAACACGAGATGTTGCAACGTCTGGGCATTCGCTATGGGCAGGGGTATTTCTACCGGCGTCCGGGCTCCGCTGCGAGTATTGCCGAAATGCAGCGCGACGCGAGGCTCGTGCGTTATGCGGTGTCGTCGCCGGTGCGCTAGCGCGAATACGTATGAACTTGTCTTGAGTAATGAATTCCATAAGCCGAAGTTGCGAAAAGTCGGCTTGCAGGAAGTCTGCAATCCTTACCGAAGGTTGTCTGCAAAAGCGCACTTGCTTCCGGTTGCGCCATTTCCTGTTTCGATTAATGTCTTTCTCGATTCGACAGTTAAATCAGATACGCGGATCTAGAAGCCGCGCCGAACGGTAACCGTTGCGCCTGTGCTATGCGAATGAAGAATGGCGACGCGTGCGGTGGCGGAAAACACCCACTCGTCGACGGTCAGCGAGAGCCTGCGCTGAGGCTGCGCGCCGATGTTCAGCGTGCTGTCCGGCACCTGAAGAATCGAGATTTGCGGCGCTGTGGAAGGGCCCATCTGCAGATAATCGGCACTCGACCGTGCAGCCTGCTGCTCACCGTAACGGCTTCCGGGCGCGGATTTCACGAAGTCGTAATGGTATTTGTCCTGTGCCACCGGCGCGCTATAAAAGCTTTCGACTTCCGCGTAAAACGGCTTTGACTGATTCGCCTGATATTCCATTTCGTACCGGTGGAGGTACGCCTGGGGTTCCGGTGGCAGCGCTGGAACCACTTCCATCGGCATTGACGGGATATTGGCGACCGTCATGGTTTCGGGAATGTTCAAACCGGTGCTCTGAGCGAATGCGTAACCGCTCAGCATAAAAAAGGCTGCACCGACAATCTTTTCGTTCAGGCACGTCATGAGCATGCCTCCAATGACGAACTCGAAACATCAAACTGTCGAACGTTCCTGCCGAACTGACTGCCTTTGCATCACTTGCACCAATGCATTCTAGTACCTGATTTGCTTCCTGCCAGCCGAATGTGTGCGTACGCGATGCAGATGGATGCGAAGTCCACCAGAGCGCGGTTGACGTGCACCGTCGTTGCCTAACATCGCGGACGTTATGACCGATTCGAGCTGCGCGAGGCGCACTCGCAGCGGAAGAAATTGCGCATGGACGTGCGCATGGTCGATGGGCTCACGCAGCAGGCGAGCCCATCGACGCCACATCGACGCCAACCCATTGGGGAAAATCCGGGTGCGGCCTAGATCGTGCCGAAGAGCGCGCGCGGCCGGTCCTGCAGTGTGCGAGCGAGAACCTTCAGTGCGCGCGCGAGTTGCTCCCGCGAGGTTGCACACGCGAGGTTGATACGCACGCCGTGCTCGAGCGTCGAGCGGTCCACCGCGAAGGCCGAAGCGGGCATGGTATTCACGCCGCGCGCGAGCGCGTTCGCGGCGAAGTCGTCGGAACGCCACGGCGCCGGTACGCGCAGCCAGACGAACATGCACGCCGGGTCGCTGTTGAGCAACTCGCGCGGCAGGATCTGGAGAGCGAGTTCCTGGCGCGCCTGCAGCTCCGCACGCTGCGCTTCGAGGATGAGGTGAGCGGTGCCGTCCTCGATCCAACGCGTGGTGATGAGCGTGGTGAGCGGCGCAGGCATCCAGGCCGTCGTGCGCACGGCTTCGGCTGCGAGCGGTGCACCGTGCGGCGGCGTGAGCAGATAGCCGATGCGCAGCCCCGGCGCGAGCACCTTCGAGGTGGAGGCCACGTGGAAGGTCAGCTCGGGACACAGGCTCGCGATGGTCGGCAGGCGCTTGCGCAGCAACGGCCCGTACACGTCGTCCTCGATGATGGCGACGTGATGTCGCCGCGCGATCTCCACGAGCGCGAGGCGCCGCTCGAGGCTCATCGTGACCACGCTGGGGTTCTGCAGGTTCGGCACGGTGAAGATGGCCTTCACCGGCATGCGGCGGCAGGCATCTTCGAGCTGGTCGGGCAGGAGGCCTTCGGCGTCGCTCGGGATACCGACCAGCTCGAACTGGAATACGGGTGCGAGCGCCTTGAGGCCGTAGTACGTCAGCTTGTCGGAAAGGATCACGCCTTCGTGTCCCATCAGGCTGCTCAGGACCGCATAGAGGCCGTGCTGCGCGCCGCTCGTCACGACGAGATTCTCGGGCGAGGGCGTGAAGCCCGGTGCGGCGATCCACTGCGCGCCCGCGGCGCGCGCCCATTCGGCGCCCTGGGGCGGCTGGTATTCCTGGGTTTCGGCAAAGCGCGGGTCGCGCGAGATCGACGCCATCGTGCGGGCGAGCTGCGCGAGAAATTCTCCGGTCGCCGGCCGGTTGACGGTGAGGTCCACCACGCCACCCGCTCCAGCGCCGCTCGCCTGACTGCCGCGCTGCGCCGCCGCGCCGACGGCAGGCATGGCCCCGCCGGTGACGATCGAGCCGCGCCGCTTGCTCGCCACGATCAGCCCGCGCGCCTGCAATTCCTTATACGCGCGCGAGACCGTGGAGACGTTGATGCCCAGTTCCACGGCCAGATCGCGCTGCGGCGGCAGGCGGCTGCCGGGTGGGTACTGACCGCTGCGCACCTGCTCCTCGAGATTGCGGGAGACCTCCAGATACGTGGCTTGTCGACCTTTTGTCTGGAGATCGTCATCCGATTTTGTCTGGTAATAGTCGGCTTTCATGCAAGTAGTAACTCCATACAAAATTCGATCGTCTGCCACGTTGCCTTGCTGCTGTGAAATGGGCTGCCAGCGCCGCCGCCGCATCGTTACGCCAATAGTACGATATCTGGCCGGAGTTTAGCTGCCTTTGTCCCGGACCGAAAGGTCACCCACCAGGGAATTTCCTGGTCTCCACACAAAGCATTTTTAATTGCACACAAAAAATTATTGTGTGAGTATGAATTCAAGGTTTTGTTCGGTCGGCAGTTCGGCGCAACACGCACTGTATTACAGGAGGACAGGCTCGTGGCAACCCGGCAACCCACACCCGCTTCAGACGCAACATCCACACCCCTTGGCCACTCGCTGCGCAAGCGGCACGTCACGATGATTTCGCTCGGCGGAATCATCGGCGCGGGGCTCTTCGTCGGGAGCAGCGCGACCATCAGCGCGATGGGGCCGGCTGCCTGCCTGAGCTATCTGCTGGCCGGCATCGTCGTGCTGTTCGTCATGCGTATGCTCGGCGAGATGGCGCTCGCGCATCCGGGTGTCGGCTCGTTCACGGAGTTCACGCGCATCGGTCTCGGCGACTGGGCCGGTTTCACGAACGGCTGGCTCTACTGGTACTTCTGGGTCATCGTGGTCGCCGTGGAGGCGGTGGCGGGCGCGGGCATCCTGCAGCGCTGGATTCCCGCACCGGTCTGGGTGATCGGGCTCGTGCTCCTGTCGCTCATGACGGCCGTGAACCTGCTCTCGGTGAAATCGTATGGAGAATTCGAGTACTGGTTCGCGTCGATCAAGGTGGCGGCGATCATCGTGTTCATCGTGGTGGGCGCGAGCTATCTGTTCGGGTTCAGCTCGTGGCACCAGACCGTGAACAACCTGAGCGGCGACCACGGATTCATGCCGTTCGGCGCGATGTCGATCTTCGCGGGCGTGCCCACGGTGATTTTCGCGGTGGGCGGTGCGGAGATCGCGACCATTGCCGCGGCCGAATCCGACGATCCGGGCCGCAACGTGGCGTCGATGACGCGCTCGGTCATCCTGCGCGTCATCACGTTCTATGTCGGCTCGCTCTTCGTGATCGCGTGCATCGTGCCGTGGGCGAGCATCAAGGTGGGCTACTCGCCGTTCGTGGCCGCGCTCGAAACCATGCATATTCCGGGCGCCGCGGACATCATGAATGCAATCGTTCTGGTGGCCGTGCTCTCGGCGCTGAACTCCGGGCTCTATGTCTCCTCGCGCATCGTGTTCCGGCTCGCCGAGCGCCGCGACGCCCCGCGCGCGCTGCTCACGCTCTCGAAGAGCCGCGTGCCGCGTCTCGCCGTGCTCGCGAGCAGCATCGTCGGCTACGTGGCCATCGTCGCGGCGATCGTTTCGCCCCAGGGCGTGTTCCTCTATCTCGTCAGTGCATCGGGCGCGATCATGCTGTTCGTGTATCTCTCCATCGCCGTTTCGCAGATCGTGATTCGCCGGCGCCTCGAGGCGACGGCGCCCGAACGGCTCACATTCAAAATGTGGCTCTTTCCCTGGCTTTCGTGGGCCGTGGTGGCCGCGATTGCCGGCGTGCTCTGCGCGATGGGCTTCGACCATGCGCTCGCGGGCCAGCTCATGGCGAGCCTGGCGAGCCTGGCGGTGGTGTCGGCGGCTTACCTGCTCACACGCAAGAGGACTCACGTGCAGGAATTCCGTGAGCCTGCAACCAACTGGAAGAAGTAATGGCGCAAGTGGCTGTCATCGGCGCGGGCTTCGTGGGGTTGTCGTGCGCGTACTGGCTCATGCGCGACGGGCACAGCGTGACGCTGTACGACGCGCAGGGGCCGGGCGAGGGCGCTTCATACGGCAACGCGGGCACGTTCGCGAACTATGCGTGCATTCCCGTGAACAACCCGGACGTGTTCCGCAATATCCCGCGCTTTCTATTCTCGTCGACGAGCCCGCTGCGCATCCGCTGGGGCGACGTGCCGGCGCTCGCGCCCTGGCTCACGCGTTTCCTGCTGAGCGCGACGCCCCGCCGCTATGAGGGCAGCGTGAATGCGCTCGCGCAATTGCTTTCGCGCGCCTTTGAAGGCTACCGCGAAATGCTGGCCGTCGACACGCTCGCGGCCTTCGTGCGTGAACGCGAATGCCTTTACCTGTATTCGAGCGCAGCGTCGTTCAAGGCCGCGCAGCCGGCGCTCGAGCTACGGCGCTCGCTCGGCGTGGCGTTCGAAACGCTCGCGCGCAACGAGATCGCCCAACTGGAGCCCGGCCTCGCGCCGCTCTTCTCTCAAGGCACGCTCTTCAAGGGCAGCTGGTTTCTGAGCGATCCGCGCGGCTTTCTGCAGACCTTGCACGCGATGCTGACGCAGCGCGGCCTGGTGCACCGGCGCGTGGCGGTCGATACGCTGAAGCCAACGTCTGGTGCGGTGAAGCTGATCGATACGGCGGGCGAGGCACATGACGCGGAACAGGCCATTGTCTGCGCGGGTGCGTTTTCGGGGCGCCTCGCGCGCCAATGCGGCGACGCAGTGCCGCTAGGTGTGGAACGTGGCTATCACGTGCGCTTTCCTGGCACCGCTAATCGAATTTCGCGTCCGTGCGGCTGGGCCGAACGCGGCTTCTACATGACGCCGATGGACGGCGGCATCCGCGCGGCGGGCACCGTCGAGCTGGCGGCCAGCGGCGCGGGCAAGAACGCGGACCTGCTGCGCCTCTTGACGCGCTCCGCGCAGGAGGCGCTGCCCGGGCTGCCGGAACCGGACAGCGACTGGCTGGGTTTCAGGCCGAGCCTGCCCGACGCGTTGCCCGTGGTGGGCGCGTCGAGCCGCTCGCCGCGCGTGATCTACGCGTTCGGGCACCAGCATCTGGGCGTGACGCTCGGCGGCGTGACGGGCAGCGTGGTCGCCGATCTCGTTGCAAGGCGTGCGCCTCCTTTCGATCTTTCGCCTTATAGTCCGCGACGCTTTTAACCCGTGATTCAAGCCACTTTCCAGCCAACCGCCACATAACACCCACCGCAACAGTCTCCCAGCGAGGATGAGCATCATGAACCGCCGCACTCTCGTACTAACGATGGCCCTCGGGCTGATGGGCTTGCACGGCCCCGCGCAGGCGGCCGACCCCGAGGTTGTGAAGATCGGCTTCGCGGGTCCGCTCACCGGCCCGGTGGCGCGCGTCGGCAAGGACTTGCAGTATGGCGCGCAGCTCGCGATCGACGAGGAGAACGCCAAACACCCCATGATTGCGGGCAAGCCGGTGAAGTACGTGCTCGACGTGCAGGACGACCAGGCCGATCCGCACGTGGCCGTGCAGGTGGCGCAAAAGCTCGTGGACGACGGCGTGGTCGGCGTGATCGGCCACTACAACTCGGGCTGCAGCATTCCCGCTTCGACGGTGTATCACAATGCGAATGTCGCGATGATCACGCCGGGCTCGACGAATCCGGCGCTAACCCAGCAGGGCTACGCGAACGTGTTTCGCACCATGGGCAACGACGGCATAGGCGGCGTGATCGCCGGCAAGTTCGCGGTGGAGCAGTTGAAGGCGAAGCGCATCGGCATCATCGACGACCGCACGGCCTTTGGCCAGGGGCTCGCCGACGCGTTCGAGAAAGGCGCGAAGGAGGCCAACGGCAATATCGTCGACCGCGAGTTCACCAATGACAAAGCCGTCGATTTTCGCGCCATACTTACCTCGCTCAAGCAGAAGAACGTCGACGTGATTTTCTTTGGCGGCCTCGACGAACAGGGCGCGATGCTCGCCAAGCAGATGCGCACGCTCGGCATGCCGGCGCGCCTGTTCGGCGCGGGCGCATTGAAGAGCAATGCCTTCCTGCAGATCGCGGGCCCGGCGGGCGAAGGCACGCAGGATCTCGAACCGGGACCGGCGCTCGACAAGCTGCCTTCCGCGCAAGCATTCGCGAAGCGCTACAAGGCACGCTTCAATCAGGATGTCGAACTGTATGCGCCGTTCGCCTATGATGCCGCGCTCGCGATGATCAAGGCGATTCGCGACGCCGATTCGCTCGACCGCTCGAAGATCGTCGCGAGTTTCCCGAAGGTGACGGTGGTGGGCGTGACGGGCAATATCGCGTTCGATCCGCACGGCGACCTCATCAAGCCGCCTTATACGCTCTTCGAGGTGCAGCAGGGCCAGTGGAAGAGCCTCAAGACGCTCGGGGGTAATGGCGTGTAAAGCGCGTGAGGGGCCTTTCAGCGCGCGACCAGCAGCTCGAATAGCGTGTGGAAATCGACCGGCTTCGTGAGATGCGAATCGATACCGCTCATGCGCGAGCGCAGCCGGTCGGCGTGCTGGCCCCAACCCGTTAGCGCGATGATCTGAAGGCCGACGTACCGCGGGCTTTGACGGATCTGTCGCGCGATTTCATAGCCGTCCATGCCGGGCATGCCGATGTCGAGCACGACCGCATGTGGCACCGACTGCGCCAGCGCACCGAGCGCGGCGGCGCCGTCGTAGACCACGCGCACCTGCGCGCCTTCGCCCGAGAGCACCATGGCGAGCGAATCGGCGGCGTCGCGGTTGTCGTCGACCACGAGAATGCGCTTGCCCGCGAGCGGCTTCGCAGCGCGCGCCACGCTCGCCGGGGTATCGCGCGGTTCGGTAGGTGTCTGCTGCGAGAGCGGCAGGCGCACCGTGAAGGTGCTGCCTTTGCCGGGGCCTGCGCTTGCCGCCTCGACGGTGCCGCCGTGCATGCGCACGAGATGTCGCACCATGGTGAGGCCAATGCCGAGGCCCCCCTGGTTGCGGTCGGCGGGGCGGCTGACCTGGGTGAACATTTCGAACACCTGATCGATCTGCCCCGCCGACATGCCGATTCCGGTATCGCTCAGTGCGACGACGACCCACTCGCCTTCGCGCGTGGCGTCGAGCCGGATCTGGCCGCCCGTGTCGGTGTAGCGCGCCGCGTTGTTGAGCATGTTCGCGAAGACCTGCGTGAGCCGCACGCGATCGGCGTCGAGAACGAGCGGCGTGTCGGGAAGCGTGATGCTCAGTTCATGATGGGCCTGATCGATGGCGGGGCGGCTCGTCTCGACGGCATTCTCGATGATTTCCGCGAGCGCCACGGGCGCCTTCACGAGGCCGATCTTGCCGCGCGTGATGCGCGACACTTCCATCAGGTCGTCGATCAGCCGCACCATGTGATGCACCTGACGATCGAGCATGTCGAGGATCGGCGCGGAGTCCGCTGGAAACTCGCTGTGCCGGATGAGGTGCAGCGCATTGGCGATCGGCGCGAGCGGATTGCGCAGCTCGTGCGCGAGCGTGGCGAGGAATTCGTCCTTGCGCCGGTCCGCTTCCTTGAGCGCGTCTTCGGCATTCACGGCTTCGGTCACGTCGATCGATACACACACGTGGCCGCGAAACTCGCCGTTCGCGGAAAACCACGGCGCACAACAGGTTTCGAACCAGTGCCAGCCTGCATCCTTGATTTTCACGCGCAGCCGGCTCTGGAACGCGCAATGGTCGAGTTGCGCAGCCTGTAGGCGCGACAGAAAGCCGGGCAGATCGCGCGGATGCACGATGGTTTGCCAGCCGGTTTCGAGCAGCTGTCCGGGCGTGAGGCCGATCGCCGTGAGATAGCGCTGGTTCAGATAGACCGTATTGCCTTGCGTGTCGATTTGCCAGATCAGTGCGGGCGACGCTTCGGCTAGCGCGCGAAAGCGCGCCTCGCTCTCGCGCAGCGCTTCCTGTGCGCTGCGGCGGTCGTCCACGTCGATATTCATGCCCACCCACTTGCGCACTGTGCCGTCCGGATTCCAGATCGGCGCGGCGCGCACGTTGGTCCAGCGCCAGCCACCCGCGGCGACGTGCAGGCGATATTCCGCGTTCACCACGCGTTGTGCCGCAATCGCGTCTTTCCATTGGCGCAGCGCGTAGGCGCGGTCATCGGGATGGACGGCGTTCGCCCAGCCTTCGCCGAGCCATTCTTCGCCGGGCTGCCCGGTATATTCCGACCAGCCCGGCGAGACCGACTCGGCCTGACCTTGGGCATCGGCTTCCCATACGGCCTGCGCAAAGCCTTCCACCAACGCGCGAAAGCGCTCCTCGCTGTCAGCGCATTCAGTTTCCACGCGCTTGCGTTCCGTAATGTCCAGTGCGAATTCGGCGCACCTGGAAGCCATGCCCGTGCCCGAGATCCGCGTGGGCGCGAAAAGGCCCCACCAGCGCGTGCCGTCCTTGCGGATCAACTGCCGTTCATAAGGCTGTGTGCGTCCGGTGGTGGCGAGGTCGGTGACCGCACGCGTCGTGACGCCGAGAAATTCGAGCGGCACGAGCCGGTCCCAGTGCGCCGCGGCGCGCAAATCCTCGCGGCTATAGCCGCTCATCTGCTCGAAAGCGCCGTTGGCGTCGGCCATGGTGCCGTCGAGGTCGAAGAACAGCACGCCCACGGTTTCGATGGAGATGGCGGCCTGCAGGCGCGCCTCGCTCTCGCGCAGCGCCTCTTCGACCTGCTTGCGGTGCCCGGCTTCGTCGTGGAGCTTCGTATTGATGTTCTGCAGCGTGCGCGTGCGTTCGGCCACCTGCTGCGCGAGATTGCGGCCCGCGTCCTGGGCGTCGCTCAGCGCGCTCGTCAACTGGTGGGCGGCGCTCGCGCAGGAGGCGAGACCTTGTAGCTGGCGCGCGTCCTCGGCGTCGAAATGTCTTTCTTCGCCGTGCGTCACGGCCCAGACCGTGCCGACCACCGTGCCGTTGACGCGCCATGGCACGTGCAACGCCTCGCTGATGGGTGGATCGATCGCGCGGTACGAAGCAAAGCTGCGTGCCGGCCGGTCGAAGAGAAGCATGGTATTGCGCCCCTCGGTCACGCCGCAGGGACAATCGTCGCCGGGAAGCGTGCGGTCCACGTCGGCAGCCAGTTCGCCGGCCACCGCGCCCCAGCGGAAGCGGGCCGTGGGGCCGTCGCGCTCGGGCACGCTCACGCCCGCCGACCCGGCGCGGCAAAGCGTGAGGGCGAGCCGCGCGAGCATAGGCAGCACACCTGAGGGATTGTTCGCCATTTCATGCGCGAGCGCAGCAAGCGCACGGCTCTCGCCCTGGTAGTCGGGCAGTCGGTTCGGGCGGTTCACCAGGGCTTCGGTGATCAGCGTTTCCTCGACCGTGAGCGCAGGTGCGCCGTTGTCTTGCATGCTGCCTCCGCTTTAGTCGTCCGCCGCCCCGGCGTTCGCATCTTCGGTGCAAAGTTGCTAACGCAGGTGAGCCCATTGTGTTTGCGGGTAAGCATCGCGTATTCCCGTAGATAAAAACCGGGAGATGCCAGCACGTTTTGTTGCGTCCCTTTGAACACAGTGCACTTCTGAACGGGCCGCAAGGGCGACGGGCATTGTATTTGCGCGATGGCCGCACGATACGGAAGGCGAGGAGGATGCGAGCATGCCACGCGCGATATGGATATGGAGAGGCGCCATCACCTTCGGGCTCGTGTATGTGCCGGTCGAAGTGTTCCCGGCTACGCAGAGCGAGCGTACCGGCTTCAACCTGCTCGATCGGCGCACGCTGGACCCAGTTGGCTATCAGCAGATCAACAAGCGCACGGGCAAGGCGGTCCAGCACGCCGACATCGTGCGCGGCTACGAGTATGAAAAAGGCGCCTACGTGGTGATGTCCGACGAGGAGATCAAGGCCGCGAGTCCCGAATCGACGCAGACGGTCGAGCTGCTCGCGTTCGTCGAGGCGTCGCAGGTCTCCTTTCTCTACCTCGACACGCCGTACTGGCTCGCCCCCGATAAGCGCGCGGGCAAGACCTACGCGCTCTTGCGCGACGCGCTCGCGGCGAGCGGCAAGCTCGGCATTGCGAGCGTCGTGCTGCACAGCCGGCAGCATCTCGCGGCGCTCGTGGCGGTGGGCCCCGCGCTTGCGCTGCAAACGCTGCGGTGGGCCACCGAGGTGCGCGAGTTCGATGCGGTGAAGCGGCTGCCCAGCAGTGCAAAAGCCGCGGGCGTGAGCACACAGGAACTGCAAATGGCGCGCAAGCTCATCGACGACATGAGCACGGACTGGGACCCCGAAACGTATCGCGACACCTACCTCGACGCGATTCTCGAACTGGCCGGGCGCAAGGCGCGCGAAGGCAAGGCGCACGAACTCACGCCCGTTGCGGCACCCGCGCCCGAGCGGCGCGGCGCGGATATCGTCGACCTTTCCGAGTTGCTCAAGCGCAGTCTCGGCAAGCGCAGCGAGGGTGGCGGGAGCGGCGCGAGTGCGCCGTCCGGGAAACCGGCGCCGAAGCGCGGACGGCGCGCGGCGTGATGAACGCGAGCGCGGCTCTGAGAGAGAGGAACAAGGGGCGAACGATGAAGCACAAGCTCGAAGTCTACGAACAGAAGCGCCGCTTCGATGAAACGCCGGAGCCGCGTGGTCGCACTGCGCGACGCAGCGCGAAACCGCGAGAGGGTGAAGGATCGTTCGTGATACAGCGTCACGATGCGCGGCGGCTGCACTACGACTTTCGCCTCGAGCTGGACGGCACGCTCAAGTCGTGGGCTATTCCCAAGGGCCCGAGCCTCGACCCGACGGTGAAACGGCTCGCCGTGCATGTGGAGGATCATCCGCTCGAATATGGCTCGTTCGAAGGGCGCATTCCCGAAGGCAGCTATGGCGCAGGCACGGTGGCGATCTGGGACCACGGTGTGTGGCGCCCCGAGGGCGGTTTGCGCGGCGCGCGCGAAGGGTATGCGCAAGGCAAGCTCAAATTCACGCTGGAGGGCGAGCGGCTGCACGGCAGCTGGGCGCTCGTGCGGAGTCCCATGCACGACGGCAAACAGGAGAGCTGGTTGCTGATCAAGCAGCGCGACGACGAGGCCGTGCCTGAAGACGAATTCCATGTAGTCGAGGACGAACCTGCTACGTCGAAAACGTCGAAAACATCAAAAAAGGGCGCCCGCGCGGGCAACCGGGCCGCGAAGCAGGAGGCAGCCACGGCACTGGAAGGCGCAGTGCGCGCATCGATGCCAGAGACACTTGCCCCGGAACTTGCTACGCCGGTCGACGCTCCCCCGCACGGCGACAACTGGCTCTACGAAATGAAGTTCGACGGCTACCGCGTGCTGGCGCGCATTGACCGCCACGCGCGCGGCAAGGGCGATGTGCGTATCTTTACCCGCACCGGCAACGACTGGACAGCGAAGTTTCCGCGTCAGGTGCAAGCGCTGCGCGCGCTGAAGGTCGAATCGGCGTGGCTGGACGGCGAGGCCGTTGTGCTCGACGCGACGGGCGTGCCCAACTTCCAGGCGTTGCAGAACGCGTTCGACGCGGGCCGTGCGGGCGACATCACGTTCTGGCTCTTCGATCTGCCTTGGCTAGACGGCGCGGACTTGCGCGGCGTGGCGCTCGAGGCGCGCCGCAATAAGCTCTCGGCGCTGCTCTCACAAAAGCCTGACGATGCGCTGCGTTTTTCGGCGGCCTTCGAGGGCGAACCGCAGGCCCTGCTCGAAGCCGCCTGCGAGGCGAATCTCGAAGGACTCGTCGCCAAGCGGCGCGATAGTCGCTACACGTCCACGCGCAGCGCAGCGTGGCTCAAGCTGCGCTGCTCGCGGCGCCAGGAATTCGTGATCGGCGGCTATACGGAACCGAAGGGCAGCCGCGAGGGGTTCGGCGCACTGCTGCTCGGCGTGTATGGCGACGATGGCGCGTTGCAATATGCCGGCAAAGTGGGAACGGGTTTCGACGCGGCGCGGCTCGAAGCGATGGCGGGCGAACTGCGTGCGCGCGAGCGCCAGAACTCGCCGTTCGCGGCGGTGCCGGCGGCCGAGCGTCGCGCGGGCGTGCACTGGGTGCGGCCTGAACTCGTGGCGGAGGTGCGCTTCAAGACATGGACGAGCGCGGGCGTGGTGCGCCAGGCGTCGTTCGTCGGACTGCGCGAGGACAAGCCCGCAAAGGACATCGTGCGCGAAGGGCAGTCCACGCCCGTGCAGGCGGTGGCGAACCAACGCGAAAAGAAGGCCGCAATGCAGGCTTCGGCGAGCGCGCCAAAGACGGCGAGCCGTACGCGCCGCGCCGCCCACGACGAAGCCGAGGTCGCCGGCGTGCGCATCACGCATCCCGAGCGCGTGATCGACGCGCAAAGCGGACTGCGCAAGATCGATCTCGTTGAGTACTTCGAAGCGATTGCTGAACGGCTGCTGCCGCACGTGCAGGGGCGGCCCGTCGCGCTTGCGCGCGCCCCCAAGGGCGTGGGCGGCGAGCTGTTTTTCCAGAAACACGCCAACGCGCTGCAGATTCCGCATGCCACGCAGCACCCCGGCCTCGATCCGGGCCATGCGCCGCTGCTCACGCTCGATACCACCGAGGCGCTGGTCGGCGCGGCGCAGATGGACACGATCGAACTGCACACCTGGAATGCGCTCGCGGCGAGCATCGAAAAGCCCGACCGCATCGTCTTCGACCTGGACCCCGATCCCTCGCTCGCATGGGAGCGCATGCTCGAGGCCGCGCAGCTCACGCGCGAACTGCTCGACGCGCTGGGCCTGCAGGCGTGGTGTAAAACGAGCGGCGGGCGGGGCCTGCACGTGGTGGTGCCGCTCACACGCCATGCCGGCTGGGACGAGGCCAAGGACTTCGCGCGCGCGGTGGCGAGCCACATGGCGGCGACGCTGCCCGAGCGCTTCAGCGCGAAGATGGGGGCGCAGAACCGCAAGGGCCGGATTTTCGTGGATTATTTGCGCAACAACCGCGGTGCGAGCACAGCTGCGGCTTATGCGCCGCGGGCGCGGCCCGGTCTTGGCGTATCGGTGCCCGTCGACTGGGACGAACTGCACACGCTCACAAGCGGCGACCAGTGGAATGTCGCGAACGTGCGCGGGCGGCTCGAAGCGCTGCGCGCCGATCCGTGGAGCGGTTACGAAAAGGCGCGCCAACGCATCACGGCCTCCATGTGGAAACCACTCGGCGGGAGGTGAAAGCTTATCGTCAGATGCCAGCCAGGCTCGCCAGCTCGTCGCCTCCGAAGTGGGTTCGCTGGCGCAGCGCGAGCGCGGCGCGCGAAATCGAGGTGCTGACCGACGCAGGCGCTGTCGATTTTCCGGACATGATTGTCCTTTTTTTACCCGCAATTGTCCTGAGACAATTATTTTCCGCCCCGTTTCTGAGCGACCATGAACGCTTACCGAGGAGCGGATCGAGATGGCGTGGGCGACGATTTCGGGCGAGTGGCGTGACGCGGTCGGGGCCGCGCACGGCGCAGAATCCAAATACAAACGGCTGGTCAAGGCGATTGCACAGGACATCGAGCGCGGCGCGCTCGTTTCCGGCGTGCGTCTCGCGCCGCAGCGCGAGGTGGCCTCGGAACTGGGCGTGAGCGTGCAGACGGTCACCAATGCCTACAAGGAACTCGAAAGGCAGGGCCTGATTCGCTGCGAGGTCGGGCGCGGCAGCTTCGTCGCCGCGCGCGTGACCGAGTCGATGTCGAACTATATTCTCGACACGGCCGAGCGCGAGATCGTCGACTTTTCCATTGCGCGCATCGTCCACACGCCGCAGCACGACGCCGCGTGGCGCGAGGTGTGCGCGACGCTCGCCACGCTGGACGATCAGCCGTGGATTCGCTCATTTCGGCCCATCGCGGGCTTCGAGCATCATCGCCAGGCGGGCGCGGCGTGGCTCGCCTCGCTCAACATGCCGGTGAAACCCGAATCGCTCCTCATCACCAATGGCGCGGCGCACGGCATTTTCCTCGCGCTCGCCTCCACGGTAGGCCCCGGCGACACCGTGCTCTGCGAAAGCCTCACGGACCACGGCGTAATCGGCTCGGCAAACGTGCTGGGCTTCACGCTCAAGGGGCTCGAAATCGACGAGTACGGCATCCGTCCCGAGCATTTCGAGGAAATGTGCGACAGCGAGCGCGTGAGCGCGCTCGTGTGCACGCCGACCTTCAACAATCCCACCATGGCCGTCTTGCCCGATTCGCGCCGCCGCGCGATTGCGCGCATTGCGGAGCGCTATGGCGTGTACGTGATCGAGGACGATGTGTATGGCGCGCTGCCCGCGAAAGCCAACACGCCTGTCGCGAGCCTGATTCCCGAGCTGGCGTTCTATTGCACGAGCATGACCAAGTCGGTGCTCACCGGTCTGCGCACGGGCTATCTCGCCATGCCGCGCCGCCTTGCGCTGCGCGTGGAAAGCGTGTTGCGCGTGAGCAGCTGGATGGCGACCTCGCCGATTGCGGAGATTGCCACGCGCTGGATCATGGACGGCACCGCGCGGCGCCTCGTGGAACTGCAGCGGGAGCGGCTCGCCGCGCGCCAGGCGATGGTGCGCGAGGCGTTGGGCGACTATGTGCTCGGCGCGCATCCCAACGCGCTGTCCGCCTGGCTGCGCGTGCCCGACTACTGGCAGGCGGACCGCGTCGTGCGCGAATTGCGCAATCGCCAGATTGCCGTGACTTCGCCGGACCCATTTCTCGTGGGCGGCACAGCGCGTCCCAATGCGGTGCGCATCAGCCTTGGCGCGGAAGCGTCGGACACCGCGTGCCGCAACGCGCTGCAGACCATGGCGGGCGTGTTCGAGCAGTATCCGCACGTGCACGATTTCAACTAGACGTTGCGTCTGCCCATCCGGGCGCGCGGATTGTACCAGGACATTAGAAAGCCCGTTTTGGCTCATTAGACTGGATTGCACAGATTCACAGGAAGGAACGTGCATTTCATGTCGTCGCTTTCGTTTTCGTCACTCTCGCTTGCCGATGTCTACCGCGCGCGCCAGCGGCTCGCCGGCCGCGTAGCGCACACCCCGCTCGTGGCGTCTCCCACTTTGTCGGCGCGCGTGGGCGTGCCGGTCTACTTCAAGCTCGAAACCGTGCAGCCCACGGGCAGCTTCAAGTTGCGCGGCGCGACCAACGCGGTGGCGCATCTCGCCGAGTCGGGCGTGAAGCGCGTCGTCACCGCGTCCACCGGCAATCATGGCCGTGCACTCGCGTATGCGGCACACGCGCTCGGCATGGAGTCGGCCGTCTGCATGTCGTCGCTCGTGCCGCCCAACAAGGTCGAAGCCGTGGCTGCGCTGGGCGCGCGCGTGGTGATCGCGGGCAAGAGCCAGGACGAAGCGCAGATCGAAGCGCAACGCCTCATGCGCGAAGAAGGCTATGCGTTCGTGCCGCCGTTCGACGACTTGCACGTGATCGCCGGGCAAGCCACCATCGGCCTCGAAATTCTCGAAGCGCTGCCCGACACCGCGACCCTCGTGGTGCCGCTTTCGGGCGGCGGACTGTTCAGCGGCGCAGCGTTTGCGGCGAAGCAGATCCGGCCGGACGTGCGCGCCATCGGCGTTTCGATGGCGCGCGGCGCGGCCATGCATGCGAGCCTCGCGGCGGGCCATCCGGTCGACGTTGAGGAAAGCGAAACATTGGCCGATTCGCTGGGCGGCGGCATTGGTCTCGACAATCGCCACACCTTCGCGCTGACTCGCGCGTTGGCCGATGAAGTCATCCTGCTCGGCGAGCCTTCGATCGCGCACGGCGTGGCCCACGCGTACCGCGAAGAACGCCTCGTGGTGGAAGGCGCGGGCGCGGTGGGCATGGCGGCGCTGCTCGACGGGCACATCGAGCGCAGCAAAGGCCCGCTCGTGATCGTCGTGAGCGGCGCGAACATCGACATGACGGTGCACCGCCGTCTCGTGACGGAGGTTTGAAATGCATTCCGAGTTGTCACCTGAGTTGCCGCCGGTTACGTTGCTGGGCGCACAGCAACTGCGCGAACTCGTCCCGCTCGATCTTGCGGCCGTGGATCAGGTCGAATCCGCATTCGTTGCGCTCGCAACCGAAGCCGTTGTCATGCCGCCCATTCTCAATCTCGCGCTGCCCGAGCGGCATGGCGAGGTCGATGTGAAAACGGCGTATCTGCCACGCTTCGAACAGTTCGCCATCAAGATCAGCCCCGGCTTTTTCGACAATCCCTCGTTGGGCCTCCCGAGCCTGAACGGGCTGATGCTCGTGCTCTCTGCGCGCACGGGTCTTACCGAGGCCGTGCTGCTCGACAACGGTTATCTGACTGCCGTGCGCACCGCCGCGGCGGGCGCAGTAGCCGCGCGCTGGCTTGCGCGTCCCGACGCGCGCCATGCGGCGATCATCGGCGCGGGCGAGCAGGCGCGCCTGCAACTCGATGCGCTCATGCTGGTGCGCAAGATCGACAGCGTGAGCGTTTGGGCCCGCGATGCGGCGCGCGCTTCGGTCTTCGCCGCCGACGCCGAACGCCGCCACGGCGTGCGCGCCCGCGTCGTCGCTTCGGTGCACGACGCGCTCGCGCAGGCCGACGTGGCCGTGACGACCACCCCCAGCCGCACACCGCTCGTGCACGCGGCGGACCTGCACGCCGGTTTGCACCTCACGGCCATGGGCTCCGACGCCGAGTACAAGAACGAACTCGCGCCCTCGGTATTCGAATCGGCGCGCTATGTCTGCGACCGCTTGCAGCAAACGCGCGTGCTCGGCGAACTGAGGCACGCGATCGAAGCGCACAAGGTCGCGCCCGATCGCGGCTTCGCGGAGCTGGGCGAAGTGATCGCGGGCCGCCGCGAGGGCCGCGTAAGTGCCAACGACATCACGATCTGCGACCTCACCGGCACCGGGGCGCAGGACACCGCCATTGCCGTTCTCGCCTTGCAGCGCGCCCGCGCGACCGGTGCGGGCGCGGTGTTTCACAACGCAGTCACGCCTTGAGAGGGAAAGATGTCCGCAGCAACTGAAAAGAGTGAGGTGGCGCCGCGCCTCGTGTTCGCACGCAGCGAATACGACGCGCGCATTGCGAAGACGCGCCGCGCGATGCAGGACGAAGGCATCGATCTGCTGATCGTCACGGACCCGACCAACATGAACTGGCTGACCGGCTACGACGGCTGGTCGTTCTATGTCCATCAATGCGTGCTGCTGACCATGGACGGCGAACCCGTCTGGTTCGGTCGGGGCCAGGACGCAAACGGCGCGAAGCGCACGGCGTTCATGTCGCACGACAATATCATTGGCTATCCTGATCATTATGTTCAGTCGCCTGTGCGTCACCCCATGGACTATCTGAGCACGGAAGTCATCGCCGCGCGCGGCTGGGACTCGCTGAGCGTTGGCGTGGAGATGGACAACTATTACTTCAGTGCAGCAGCCTACGCGTCGCTCCAGCGCCATTTGCCCAAGGCGCGCTGGGTGGACGCCACCGCGCTCGTGAACTGGCAACGCGCGGTGAAGTCGCCGCGCGAGATCGAGTACATGCGCGTCGCGGCGCGCATCGTCGAGAAGATGCATGCGCGCATTCTCGATGTGGTCGAGCCGGGCATGAGGAAGTGCGACCTCGTTGCGCAGATCTATGAGGCGGGCATTACCGGCGTGGAGGGCCGCGGCGGCGACTATCCCGCCATCGTGCCGCTCCTGCCCACCGGCGCCGATGCCGCCGCCCCGCACCTCACGTGGGACGATTCGGCATTCACGGCGAACGCGGGCACGTTCTTCGAGATCGCGGGCTGCTACCACCGCTATCACTGCCCGCAGTCGCGCACGGTCTATCTCGGCAAGCCGCCAAAGCACTTTCTCGATGCGGAGAAAGCCGTGGTGGAAGGCATCGAGGCCGGCCTTGCCGCCGCGAAGCCCGGCAACGTGTGCGAGGACATCGCCAATGCGTTCTTTGCAGTGCTGAGCAAGTCGGGCATCGAGAAAAACAGCCGCTGCGGCTACCCCATCGGCGCGAGTTTTCCGCCCGACTGGGGCGAGCGCACCATGAGCCTGCGTCCGGGCGACCGCACGGTGCTCGAACCCGGCATGACGTTTCACTTCATGCCGGGGCTGTGGCTCGACGATTGGGGTCTCGAGATCACCGAAAGCATTCTGATCACTGAAACCGGCGTCGAAACGTTTTGCACCACGCCGCGCAAACTGTTCGTGAAGGAGTAGGGCCGATGCGTGCGTCACCGATTACGCCGACCGTCGATTACGACGCCAATGGCGTGCAACACGGCTTTTTGAGGCTGCCTTATTCGCGCGACGATTCCGCGTGGGGCGCGATCATGATTCCGCTTACCGTGGTCAAGCACGGCGAGGGGCCGACGGTGCTGCTCACGGGCGGCAATCACGGCGACGAATACGAAGGCCCGATCGCGCTCGCCAAGCTGGCGGGCTCGTTGCAGGCCGCGGACGTGAATGGCCGCGTGATCATCGTGCCGTACATGAACTATCCCGCGTTTCGTGCGGGCACGCGCACCTCGCCGATCGATGCGGGCAATCTGAACCGCAGCTTTCCAGGTCGCCCCGATGGCAGCGTGACCGAAAAGATCGCCGATTACTTCCAGCGTGAGTTGCTCGCGCGTGCCGATTACGTGCTCGATATTCACGCGGGCGGGCGCACGCTCGACTTCGTGCCGTTCGCGGCGATCCATGTGCTGCCCGATGGCGATCAGCAGGCGCGTTGCGAGCGTGCGATGCGGGCGTTCGGCGCGCCGTATTCGATGCGCATGCTGGAACTCGACAGCGTCGGCCTGTTCGACAGCGCCGTGGAGGAAGCGGGCAAGGTGTTCGTTTCGACCGAACTGGGCGGTGGCGGCACGTCCACCGCGCAGAGCGTGGCGATTGCGGATCGCGGCGTACGCGGCTTTCTTGCGCACGCCGGCGTCATTGAGCGCAAGGCTGGCGAGCGCAGCGTCGGCGCGCGCACGACCACCTTGCTCGACATGCCCGACGGCACCTGCTACACCACGAGCGAGCATCGCGGCATGCTGGAGATGTGCCGCGATCTCGGCGATACCGTCGAGGCGGGCGAGTTACTCGCGCGCGTGCACGACATCGATCGCACCGGCGCGCGCCCTGTGGAATATCGGGCGCAACGCGGAGGGCTGCTCGCGGCGCGCCATTTCCCAGGGCTCGTGCAGGCGGGCGACACCGTGGCCGTGGTGGCCGACGTCGTCGAACGCAACCTGCCCGTGGCGGCATGAGCGCGCCGTGATTAAGCTCGACCGTTACGACCTCGCCATCCTGCGCATCCTCGAGCGCGATGGCCGCATCACGAAATCGAAGCTCGCTGAAGAGGTCAATCTCTCCATTTCGCCGGCCTGGGAGCGCGTGCGCAAGCTCGAGGAAAGCGGCGTGATACGCGGCTATCACGCCGAGGTGGACTGGGTAGGCGCGATGCGTGGCAGCCGTATCGTCGTGGAAGTGACGCTATCGCGCCATACCGCGTCCGACATGCGGCGCTTCGAAGAACGCGTGAGCACGGCAGAAGAAGTCATGCAGTGTTATGCGACGGGCGGCGGAGTGGACTACGTGCTGCACGTGCTGGCGCGCGACATCGACCATTACCAGCGCTTTGTCGACGCGCTGCTGATGGAGGATCTCGGCATCGAGCGCTACTTCACCTACATCGTGACGAAGGTGGTGAAGTGCGCGCCCAGCCACGCGCCTGCGTGGGCCCTGGAAAGCGCGTGAATTTTTCGCGCCCGCGCGCTGCGGTTCAAAAAAAACGCAGGTGCGCGGGGCCGAAAACCAAAAAAATCGCGATGCCACCAGCCCCAGAATGGAAGGCATATCGACAGACCTGACAAGGAGTAGACGAGATGCTGCCAGGACACCCCATTCTGTTCAAATCGCTGTGCTACGTGGACGGCCGCTGGGTCCATAGCGACAGCGCGGCCACCGTGGCCGTGCAGAACCCCGCGGACCAGTCGGTGATCGGCCACGTGCCCATGCTCGAGCGCGCCCAGATCACCGGTGCAGTGGACGCGGCACAGCGCGCCTTCGAATCGTGGCGCTGGGTCTCGCAAACGCAGCGCAGCGCGGCGCTGCTGCGCTGGCACGAACGGATCGTGCGGCACCAGGAGGATCTGGCGGCACTGCTTTCACTGGAGCAGGGCAAGCCGCT
Organism: Paraburkholderia sp. BR10141; assembly: GCF_056155635.1. Classification (NCBI taxonomy): domain Bacteria; kingdom Pseudomonadati; phylum Pseudomonadota; class Betaproteobacteria; order Burkholderiales; family Burkholderiaceae; genus Paraburkholderia; species Paraburkholderia sp. BR10141. Next base: position 243,293 of record NZ_JBMIQH010000005.1, on the reverse strand, counting down.
GGCCGAATCGCGCGGCGAAATCCGCTATGCGGCGAGCTTCGTCGATTGGTATGCGCATGAAGCGAAACGCCTGGCAGGCCGGACGATTCCCACTCATATCGATGGTGCGCATCTGGGCACGGTGATGGAGCCGGTGGGTGTCGCGGCGCTCATCACGCCATGGAATTTTCCGGTGGCGATGGTCACGCGCAAGGCCGCCGCCGCGCTCGCCGCCGGCTGCACGGTCGTCGTGAAACCCGCACACGAAACGCCGTATTCGGCGCTCGCCCTGGCGCAACTCGCAGAGGAAGCCGGCTTCCCGGCGGGCGTCTACAACGTGGTGCTCGGCGAGCCGCAAATGGCGATGGAAACCCTGGTTGGCGACACGCGCGTGCGTGCCGTGAGCTTCACGGGCTCGACGCGCGTGGGCTCGCTCGTCACGCAGACGGCGGCGCGCGCAGGCATCAAGAAAGTCGCGCTGGAACTGGGCGGCAACGCACCGTTCATCGTCACGGAAGACGCCGATCTCGAGCAGTCCGTCAGGATCGCCGTGGGCGCGAAATTCCAGACCTCGGGCCAGGACTGCTGCGCGGCGAACCGTATTTTCGTGGCGCGCCCGCTTTACGAAGCGTTTGTCGAGCGCTATGCGGCGGCGGTGCGCGCGCTCAAGACCGGCCCGGCGTTCGAAAAAGACGTGGACGTGGGCCCGCTCATGCACCAGGCCGCGTTCGACAGCACGGTCGCGCGCGTGTCCGATGCACGCGAGAAGGGCGCGCGCATCGTGTCGGGCGGCCATCCGCATGCGCTGGGCGGCTGGTACTACGAGCCCACGGTGATCGCGGATGCCGCGCCCGGCATGCGCGTGTACGACGAGGAAAACTTCGCGCCCATTTCGGCAGTCTGCGCGTTCGACACGCTCGACGAAGTGATCGCCAGGGCGAACGACACGGAATATGGCCTCGCGGCCTACGTGTGCGCGACGCGCATGGACACGATCTTCCAGCTGGTGCGGCGGCTCGACTTCGCGATGGTCTCGGTGAACGGCGTGAAGTTCACGGGCGCGCCCATTCCATTCGGCGGCATGAAGGCCTCTGGCCTTGGCCGCGAAGGTGGCGCGGAGGGCTTCGAGCCCTTCGTGGAAACCAAATATTTTTGTCTTGGCAATCTGGGCCTGCCGCTCGCGGCCATGGCCTGAACCGGAATCAGGAGGACTACATGACTCAACGCATCGACGCACTCTTCGAGCAGGACCGCGCGCACTTCATGCACCCGTCCACGCACGCCTACGACCACGAGAGCGGCGCGCTGCCGGGCAAGATCGTGCGCGGCGGCAAGGGTGTCCGCATCGAGGACCACGAGGGCAAGCAGTATATCGACGCCTTCGCGGGCCTCTACTGTGTGAACATCGGCTACGGCCGCACCGAAGTTGCGGACGCCATGTACGAGCAGGCGAAGCAGCTCGCGTACTACCACACCTATGTGGGCCATTCGTCGGATGCGATCATCGAGCTGTCGTCGCGCATCATCGACTGGTCGCCTGCCGGCATGAAGAAGGTGTATTACGGCATGTCCGGTTCGGACGCGAACGAAACCCAGGTCAAGATCGTCTGGTACTACAACAACGTGCTGGGCCGCCCGAACAAGAAGAAGATCATCTCGCGCGACCGCGGCTATCACGGCTCGGGCATCGTCACGGGCAGCCTCACCGGCTTGCCGAGCTTCCATCAGCATTTCGATCTGCCGATCGATCGCGTGAAGCATACGGTCTGCCCGCACTGGTATCGCAAGGCGCCCACGGGCATGAACGAGGCGCAGTTCGTCGCGTACTGCGTGGAAGAGCTCGAAAAGCTGATCGCGCGTGAAGGCGCGGACACGGTTGCCGCGTTCATCGCCGAGCCGGTGATGGGCACGGGCGGCATCATCGAGCCGCCCAAAGGCTACTGGCCGGCCATCCAGGCGGTGCTGCGCAAGCACGACATCCTGCTGATCTCCGACGAGGTGGTGTGCGGCTTCGGGCGTCTGGGCTCGAAGATGGGCGCCCAGCACTTCGGCATCGAACCGGATCTCATCACGGTCGCGAAGGGCCTCACGAGCGCGTATGCGCCGCTCTCCAGCGTGATCGTGGGCGAGAAGGTCTGGGACGTGATCGCGCGCGGCTCGCAGGAGCACGGGCCGATGGGGCACGGCTGGACCTATTCGGGACACCCGGTGTGTGCCGCCGCCGCGCTCGCCAATCTGGCGATCCTCGAGCGTGAAAAGCTCGTGGAGAACGCCGGGCAGGTCGGCTCGTACTTCGGCGCGAAGCTGCGCGAGGCATTCGGCGCGCATCCGCTCGTGGGCGAGGTGCGCAGCGTGGGCATGCTGGCGGCGCTGGAGTTCATGGCCGACAAGGACGCGCGCAGGCCGTTCGACCCGGCGCTGAAGATCGGGCCGAAGGTTTCGGCGGCGGCGCTGGAGCGTGGCGTGATCGCACGCGCCATGCCGCATGGCGACATCCTGGGCTTCGCGCCGCCGCTCGTCATGACGCGCGCCGAGGCCGACGAGATCGTCGGGATCGTCAAGCAGGCCGTGGACGAGGTGGCCGAGCGCAGTCTGGTAGCGGGGTAAGCTGCGCAGCGCGCGTCAACCGTTGACGGTTCAATGTCGCGAGCCGCCGTACGCCAATACGGCGGCTTTTTTGTTTCCGCTGGGCTTGCGCAGGTGTTGCTTTTCGGTCGCTTGCGCTTGCGCAAAAGGCCGTGAAACCGTTGCCTGACAAGGCTCAAAGGCCCGCGGTTCTGGTGCGCGGCATTTTGCCACCACATTGACGCACGCGCATGGTGTGACAATGCGTCGAAATCTTAAAAAATGTTAAAGAAGGAGTCGTTCGATGCTCTCACCCGTCGCAGGATCGGCTATCGTCGTGCGCCAAAGCAGCCGCGCTCCTCTCACCGGAACGCCGCCCAGCGCACGCTGTTCGGGGTGCGCCATGCGCCATCTTTGCATGCCGCAAGGCCTGCCGGCGGAAGACCTGCCGAAGCTCGAGGCGCTGATCTGCGGGGCGCGCAAGGTGCGCCGCGGCGAGGCGCTGTATCGCTCGGGCGACCGCTTCGACAGCCTCTACGCCGTGCGCTCCGGCTCGCTCAAGACGCTGATCGTCAACCGCGACGGCCGCGAGCAGATCACGGGGCTGCGTCTCGCGGGCGACGCGCTGGGGCTCGACGGCATCGCCACCGACGTGCACGCGTTTAGCGCCGTTGCCCTCGAAGACAGCTCGATTTGCACGCTTCCCTACGCCGCGCTCAAGGGCTTGTGCCGCGAAAGCGGCACGATGCAGGACCGGCTGCACCGGCTCATGGGCGACCAGTTCAACCAGGAAGCCTCGCAGATGATGGTGCTGGGCTCGCTTACCGCCGAAGAACGCGTGGCCGCCTTCCTGCTCGACGTGTCGTCGCGCAACTGGCAGCGCGGTTATTCGCAGGCCGAGTTCCGTCTGCGCATGTCGCGCGAGGACATGGGCAGCTACCTGGGCATCACGCTCGAAACCGTGAGCCGGATCTTGTCGCGCTTCCAGAAGCGCGGCCTCATTGATGCGCAGGGCAAGCTGATCCGCATCTGCGATATCGAAGGGCTGCAGACGGTCTAGGCGGGCCGCTGACGCGGCAGCCATCGGACCGTCCGATGACTGTCGCAGCCAGCCGCGCCTTGTGCGGCTACCAACTCTCCTTACTTCTCGTCGAGACCCAGCCCCGGCAGGCGATGCGTGCCTTCGAGCTGAACCGCGTGCAGCAGATGCGGATCGAGATCGAGCGCGCTCAGGATCGTCGGTGCGACCTGGGTCGTGAAGACGTAGTGGTCATCCGTACGGCCGGCGTGGTGAATGCCGGGGAACGACACGACGAGACCGAGATGGCTGTCGTCGGGCGCGTTGCCGCCGTGCTCCTCATCCTTCGCCGTGCTCGACGTATAGATCACGCCCGGGTTCGGCTGCACGATGATGTCCGGCGTGCGGCCGTTCGACGGATTGCCGAACCAGTCCGCGAGGCGGTCGCCCGTGAGGATGTACGCCTGCGGGCCATCCGCGCAAATGCCCGGCGCGTTACAGCTCAGGTTCGCCTGCAGCGTCTTCACCACGGCGTCCTTCTGGCCCTGATCGCGCAGCCAGATCAGGCCAACGTCGTCGGTCTGCACCATGCCCGTGCCCGGGAGGCCCGAGCCGTCGTTCAGGTTGCCCGTCTTCGTGTTGTTCTGGCCGAAGTTGCCGGTCGAGTCCAGATAGTTGTTGGCTTCGAGCAGCTTCGTGAGCGTGTCGCCGTTCTTCACCAGCTTCGAGTGATCGGTCGGCGACTGGCCGTGCTTGGCCGTCACGATGATGAGCGTCGACGAGTAGAGGTTGCGCTGCTTCAGTTCCTGCACCACGCGGCCGAGCGAGTTGTCCAGGTACGTGATCGCGGCGGCGACCTGCGGGCCGGGCGTGAAGTCGGCGTCGAGATAGCCGCCTTGTTTCGCCACAGGCGACTTCTGCGCGACGCTAAGCGTCTGGAAGTTCGTGCCGAACATCGTGGGCACCGGCGCGCTCGTCTTGCCCGTCGAGTCGAGGCCGTCGATCTCGTTGATCAGCGCCTGCACGTGGATGTTGTCGAAGACTTCGGTATGCGTGTAGGTGTCCAGATAATACGTGCCGGTCTTCGGATCGATCGAGTTGATCTCAGTGCGCGCCAGATCGTCCACGCCCTTGCCCGACGGACCGTTGACCCAGTCATAGCCCCACGCATGCTTGTCCGCCCACGCGGTGCGCGCGCCGTGGATGTTCTGCTTGATGACTTCGAAGACGGTGTTCGTCTTGATGTAATTGTGCGGGTACACGGGCGTGCAAACGCCGTTGACCTTCGCATAGGGAATGGCTTGCGGATTGAACGCGCCGCCGCCGTCGAGGTGGATCAGCGCGCCGCCGTTCTCGCCGTCGATGCCGGTCGTTTCGTCGAACACGACGTTCCAGCCTTGCGGGCCCTTGCACTGGGAATCGAGCGGTGCGTAGAGCGTACGGTCATATGACACGTCATAGAAGAGGCCCGCGCTCTTCGGCGAGCCGCCCGTGACCAGCGCCGTGAGGCCGGGGAACGAATCGGACAGATGCGGCGTATGGGCGTTCGTGTAGGTCACGCCCGACTTCGCGAGCACCGCGAGGTTGGGGCACGAATTGCTGCCGATGCAACGGGCTACGTCCTGTTCGTGCAGGCCGTCGAAACTGATGAGCAGGACGTGCTTCACATCCTTCATGTCGCCTGCATAAGCCGTTGTGTGCACACCCGCAAGTGCCATTGCACTCGCGCCAACGACTGCGCCTAACCGCGACCACCGGCTCGTATTCTCCATCTTTCACCTCGTTTTTGTATTGCATTTGTGGGGACCTGCGCACAGCCCGAGCAATGTGGGGCTGGAAGGCGAATCTCTCGTGACGGCGTGCTTTCATCTTGCCGTCAGTTGTTATCAGTTGTTGCAAGACGCGTTTGCGGACGCGTGAAGTGAGGGTTTTCGCGGGTGTAGACTCCTGCATTCGAGTGTTCACGGTTCGCGGTGGAGCGCTCGTTAAGAGTGAGTTCCATTCAGTCCATTCCGGGCATCGCATAATCGAATCCAAAGGGAACGTCATGGCAAAGGATGAAATCGTCTGGGGTATCCTGGGTACGTCGAAGATCAACGACAAGGTCGTCGTGCCCATGCACCACGCACCGAAGTGCCGCGTAAAAGCGATTGCTTCGCGTTCAGCACAGAAGGCCCAGGCTGCCGCGGCGAAATATGGACTCGCGCAGGCGTACGACAGTTACGAGGCGCTGCTGGCAGACCCCGAAATCGATGCGGTCTATATCCCGTTGCCCAATCACCTTCACGTGGAGTGGACGATCAAGGCCGTCGAGGCGGGCAAGCATGTGCTGTGCGAAAAGCCGATCGGGCTCGATGCGCAACAGGCGCAACGATTGATCGCCGCGCGCGACAAGAGCGGGCGGTATATCCAGGAAGCCTTCATGGTTCGTACGCATCCGCAGTGGCTGAAGGTGCAGGCGTTGATCGAAGAGGGCGCCATAGGCGAATTGCGGGCGGTGACAGGCGGCTTTACCTACTACAACACCAATGCGCAGGACATTCGCAACCATAGCGATATGGGCGGCGGCGGCTTGCTGGACATCGGCTGTTATCCGATCACGACCTCGCGCCTCATTCTCGGGCGGGAGCCGAAGCGCGTGGTCGCGCTCGTGGAGCGCGACCAGTCGTTCGAAGTAGACCGCCTTGGCTCCGTGCTCATGGATTTCGACGGCGTGCAAGCGAGCTTCTTTTACTCCACCCAGATTCATCCCTACCAGCGCATGCAGTTTCACGGCACGACGGGGCGCGTCGAGGTCGAGATTCCATTCAACGCGCCGAACGACCGGCCGACGTGGCTGCTGTTGAGCCAGCAGGGAGAAGCCGATCGCTGGCTGGAACTGCCGGTATGCGATCAATACGGCGTGGCAGCGGAGGTTTTTGCCGAGGCGATATTGAACGGCGCGCCCCAGGCGATTGCGCTGGAAGATGCCTGCGCGAACATGCGCGTGATCGACGCCGTGTTCCGCTCGGCCCGCTCGGGCGCCTGGGAAAGCATTGCTTGACGTCGAAGCGCCGCGGGCGGGTTCAACGGGTTTTGGCTTGACCCGCGCCCGCCTTGCGGCTTTTCACATGGTCGATGAATGCGCGCAGCTTGGGCATGATCTGCCGGCGGCTGGGATAGCAGAGAAACACGCCCGGCAGCATCGGCGCGTAGGCGTCGAGCACGCGCACGAGTTTGCCCGCTTTCACGGCATCGGAGACCATCGGCTCGGGTAGCTGCGCGAGGCCGATGCCTTCGAGCGCCGCGCCCATCATGGTCGGGAAGTCGCTGGCGATCAGCGGTCCGGAGACGGCGATTTCCATGGCGTGCCCGTGGTCGTCGAATGACCATGAGGCCAGCGCGCCGTTGGAGCGCCGCCAGCGCAAGCAGGCGTGCTCGCGCAGATCGTCCGTGTGGCGGGGCCGTTTATTGCCGGAGAAGTAGGCAGGACTACCTACGACAACGAGACGAAACGGCGGCGTCAGTGGCACCGCCACCATGTCGGCGGCGACGAGCTGTCCGAGCCGGATGCCGGCGTCGAAGCCTTCCGCCGCGAGATCGACCACTTCCTTGCTCGCGGCGATTTCCACCTCCACTTCGGGATAAGCCTGGCAAAACGAAGCGAGCAGCGGCTCGAGCAGCAGTGGGACGACCGCGCGCGGCACGGAGAGCCGCAACAAACCCGTAGGGCGCTGCCCGAGGTCGCGCGCGACTTCGCTCGCGGCGACCAGTTCCTCGAAGGCGGGTTTTGCGCGCGAAAGAAACCGTTCGCCGGCTTCGGTCAGGCCGACGCTGCGCGTGGTGCGCACGAACAGCGCCGCGCCGATGCGCTCTTCGAGCACACGCACTGCCTGGCTGATAGCCGAAGGCGTCACCCCGAGGTCCGCCGCCGCCTTGCGAAAGCTGCGGTGCCTGGCAACGCTCAGAAACGCCTCCACGCCATCGAGCGCACCTTGCCTGACTGTGAAGTTCTGCTTCATAGCGCATCAACATTGTGATGAATAGTCGCTCGCGGGAAACGATGGTACACCTAACGTGCCAGCCGATGACGCGCGCAAATCGCCTTGCGCGCAGGCAGGATCCGCCGCGAAGTCTGGCATTCATCTGGAGAACCGCTGATGAGCACACCCGCCGTTCCCGTTGGCATCATCCCGCCGCGCCCGGCGTGGCGCAGCCTGCGCTGGATTGCGCCGCTCACGTTGCTGTGGATTGCCGTGATGTACTGGCTGCCGGCGATCCCTGGCAGCGGTTTTCAAACCACGGCGCACCAGCTCGTCGCCCAGATGTTCATGGCGCTCGGATTGTGGCTCGGCCTCGAGCGCACCGGCCTGACGCTGAGCCAGCGCCGCGCGACCTGGCTCGTGATTCTCATGGCGCATGCGCTTTGGTTCGCAGTCGTCTGGAGTGCGGCGATCCATGGCGTCTTTCGACTGAGCGCCGTCCCGCCGCCGTTGCCCATGCTGCCGTTGGCGATATTTTTGCCTGTGATGGTCGGCGCGCCGCTATTGCTGATGTCGAAGCGAATCGGGCAAGTACTCGACGCGATGCCGGCCGCATGGCTCATTGCGCTGCAGTTTTACCGCGTGTTCGGCAGTTGGGCGATCGCTGCGTGGCTGCATGGTGCGATGGCCGGCGTGGACGCGTTGCCGGCGGGCACCGGCGACCTGCTGACGGGCCTGTTCGCCGTGCCGGCGGCCATCGCGGTGGCAAGCGGCACGGCGCAGGGGCACAAGGCCGCCATCGCCTGGAACATTTTCGGGCTGATCGATTTCGCCGTTGCCGTGACCCTGGGGATGATCACGGCGCCCGGCCGATTCCAGCTGATCGCGCCGGATATGCCGAGCCTCAACGCGGGCACGTACCCGTATGTACTGACGCCCGCGTTCGTCGTGCCCAGTTCGATCCTGTTGCATGCGCTTTCGCTGCGTCAATTGTTCCGGCGCCGCGCCGCGTGAGCTCCCTTCATTTCATCCGCACATCGCAACGCACCTTGCAGGAGGCAACATGTCACCGGAATCGATCTTTCGCTTGCACCTCGCGCTCGGGTATGTCGCGTGGCTCCTTTGTTTTACCGTCTACGTCTGGCCCCGGCTCAGGTCGATGGACCCATTCGCCGCACAACGCGCCATCGCCACGCTGCACAGCTTCCGCTTCTTCGGGCTGGTCTTCATGCTGCCGGGCGTCGTGAGTCCCGATCTGCCCGCGAGTTTCGCCGTGCCCACGGCTTATGGGGACCTCGCAACGGGTGCGCTGGCCATGCTGGCGCTACTCGCGGCAAGAAAGCGGCCGGTGTTCTGGTTCTTCGTCGTGGCGTTCAATCTCGTCGGCGCGGTGGACCTGGTTCTTGCCTACTACCACGCCATCCAGGCCGGTGTGCCTGTACACGCAGGAGAGTTGGCAGCGACCTACGTGATTCCCGTAATTGTCGTGCCGCTGCTGGCAATTACGCACGGCGCCGCCTTTTATTTGCTGCTGCGTCCGCAGAGCAAGGGCGCCCGCGTGCTCGCCAACGCTTCGCGCACCTGAAAGGCGGGGCGGCAAATTCACTGGACAGAGGCCAGGCGGCGTTGCTTTAATAAGCAGCCGTTCATTCGTCAACGCAACCTGGTTCAGGAGACAACAAAGTGGACAAAGCCGCCGATCCGATCCTGCAGGTGCTGCACCAGTACAAGGCCGCGGTATTGGCCAAAGACGTCGATGCGTTCATCGCGCTCTACGACCCCGACATCCTGGCCTTCGACATGTGGGGCGCGTGGACGTACGAGGGCATCGCGTCATGGCGCAACATGGTGGAGGGCTGGTTTGGCTCGCTGGGCGCCGAGCGCGTGTTCGTGGATTTCAGCGAGGCGCAGACCGTCGTCTCCCAGGACCTCGCCGTGGTCCACGCCTTCGTGAGCTACAAAGCGGTGGCGGCGGACGGCGAGGAATTGCGCTCGATGGACAATCGCATCACCGCGACGCTCAGGCAAACGGACGAGGGCTGGAAGATCTTCCACCAGCATTCGTCTTCACCGATCGATCCCGCGACGACGAAGGTCATTTTCAAACGTTAGTCGCCGAAAAGAAAATGCCCGACACGCGGTCGGGCATTTCGATCGGAGCATGACGGGCGCGAGCGGCCCGCCATGCCGTTACTGCTGGGCCTTGCCAGGAACCTGTTGCCCGCGCAACGAACAGCCCTTCGTTTCGATCACGAAGAAGAGTGCGACGGCGCCCACCGCGCATGCGGCCATCATGTAGTACGCCGGAACGAGCGGGCTGCCGGTCTTGTCCACGAGCCAGTCGCTCACGATCGGCGCGGTGCCGCCGAACAGCGAGGTCGAGACGTTGTAGGCAATCGCCATCCCCGCGTAACGCACTTGCGTCGGGAACATGGCCGGGAACATCGCCGAGATGGTTGCGAGCTGCGGCGCATAGAGCAGGCCGAGCACGGCGAAGCCGATCAGCGCGCCGCCCACGCCGTGGCGCATCAGCATGAACATCGGCACGGCGGCGACGAACAGCCCGACGAGCGAAAACCACCAGAGCGTCTTGCGCCCCACGTGATCGGAGAGCCGGCCAGCGAACGGCAGCAGGGCCATCATCGCCAGCATGCCGATGAGCGGAATGAGCAGCGACATGTTCTCGCTCACGCCCAATTCCTTGTGCATGTACGTCGGCATATACGCGAGCAGCACGTAGTTCACGACATTGAGCGCGACCACGAGCCCGCCCAGCAGCACGAGCGGCACGCGATGCTCGCGCAGCAGGGTGCGCAGCGAAATGGCCGGGCGCTCCCGCTCCTGTTGCTCGAACTTCTCTTCCATCTCGCGGAATACCGGCGTGTCTTCGATGCGCGAACGCAGATAGAAGCCGATCAAGCCCAGCGGCGCCGCGACGAGGAACGGCAGACGCCAGCCCCACGCATGCATCGCATCGTTGCCGAGCGCGAGCGATGCCGCGAGCATCAGCAAGGCGCCCAGCGAAAAGCCGGCCAGCGTGGCGAACTCGAGGAAACTCCCGCAGAAGCCCCGCCGCGCGTCGGGCGCATATTCGGCCATGAAGGTGGCTGCACCGCCATATTCACCGCCGGTGGAGAAGCCCTGGATCATGCGCAAAACGATGAGCGCGGCCGGAGCGATCCAGCCGGCTTTCGCATAGGTCGGCAGCAGGCCGACGAGCAGCGTGGCGCCCGACATCAGCAGCACGGTCAGCGCGAGCACTTTCTTGCGCCCGAAGCGGTCGCCGAGCGGCCCCCAGAACAGGCCGCCGAGCGGGCGAATCAGAAATGAAATGGCGAAGGTGCCGAGCGCGAACAGCGTGGCGCTTGCCGTGCTGCCCGGAAACAGCGCCGCGGAGATATACGCGAGCCCATAGGCGTAGATCCCGTAGTCGAACCACTCGGTTGCGTTGCCGAGCGCAGCGGCGGTAATGGCCCGGCGTGGCAGCGTGTGCGCGCTGCCGGTGGGGGCGGCGTGCTGGTCGTGGTCGGGAGTCGACGTATCGTCCCATAGGGACCGGCCCGGCGTGGGGGAATGCCAAGTTTCGGCGAATCGCATAAGACGTCCTCTTGTCAGGAACCGCGGCCCGAATGGCGCGCTTGAGCGATCAAGTTAGTCCCGTCAATTTCTGTTTCCGATGTCATAGGACGATTTCGCATCGGGACTTTCCCTGCCTGCGCATCGCGCGTCCCTGTCGAGCGGGTGCGGTGGCGACTTTTGACCGCTCTTCGGGATTCGCCCTCGAGCGAGCGGCAGCAACATTTGCCGTTTTTCTGGTGGTTGGGCTGTCTCGCGGTTCGCTAGTGGCAACTGTTGCGATGCACAAAAATTGACTTCCGGCACACTGGAATCGGCCCAGGACTAACCCGAATGCAAGAAAGTATCAGTCTGCGGTCTGATTTTCAGTGGTGCAGGCGTGCCGCGGCGGGTAATTTTCAGGCATGGCGGCGCGTGGTCCGAAGACAGGTCGAGCGTATGCGCAAGTAGCCGTCGCAGAACAAGAAAAAACTGTGCAGGAGGAGTCGAGATGCAAACCATTGGGGCACCCGCGGCGCGCACGAACGCGCCCGGCGCCACGCATTCCCAGCCTGACCTCGAACTGGTCGCCGTGCCGCGCGACGAGTCGTTCAAGGTCTGGTCGCACGGCTACCCCTATCGGACGGTGCGCTGGCACTTCCATCCCGAGTACGAGATCCACCTCATCACCTCGACCACGGGCAAGTATTTCGTGGGCGATTTCATCGGCAGCTTCACGCCCGGCAATCTCGTGATGATCGGCCCGAACCTGCCGCACAACTGGGTGAGCAGCGTGCCGCACGGCGAGGCGGTGGACGAACGCTGTCTCGTCCTCCAGTTCGACGCGGCTTTCATTGCCCGCGCGATCGATGCGTTTCCCGAATTCAGGCGCGTGGAGGCGCTGCTCGATGCGTCGCGCTGGGGGCTGCTGTTCACGCCGGAAACGGGCGCGGCCGCCGAGCCGATCCTGCGCGAGATGCTGGGCGCACAGGGCATGCGACGTGTCACGCTCTTCATCGACCTGCTCGATCTGCTCGTGCAAAGCGAGGAGCCCGCGGCGCTCGCAAGCGAGGCGTATCGCGCCGACCCGGCCCGCTATGCGGGTACGCGCATCAATCACGTGCTCGCCTTCATCGGCAAGAATCTCTCGCAGGAGTTGCGCGAAACGGAGCTGGCGGAACTGGCCGGGCAGAGCGTGAGCGCATTCTCGCGCTATTTCCGCCGCCATACGGGCGTGTCGTTCGTGCGTTACGTGAACCAGCTGCGCATCAATCTGGCGTGCCAGCTGCTGATGTCGGGCGAACTGAACATCACGGACATCTGTTATCAGGTGGGCTTCAACAACCTCTCGAATTTCAACCGCCAGTTCCTGTTGATCAAGGAAATGTCGCCGTCGCGCTGGCGATCCTATCAGCGGCTCAACGCCGCGAGCGCGGCCAGCAAGAGCGAAGCCGTGTACGGCGCGCCCGCGATCGGCTAGCGGATCGCCCAGCAAAAGAGGTTCAAGCGCAGTGCGCATTTCAGGCATTGCGCAGGACGAACTCACACGTTCACAAGGCAGCACGACAGCACCGGCCACCCTACCAGGCATTCAACCAAAAAACGGAGACACCCAATGACCCGACTTCACACCCAACTGATCCGCGCCGCCGCGCTCAGTCTCGCCCTCGCGGGCATCACGTCGGCTTACGCCGCGCCGAGCGGCACGGTCGCGTTCCTGATGCCCGATCAGGCCTCCACGCGCTACGAGCAGCACGACTTCCCCGGTTTCAAGGCCGAAATGGGCAAGCTCTGCCCCGACTGCAAGGTGCTGTACCAGAACGCGAATGCCGATGCCTCGCAGCAGCAGCAACAATTCAATTCGGTGATCGCCCAGGGCGCGAAGGTCATCGTGCTCGACCCGGTGGACTCCACGGCCGCGGCTTCGCTCGTGCACATGGCGCAAAGCCAGGGCATCAAGGTCATCGCGTATGACCGGCCGGTGCCGTCGACCCCGGCCGACTACTACGTGTCGTTCGACAACGAGGAAATCGGCAAGTCCATCGCCCAATCGCTCGTGCAGCATCTGAAGGAGTCGGGCGTGGCCGGGAGCAAGGGCGGCGTGCTCGAAGTGAACGGCTCGCCGACCGACGCCGCCGCGGGGCTCATCAAGAAGGGCATTCACGAAGGGCTGCAGGGCAGCGGCTACAAGACGCTCTCCGAGTACGACACGCCGGAGTGGGCGCCGCCCAAGGCGCAGCAATGGGTGAGCGGGCAGATCACGCGTTTCGGACCGCAGATCGTGGGCGTCGTGGCCGCCAACGACGGCACGGCGGGCGGTACCATCGCGGCCTTCAAGGCGGCGGGACTCAATCCGGTTCCGGCGGTCACGGGTAACGATGCGACCACCGCGGGCCTGCAACTGATCATCGCGGGCGACCAGTACAACACGATCCTCAAGCCGAGCGAGATCGTGGCGGGCGCGGCGGCGAAGGTGGCCGTGGGCTTCCTCGACGGCAAGCCCGTGAAGGGCGAAACGACGCTCTTCAAGACGCCCACGCAGCTCTTCAAGCCGGCCGTCATCACGCAGAAGAACATCAAGGCGGAAGTGGTGGACAAGGGCTTCGCGAAAGCGTCGGATCTGTGCACGGGCCGTTACGCCGATGGCTGCAAGAAGCTCGGCATTGGCGGCTGATACGCATGGCTGGGCCCGGCGCGCGCCGGGCCCTGAGAGCAACGAAGAGGTACCCATTTCATGACTGACGAATCCACCAACCGCGCAACGGACAGCGCCACGGACCGAGCCACGGACCGAGCCACGACAAGCGACGGCGCGCCCGGCGAGCTGGTGCTGAGCCTGCGCGGCATCTCGAAGCACTTCGGCGCGGTTTCGGCCCTCACGGATATCGAGCTCGACGTGCATGCGGGCGAGGTAGTCGCCCTTGTCGGCGACAACGGCGCGGGCAAATCGACGCTCGTGAAGATTCTTGCGGGCGTGCACCAGCCGAGCGCCGGGACGATCACGTTTCGCGGCCAGCCGGTGAACCTGTCCGATCCGGGCACGGCGCTCGACCTGGGGATCGCGACGGTGTTCCAGGACCTCGCGCTTTGCGAAAACCTCGACGTCGTGGCGAACATCTTCCTCGGCCGCGAATTGAGCCCTTACCGGCTCGACGAGGTCACGATGGAAGTGAAGGCCTGGACGCTCCTCAACGAGCTTTCGGCGCGTATTCCCAGCGTGCGCGACGTGGTCGCCTCTCTCTCGGGCGGTCAGCGCCAGACCGTGGCGATCGCGCGCTCGCTGCTGCTCGACCCGAAGCTCATCATGCTCGACGAACCGACCGCCGCGCTCGGCGTGGCCCAGACCGCCGAGGTGCTGAACCTGATCGAGCGCGTGCGCGACCGTGGCCACGCCGTCATCATGATCAGCCACAACATGGAAGACGTGCGCGCCGTCGCCGACCGCATCGTCGTACTGCGCCTTGGCCGTAACAACGGGATTTTCTATCCCGACTCCTCCAACGCCGAACTCGTGGCGGCGATCACCGGCGCGACGGAAAACGCGGTGTCGCGCCGCGCGGGCCGCCGCCAGGCGCAACAGGATGTCCAGTGAAAGGAACGATCGTGAGCAAGACTATCCATGGCGCTGCGCAGCCTGAAAACCCGGATGCCTCAAAGCCCGATGCGAAGCCATCCACGCTGCTCGACCGCAGCGACGTGCGCGTGAAGCATGCGAGCGGAATCGGCGAGAGTGTGTCGGCATTCGTCGACCGCGTGCGCTCGGGCGACCTGGGTTCGCTCCCGGTCATCGCGGGGCTCGTCATCATCTGGACGGTATTCACGAGCCTGAACCCCGTGTTTCTCTCCGCTGACAACCTCGTAAACATGCTGTTCGACTGCTCGACGGTCGGCGTCATTTCGCTTGGCATTGTCTGCGTGCTGCTGCTCGGGCAGATCGATCTCTCGGTGGGCTCGATGAGCGGCTTCGCCTCGGCGCTCGTCGGCACGCTGTGGGTCAACGACGGCTGGCCCGTGCTGCTCGCTATCGTCGCGGCCATTGCGGTGGGCGCGGTGATCGGCGCACTGTATGCGCTGCTGCTCAACTGGATAGGCATGCCAAGTTTCGTCTCGACGCTCGCGGGCCTGCTCGCCATCCTCGGCATGCAGCTCTACGTGCTCGGCTCGACGGGCTCTATCAATTTGCCCTACGGCTCGGCGATGGTGAACTTTGGACAACTGATGGTGATTCCGCCGATCGTCTCGCACGTGATCGCGCTGCTGCCCGGTATCGTGCTCCTGCTGCTCGGCCTGCGTACGCGCACGCGCCGCCATGCGGCCAGGCTTTCGGCGCCTTCGGTCGCAGGCCTGCTCGGGCGCGCGGCGGCGCTGACCGTGTTCCTCGAAATCGTCGTGGCCTATCTCAACCGCGGGCGTGGCGTGCCGCTGATGTTCGGCCTCTTTCTGGGTCTCGCCGTCGTCATGCAGTACGCGCTCACGCGCACGCGCTGGGGCCGCTCGATGCACGCCGTGGGCGGCAATCACGAAGCCGCGCGGCGCGCGGGTATCAAGGTCGGCGCGATCTATACGAGCGCCTTCGTGCTGTGCGCGAGCCTGGCCGCGATCGGCGGCGTGCTGACCGCGGCGCGACTCGCTTCGGCGAGCCAGCAGGCCGGCACCGGCGACGTCAACCTCAACGCGATCGCGGCGGCCGTGATCGGCGGCACGAGCCTTTTCGGCGGGCGCGGCAGCGCATGGTCGGCCGTGCTCGGCATCATCGTGATCCAGTCGATTGCGAGCGGCCTGACGCTGCTGAACCTGTCGTCGTCGCTGCGCTTCATGATCACCGGCGCTGTGCTGGCCATTGCCGTGATCGTCGATTCGCTCGCCCGCCAGTCGCGTGTTTCGCATGGCCGCGCCTGAGGCGTCGGCACCTGATTCAAGGAGAAAGTCACCCATGTCTGAATCGATCAAGGGTAAGGTCGCCGCCATTACCGGCGCGGCGTCCGGCATCGGCTTCGCGTGCGCGCGTGCGTTCGTGGACGAAGGCGCGAAAGTCGTGCTGATCGACCGCGCAGAGGACCGGCTCGCGAAATGTTGCGCGGAACTCGGGCCCAATGCGCTGCCGCTCGCCATGGACCTGCTCAACGCGGCGGACTATGCGACGATGCTGCCAAGGATCCTCGATCTCGCGGGCGGGCTCGACATCTTTCACGCCAACGCGGGCACGTATATCGGCGGCGAAGTGGCGAACGGCAACCCCGACGAGTGGGACCGCATGCTCAACCTGAACATCAACGCCGCGTTCCGCTCGGTGCATGCGGTGCTGCCGCACATGATCGCGCAGAAGTCGGGCGACATCGTTTTCACGAGTTCGGTGGCGGGCGTCGTGCCGGTGGTGTGGGAGCCTGTTTACACGGCCTCGAAGTTCGCGGTGCAGGCGTTTGCGCACACCGTGCGCCGCCAGGTCGCGAAGCACGGCGTGCGCGTGGGCGCGGTGCTGCCGGGCCCTGTGGTCACGGCCTTGCTCGACGACTGGCCCCAGGCGAAGATGGATGAAGCGCTGGCCCAGGGCAGTCTCATGCAGCCGAAGGAAGTGGCCGATTCCGTGGTATTCATGCTCACGCGGCCGCGCAACGTCACCATTCGCGACCTCGTGATCCTGCCGAACAGTGTCGATCTTTAGGGCCTGTTATCAGCGTGAACAGGCCCTAACCACAATCAACGAGCCATGACCTCAATTAACCAGGCCGGCGGCGCACGCCATACCGTCGGTGTCGATGTGGGCACGGGCAGCGCCCGCGCCGGCATTTTCGATTCCGCCGGTCGCATGCTTGCGTCGGCGAAACACGACATCAGCGTGTTTCATGAGAGCGGCGCCATCGTCGAGCAATCGAGCACGCAGATCTGGAACGCCGTGTGCCAGGCCGTGAAGGAGGCGCTCGCGCAGGCCGCGATCTCGCCGGAGCAGATCGCCGGCATCGGCTTCGACGCCACCTGTTCGCTCGTCGTGCTGGGCGAGGGCGGCGCGCCGTTGCCCGTTGGCCCGTCCGAAGTGGCCGAGCGCGACATCATCGTGTGGATGGACCATCGCGCCGTGGAGCAGGCCGAGCGCATCAACGCCACGGGCCACGATGTGCTGCGCTTCGTGGGCGGCAAGATCTCTCCGGAGATGGAAACGCCCAAGCTGCTGTGGCTGCTGGAAAACCGGCCCGAGGTGTTCGCCGCGGCCTGGCAGTTCTTCGACCTGACCGACTTCCTCACATGGCGCGCCACGGGCGATCTTTCGCGCTCCACCTGCACCGTGACCTGCAAGTGGACCTATCTCGCGCACGAGCAGCGCTGGGACGAGAGCTACTTCCGCAACGTGGGTCTGGGCGTGCTTGCCGATGAAGGCTTTGCGCGCATCGGCCGCACGATCGTCGAGCCTGGCACGCCGCTCGGCAGCGGGCTCACGCCCGAGGCCGCCGCGCAGCTCGGCCTGCGCGCGGGCACCGCCGTCGCGACGGGCGTGATCGACGCGCATGCGGGCGGCATCGGCACGGTCGGCGCACAAGGGCAGCCCGAGGCGTGCCTCGCGTACGTGTTCGGCACCTCGTCGTGCACGATGACGACCACGCGCGACCCCGTGTTCGTGCCCGGCGTGTGGGGGCCGTACTACGCGGCGATGGTGCCCGGGGCGTGGCTCAACGAAGGCGGGCAGTCGGTGGCGGGCGCGGCGATCGAGCGGCTGCTCGCGATGCATCCGCTCGCTGCAGAAGCCGCGAGCCGCGCGGCGAGCGAAGGGCAGTCGCTGCCGACGATGCTTGCCGGGCTGGCGGTCCAGGCTGCGCAGAGCGAATCGGGCGCGGTGCGCCTCGCGCACGAGCAGGGCCTGCATGTCGTGCCCGAATTCCTCGGCAACCGCGCGCCATTTGCCGATCCACACGCGCGGGCCGTCATCGCGGGACTCGGCATGGAGACGGACATGGAGAGCCTCGTCGCGCTCTATGTCGCGGGCATCGGCAGCATCGGCTATGGGCTGCGGCAGATCGTCGAGGTGCAGGCCCAGGCGGGCGCGCCGATCGAGCAGGTCGTGATCAGCGGCGGTGCGGGCAGGCTCGACCTCGTGCGCCAGCTGCTGGCGGACGCAACGGGCAAGCCCGTGCTGGCCACCCACGCCGAGGAGCCGGTCCTGCTGGGCGCGGCCATGCTGGGCGCCGTGGCTGGCGGCCTATACGATAACGCGCGCGACGCGATGGCCGCGATGTCCCGGATCAGCAAGGTCTATGCGCCGGCCACGGGCCAGATCGCGGCGCTGCACGAAGCGCGTTACCGCGCCTTCACGCAGTTGCAGGACGTGGCGCGCGCGATCCGATAACGGCTTGACCGGGAGCTAGCGGCTCACGCCGCCTCGCCGCTGCGCTGCGCGAGCGCGGCGGCAGCAGCCTGACTTTGCGCGAGGTGGCGCAGCAGCTTCGTCACCATCACGACGACGGTGAGCGCGAGCAGTACGAAGAACACCGCTAGCGGCGTGAGCACGTGCACGGAGACGAAACCGGCCAGCCCCATCATCGCCGAGGAAACGAGCAGCAGCGCGCAGCCGAGAATCGCGCTCGTCAAACCCGCGATATGCGGGAACAGCGAATTGCCCTTGGCCATCAGCGTGGGATACATCGCACCCGCGCACAGACCCATCACGAGTACAGGAACGGCGAGCGTCCACACGCGCAGGCCCACCGTGAGTGCGAGCACGAGCATCGCGATGGCCGCGCCCGCCATCACGCGCGCCCCCACACGCAGACGTTGCTCCGGGGTAGGCAGGCGCGGGCCGTGCAGCCGGTTCGAGAGGCCGCCCAGGAAATACATCAGGCCGATGCCGAGCGCGAGATAGCCGAAGAAGGTGGGCGGCCTGTGCAGCGTGTTCTGCACCATGAACGGCCCGACGACGTTGAAGACGAGCAGGATGCTGTAGCACAGGCCCTGGGCGAGAAAGCAGCTCTGGAACACGGGGCTCGCGAGCACCTTGCCCGCGTTCGCGATGAGCGTGCGCGGCTCCAGCCGCACCGGTTGCCGCAAGGTCTCGCGAAAGCGCCACAGCAACGCCCACATCACCAACGAATAAACGAGCAGGAACACGAGGCAGGCCTTCCAGCCGAACAGCTCCTGCAGATGCGCGCCGATCACCGGCGCGATGATCGGCGCGAGCCCCCACGTAATCGACATGTAGGTGAACGCGTGCATGAGCGCGGTGCCCACGAACGAATCCGTGATGATGGCCTTCGCGAGCAGGTTGGTCGCGGCGATGCCGAAGCCCTGCAGGCAGCGCGCCAGCACGAAAGTTTCCAGATTCGGCGCGGCGAGCGAGAGCAGACAGCCGAGCGTATAGATCACGAGGCCGAAAGCCAGCACGCGCTTGCGCCCGAGCGCGTCGGAAATCGGTCCGAAGATGAGTTGGCCGAACGCGTAGGCGGCGAGATAAACGGACACGCTCGACTGGATCGCCTGTGGCGACGTCGCGAAGTAGCGCGCCATGGCCGGCAGCGCGGGCACGTAGATGTCGATGGCGAGCTGTCCGGCGGAGGCGAACAGGCAGATCAGGAACAGCAGGAAGCGCGGCGAGTTCGCCTGGCGTGCGGCGGTGGCGGGACGTTCGGGCAGATCGTGAGTCATGACAGCGTGAAAAGGGCGGGTTCCGGTGCGGCGGCGCTGGGGGGCGTTGGGGCAGCTGTTCGGAAAGCACGTTCGGAACACGAACACGGCGTCCGGCGCGGCGGTGCAGGCGCGTATTGTGCCCGTTATCGCCGACTTCCGTGCGACGCCCCTCTCAGGCGCGGCGCTTGCTGAGCTTCCGCTTATCTCGCCCAGGATAGTCCCGGAGTGCCGAAATGCCAGAGAAAAGGCCGAAAGAGGCCGTGCGCCGTCCTACCACCGCGGAAGACTACGAAGTCTTCTGCGGCGAGCAGATCGACGGCGCGGGCCGCTACTACGGATTGCTGCGGATTCGCCGCAAGACCGATGGGCGGCTCATCTATCCGTTCGACGGCTGTCCGCGTCCGGGGCCGTGCGCGACGGGTCCGCTGGCAAGGCAACAGGCACTCACGCTCGCGGATGAGCTGATTCGCGCGGACATTGCCACGCCCGAAGGGTGAGCAGACCCTGCGCGCCGAAGGGGGAGCCTGCCCAGCTCAAAGGGAAAACACTTCGTGCACCGAAGTCTGAATCACGCCGCCATTCATCGGGCCGCCGCCCGCCACATGAATTGCATCGCCCGCGACTGCCGCGCCCATGCCATGACGCGGCGTGAGCATGGGCGCATAGGCCTGCCATGAGTCGGTAGCCGGATCGTAGCCCTCGTTCTGCCCGAAGACGCGCCGCGTGCCTTCCCCGCCCATGCAGAAGAAGCGTCCCCGCCACGCCGCGCCGCCGTGACCGGAGCGCGGCGTGGGCATGGGCGCGCGTTCTTCCCAGGCGTCGCGCTTCGCGTCGTAGGCCACGTGCATGCCGGTGTTGAAGTCGAACGTATCCATGCGGCCGCCGGCCACGAGTATCCAGCCCGCGAGCGAGACGGCCGCCGTGTGGTCGCGCGGACCGGGAATGGGCGCGAGCGTTTTCCAGCTGTCGCTCTGCGGGTCGTAAGCCTCGTGCCAGTCCACCGAGCGCGTGTCGCGGCCGCCGATCGCGTGCAGCATGCCCTCGTGCGCCACGACGGAAATCGCGCCGCGCGAGCCGCGCGAAAGCGGGTGAATCGCGTGCCAGCGGTCGTCGGCCACGACATAGGCGTAGCAGTCGGGCACGGCAATGCGGTTCTGCTCGACGAACCCACCCATCGCATAGACCACGCCGTCGAGCGCCGCCACGCCGATATGATTCGCGCCGCGCGGAACGGGCGCGGCGTTGCGCCAGGCGCCGCGCGCCGCATCGAATACATGGTGATAGGGCCGCGCGACCTGGCCCGCGCCGTAGCCGCCGATCACATGCATGCGCTCGCCCTCGCTCGTCGCCCACGCCATTTCGCTGCGCGGCAGCGGCAAGGGCGGCGCCGTGGTCCATGCGCCTTGCGGCGCGGCGCTCGGCGCGCTCGAGTAGAAGAAGCGCTGCATGAACGCTTCGGGTGGCAGCTGCGTGGCGTTGGGGTCGTGCAGGCTCGCGTAGAGGCCGCCACGCTGGGCCGTTTGCATCGCTTGCGGGTCTTCTTCGGGCATGGGCTGCATGTCCGCAGCCATCGCTTCACGCTGCGTGCACCAGGCGGTGCTGCTCGCGGCGAGGCTCAGTTCGAGGAAGCGGCGACGGGAAAGCGGCATGGCGAACCTCGCGGAGGTGGAGGGGACGGCATCGGGCGCGCTTTTCCCGGGGCGTTTTTCTCGCTCGCACAGCGCGCAGTGGATACGGTACACGGGAACGCTGTCGCCCACTTTGTGTTACTACGCGCCGATCCAAGGCGCGATCGGTTTCGCGCCGCCAGGCTGCCTGGTCGACCGTCTTGAGAATTTAATTTCAAGTTACGTCGGCTGAAGAGAATCGAATACTCCGTCATCTGGAGAATCCACTTAATTTTGGAACCATTTTTTAGTGTCCGGGGCGTAGCATTTTCGACATTCCGTTGTGCGAGAAACGATGATGAGCGAGAAGGGCGATTTGCGTTACTTTGACTATGCCGCGACCACCCCGGCGGACCCGCGGGTGATCGAGGCGATGTTCGGCTGTCTGGGCATGGAAGGCGATTTCGGCAACCCGGCCTCCAGCTCGCACGGCGCGGGCCAGCGGGCGCGCCGGCTCGTCGAGCAGGCGCGCAAGGACGTGGCGGCGCTCATCGGCGCCGATGCCGCGGAGATCGTCTGGACTTCTGGCGCGACCGAGTCGAACAATCTCGCGCTCAAGGGCTATGCGGACCGCGCGACGCAAAAGCGCCATCTCATCACGAGCCAGCTCGAGCACAAGGCCATTCTCGATACGATGACGAGCCTCGAAGCGCGCGGCATGACCGTCACGCGGCTCGCACCGGACGCGCAGGGCGAAATCACGGCAGCGGCCGTGGCCGCCGCGCTCACGCCCGACACCGGTCTCGTCTCGCTCATGCTGGTCAACAACGAACTGGGCACGCTCACCGATGTCGCGTCGATTGCGAGCGTGGTGCATGCCGCCGGCGCGCTGCTGCACGTCGACGCGGCGCAGGCGCTCGGCAAGACGCCCATCGACGTGAAAGCGATGGGCATCGACCTCCTTTCGATGTCGGCGCACAAGGTGTACGGGCCGAAGGGCATCGGTGCGATCTACGTGAACCGCGAGGCGTTCGAGCGCATTGCGCCGCAAATGCATGGCGGCGGTCACGAGCGTGGGCTGCGTTCGGGCACGCTGGCCACGCATCAGATCGTCGGCATGGGCGTGGCGTGCGTGATTGCGCGCGAGGCGCTGCAAGCGGACAGCGAGCGCATTGCGCGGCTGGGCGAGCGCCTGCTGGCCGAGGTGCTCGCGTTGCCGGGTGTCACGCTCAACGCCGCGCGCGCGCAGCGCATTCCCCACACGCTGAGCCTCACGATCGATCTGCCGGGCTTCTTCCCGTTCCTGCTGACCGGCGACCTCGCGATCTCGTCGACTTCGGCCTGCAACTCGGCGGCGGGCACGCCTTCGCACGTGCTCACTGCCATCGGGCTTGGCGAAGAGGCGGCAAACCGCACGGTGCGCCTGAGCCTCGGGCGCTTCACGAAGCCGCAAGACGTCGATTTCGCGGTGGACTGCATCCGTCGCTCGGTGGCGCCGTGTCTGCCGGCCGCTGAGCCCGCCTGATTTCGTCGGTCAAGGTCACGATGAACATCGAAACCCGATGATCGTTTCACTCGTACTCGGCGCCATGATCGGCGCGATGCTGGGACTCACGGGCGCGGGCGGCGGCATTCTCGCCGTGCCGGCCATCGTGGTGGGAATGGGCTGGTCCATGCAGCAGGCCACACCGGTCGCCTTGATCGCCGTGGCGAGCAGCGCGGGGATCGGCGCGCTCGAAGCCTTCCGCAAGCGTCTCGTGCGCTATCGCGCGGCGTTCTGCATGGCGCTCGCGGGCGTGCCGACCACGTGGCTGGGCGTGCGCCTCGCTCAAGCCATGCCGCAACGCCTGCTGCTCGCGCTCTTTGCCGGCGTGATGCTGTTCGTGGCGGTGCGGCTGCTACGTCAGACCATCGGGAAAAAGCGCGCGCTGCCCGAAGCGTCGCCGCTTTGCGTGGGCCGCGTCAATCCCGATACCGGCCGCCTCGTGTGGTCGAAAGCGACGGCGCTCGCGCTGGCCTCGACCGGCGCGTTGACGGGACTGATGACCGGCCTGCTCGGCGTGGGCGGCGGCTTCATCATCGTGCCCATGCTGCGCAAGCTCACGAACATCTCTATGCACGGTATCGTCGCGACGTCGTTGATGGTCATTGCGCTCGTGGGCTCCGGCGGCGTGGTGGCGACGGTGCTGCATGGCGTGCCGCTGCGGCTCGACCTCACGCTGTGGTTCAGCGTCGCGACCGTCGTCGGCATGATGCTGGGGCGTCACGTTTCGCACCGCGTTTCCTCGCGGCATACGCAGATGGGCTTCGCTGCCATTCTGGTGTGCGTGGCGTGCGGCATGCTCGCCAAGGTGGTGCTCGGTTACTGAGACCTTGCGCTTGGTTCGCGCTCAACCGGCCGGGGCGAGAAAGACGCGGATTTCGTCGGCGAGCCAGTCGCGCACGGCACGCACCTTGGGGTCGTCGCGGCTGCCAATCCGATAGACGAGATCATGGCCGCGCTCGGACTCGAGACGCAGGTCCGGGAACGGCGCAACGAGCCGGCCGGCCGCGATGTCGTCCGCCACGATCACGCTGCGCCCGAGCGCGACGCCTTCCCCTCGAATCGCCGCCTCGATCGCGAGGCTCCCATGGCTGTATGCCGTGCCGCGATCGCTGCGCACGCCGCTCAATCCCGCCAGCGCCAGCCATTGCTCCCAGTTCGCAAGCATGCCGCCCTCATGCAGCAAGGTGCAGCGCGCGAGACTCTCGACCGATGCCATGCCGCCCATCTTCGCCCGATAGTCAGCACTGCAAACCGGCGTCACGGTTTCGTCGAGAATGCGCTCGGCCAGCACGCGCGGATAGCGTCCGCTGCCGTAGCGAATCGCCACATCGACATCCGAGTCGTTGAGATCGACGTATTTGTCGGTCACGTCGAGGTGGACGTCGAGTTCCGGATGGCGAGCCTTGAGGCGATGCAGGCGCGGCGCGAGCCAGCGGTTCGCAAAGGACACGCTGGCGTTGATCTTCAGGCGCGTGACGCTGTCGTGCGTGCGCAGGCGCTCGGACTCCTTGGTCAATTCAGCGAGCGCGCGGTTCACGGCCAGCAGGAACTCGGCGCCCGCTTCGGTCAGGACGATGCGACGCGTGAGGCGCTGGAACAGCGCCACGCCCAAATGGCTTTCGAGCGTCTTGATGTGCCGGCTCACGGCGCCATGCGTGACGTGCAGTTCCTGTGCCGCCAGCGTCATGCTGAGGAGCCGCCCGGTGGCTTCGAAGGCGCGCAGGGTTTGCAGCGGGGGAAGGCGGTCGAACATGGAGCCGGGATGTACGTGACGTGTGAGTTTTGCTCACGCATTATATGACGACAAATGGTTTGTCAGCCACATCGACCGGCTTCAATATGGGCATAAAGCCGCGGGACGTAACGTAACCAGTGCGACGTCCGCCGCGCATTCCCGACAGTTGGCATTCTCCGCATTGCGTCGCCCATCATGGATCTTCTGCTTTTCAAGCTCGTCTTTACGCCGTTGTTGCTGTTGGCCGCCAGTCTCGCCGCTCGCCGCTGGGGCGAAGCGGTCGGCGGGCTGCTCGTGGGACTGCCGCTTACTTCGGGGCCGGTTTCGGTTTTTCTCGCGCTGGAGCACGGACCGGCGTTCGCCGCGCAAGCGACTGCGGGTTCGCTTGTCGCAACGGCTGCGCAGGCGGCGTTTTGCGTCGTCTATTGCCGGCTCGCGGCGCGTGGGTGGAAGGTGGCGCTGGCAGGCGCAGGCGCCACGTTCGCCCTGGTGGCCCTCGTGCTGCAATGGGGCGCGCTGCCTACGCATGGTCTTTATCTCTTCGCCATTCTGGCCATTGCTCTTGCGCTCAACCTGATTCCCAACCAGCCGGCAAGAACGATGCGCCTCTCGCCGCCGTGGTGGGATTTGCCGTCGCGCATGGCGCTCATCGCCGGCCTCGTGGTGAGCGTGACGCTGATCGCGCCTTACGTCGGACCCGAGGCGAGCGGCGTGCTCGCATCGTTCCCGTTCATGGCGATCATCCTCGCCGTGTTCGCGCACCGCCTGATCGGCCACGAAGCGGCGCAGCAACTGATGCGCGGCATGACCACGGGACTGCTGGGATTTGCGTCGTTCTTCTTCGTCCTGAGCCTCACGCTCACGCACTGGAATCTACTGGCTGCTTACGGAACAGCGATAATCTGCGTGCTTACGATTCAGGCGATTTCCCTGTACCGCATGCGTCTGCCGACACCTTGCCTGCACGGCAAGGCCAAGGCCGAAGGCAGCACGCCTTAACCGCTGGCTTTGCGTCTGGCGGGTCTGGGCTGACGGCGCCGCGCTTGCTGCGGTGCATCGCAGGACTTCGGCTTCGGGGCGCGCCGACGCCTCGACGCCCACGGCGAATGGCCTAAACTACAGATCCGGCGGACGCGGCCGTTTCCGCATCGCCGGCCCGCCATGGCGCACCTCTTCTTCGCAGCTTCGATTCAGCGGCACGTCGCGACGCCCGAGCGCGAGATCGACGCGCGCACGCTTCGCGAAGCGTTCGATGCCGTGTTTGCCGAGCAGCCGCGTTTGCGCGGCTATATCCTCGATGATCAGGGCGCATTGCGTAAGCATCTGGCGGTATTCGTGGACGGCGTTCGCCTGCGCGATCGGGGACATTTGAGCGACGCGCTCGGCGATGAGAGCCGGGTGTACGTCGTGCAGGCGCTGTCCGGCGGATGAGTCACCACTTTGCGTGGGATCGGAGCGCTGACTCTGGATCGACAGGAGGGTACGCGAGATGAGCGATCGACTGCTGGTCGCAACCCGCAAGGGGCTGTTCGTTCTGCAAGGCGATGGAGAGGGCGGCTGGACAATCGGCGAACCTGAATTCGTCGGCGAGCCGGTGAGCATGGTGATGCCCGATACGCGCGACGGCTCGCTCTATGCCGCGCTCAACCTGGGCCACTTCGGCGTGAAGCTGCATCGCCGGCGCGCGGGCATGGCGCACTGGGAAGAATGCGCGGTGCCCGTCTATCCGCCACAGCCTGCCGAGGAGATTCAGGCCAGCGAACCGGATGCATTGGGCCGCCTGCCTGCGCCGTGGTCGCTCCAGCAGATCTGGTCGCTCGAACCGGGCGGCGCGGACGAGCCGGGCGTGCTGTGGGCGGGCACGATACCTGGCGGCCTGTTTCGCTCCGGCGACGGCGGCGACAGCTGGGAACTCAACCGCCCGCTGTGGGACCGCCCGGAGCGCCGCGAATGGGCGGGCGGCGGCTACGACGCGCCGGGCATTCACTCGGTGATGGTCGATCCGCGCGACAGCCGGCACGTGACAGTGGGCGTGTCGTGCGGCGGCGTGTGGCAGACCGGCGACGGCGGCGCGAGCTGGCGCCTCACCGCCGAGGGTATGGAGGCCGACTACATGCCGCCCGAGCGGCGCGGCGAACCCAATGCGCAAGACCCGCACCGCGTGGTGCAATGCGCGGCGAATCCGGATGTGCTGTGGACCCAGCATCACTGCGCGATCTTCCGCTCGACCGATGGCGCGGCCCACTGGCGCCGCATCGAAGCGCAGCCGTCGAGCTTCGGTTTCGCGGTCGTGGTGCATCCGCGCGAGCCGGACACCGCGTGGTTCGTGCCGGCCCAAAAAGACCAGTACCGCGTTCCTGTGGACGGCCGGTTCGTCGTCACGCGCACGCGCGACGGCGGGCGTACATTCGAGCGCTTCTCGAACGGCTTGCCGGCCGCACCGGCATACGACCTCGTGTACCGCCACGGTCTCGACATCGACGGTACTGGCACGCGCCTCGCCATGGGCTCGACCACGGGCGCGCTCTGGACCTCGGACGATGGCGGCGAAAACTGGCGGCTCGTTTCGGCGCACTTGCCGCCGGTGTATTGCGTGCGCTTCGGGTGATGGCGGCCTTCCAGCCCGCCCTGCTGCGCGGCCATGGTCGCGGCATGCGCACGCTCGCGGAGCCGGCGCGCAGCACGTACGCGCATCTCGCGCAGCGGGAGGCGGCGTGCGGATCGCGCTCAGCTCGGTCAAGATGCAGATCTTCGCCGCAATCTGTATTGCGCGGCGGGTATCGAGCGAAATGCGGGAGTAGCGAGGGGTTTTGTATCGTTGTGTATCCGCCGTGGCAATGGACAAAGAGGCTTGCAAAAGCAGGGGGGCGTGGAAACAAGCGGGATACGTGCGGGAGTTCAAATACACCCATGCCAGTCAGCGACGTCGCACAAGAGACATCGAAAAAGACTGGACGCGCGAGCCACGCCATCGTGGTCCGAACCAACTCATTGCTTACAGGTGGATACCATGAAACTCATCAAGTCGCTGATCGTTGCCGCTGTTGTCGCCGTTCCCGTCGTCTCTTTCGCCCAGTCGGCTGAGCCGCTCACGCGTGCCCAGGTGCGCGCCGAACTGGTGCAGCTCCAACAGGCCGGCTACAACCCGGCGGCCGACTACAACGACTATCCGCAGCACATCGAGGCCGCCGAAGCGAAGGTGAGTGCGCAGAACGGCGCGGTGGCGTCGGCGTTCGGCGGCGTGGCGAATGGGTCGTCGGCAGCGGGCGCGGTTACGGCTTCGGCGTCGCACGACATTCCCGGCCTGGGTTCGATCTACGCGCACCAGTGATCGGTGCGTGAAGGTGCGAGTGCAAGAGCGGCCCGCTTCGAGCGGGCCGTTGTTCATGTCGCGACTTGCCTCGTGCTTCGTCCCGGCCTAACCTGTGCCGGATACGACGACCCCGAGGCCAGCATGCAAATCCATCCCGTACGGCTGTCTCCCGGCGACGATCTGCGCGCCGCCGTCGAAAGCTTGCTGGGCCAGCAAGCCTCGCATGCGGCGTTCGTCATTCAGGGCATCGGCAGCCTGAGCGTCGCGCAGTTGCGCTTCGCCGGCGCCGAAACGCCGACCGCATTGCGCGGCGACCTCGAAATCCTCACGCTCGCGGGCTCGGTGTCGCCCGATGGCGCCCATTTGCACATGTCCGTGTCCGACGCGCAAGGCCGCGTGTTGGGCGGCCACGTCGCGCGCGGCTGCACCGTGCGCACCACGGCGGAGCTGCTGCTGGTGCTGCTGCCTGGCCATCGTTTCTCACGCGAGCTCGATTCCGCGACCGGATACGCGGAACTGCAGATCCGCAACGCGCCAGGCTGATCCGCCTGCGCCGCCATTCGCGCGACCCCACGCACCGTCACAAAATTTAAAAGCGGCATCGCTATGCTTCGGCGTTGCCTCGCCGCTGTCCGTGCTGCGCGCGAGGCCCCGCTCGGGCCGCTCCTCGAGCCGTTGTTGTGCCTCTATCTGGACGGAGACTTCGATGACGGTCGAATCCGCGCCGGCGCGCTTGCCATGGCAACGCGCGTCGCGCAGACGTTTGCGCCTGCCCGCTGCATTCAAAACGATGCGTGCGCCCGCCATGCTGTTTGCATGCGCAGCCGCGCTGTGTACGCTTGGCGCGTGCAGCGCACGTGATAGCGACGCGCGCGTCGCGCTCACCACGAACGCGGCGCGCGAACTCGCGCAAGCGCAGCCAGGTACCAATCCACAGCGCCCGGCGCTCGCCAACGCATTCACGCTGGCGTCGGATGCGGGCGCATCGAATCTCCCAGATAGTGCGAACAGCATGGTGAACGCCGGCGTCGCCTTGCCCGCGAACGCCGTGCGCTCGCCGGCGAAGCCACCCGCCGGCGGGAGCGCGCAAGACACACAAGCCGCGCAGATCGAACCGCTTGTCACACCCGTTATCCACACCGCTGACTGACGTACCCGGCCGCGCGGCCTGGCCGCCTGCCGCCCGTCAAGGCGGCGTGCCGTGCGTGCCTTTCTCAACCTGAAGATGGAAACCACAAGATGACCTCGAGAAGCCGCCGTGACTTCCTCCGCACCGCCGCGATGAGCGCCGGTTCGGCCACCGCCCTGACGATGCTGCCGCAGGGCATCCGCAATGCGCTCGCGATTCCCGCGAACAATCGCACGGGGAGCATCCGCGATGTCGAACACATCGTGATCCTCATGCAGGAGAACCGCTCGTTCGATCATTACTTCGGCACGCTGCGCGGCGTGCGCGGCTTCGGCGACACGCGCGCGATCACGCTGCCCACCGGCAAGCCGGTGTGGAACCAGCCGCTCGCGGCCGGCGCGGGCGAAGTGCTGCCGTTTCATCCCACGGCGTCCAACCTGGGCCTGCAGTTCATCCAGGACCTGCCGCACGACTGGACCACGACGCACGCTGCCTGGAACGGCGGCCGCTACGACCAGTGGGTGCCCGCCAAGGGCACGACCACGATGGCCTACCTCACGCGCGACGACATTCCGTTCCACTACCAGCTCGCCGACGCGTTCACGATTTGCGACGCGTACCACTGCTCGACGATGACCGCGACCGACCCGAACCGCTACTACATGTGGACGGGCTGGGTGGGCAACGACGGCAGCGGCGGCGGCCCGGTGATCGACAACGCGGAAGCGGGCTATGGCTGGTCCACGTATCCCGAAGTCCTGCAGAGCGCGGGTATCACGTGGAAGATCTATCAGGACGCGGGCGAAGGCCTGGATGCCAAGGGCTCGTGGGGCTGGACGGGCGACAACCCGTACATCGGCAATTACGGCGACAACTCGCTCCTGTATTTCCATCAATACCAGAACGCGCAGCCCGGCAATCCGCTGTATGACCGCGCACGCACGGGCACGAACGTGCTGGCGGGCGGCGGCTATTTCGACGTGCTCAAGCAGGACGTGGCGAACAATGCGCTGCCGCAGGTCTCGTGGATCGTCGCGCCCGAGGCGTATTCGGAGCATCCGAACTGGCCCGCCAACTATGGCGCGTGGTACGTCGACCAGGTGCTGCAGATCCTCACGTCGAACCCGGACCTGTGGAGCAAGACCGTGCTGCTCGTGAACTACGACGAGAACGACGGCTTCTTCGATCACCTGGCGCCCCCGTTCCCGCCGGCTTCGAGCGCGAACGGCCTCTCGACCGTCGATACGACGAACGAGATTTTCCCGGGCAGCAGCAAGTACGCGGCGGGCCCGTACGGCCTCGGACCGCGCGTGCCGATGCTCGTGGTCTCGCCGTGGTCGCGCGGCGGTTGGGTGTGCTCGGAGACGTTCGACCATACTTCCGTGATCCGCTTCATCGAGAAGCGCTTCGGTCTGCATCACGACCTGCGCGAGCCGAACATCACGCCATGGCGCCGCGCCGTGTGCGGCGACCTCACGTCGGCATTCAACTTCGCCACGCCTAACGCGGCGATTCCCGCGCTGCCTTCCACGACGGGCTATGCGCCGCCCGACAAGCTGCGTCACCCCGACTACGTGCCGGTGCCGCCGGTCGTGGGCAGCGTGCCGAAGCAGGAAGCGGGCGTGCGCAACGCGCGGGCGCTGCCGTACGAGCTGTTCGTGCGCTTCGATTCGAACGCCAGCTCGGGCGACGTTTCCACGCGCTTCGTCAATTCGGGCCGCGCCGGTGCGGTGTTCCTCGTCTACACGGCGGGCAGCACCGATGCGCCGCGCACCTATACGGTCGAAGCCGGCAAGCATCTGCAGGACAAGCTCGCGATTGGCGCGAGCGGCGCATACGACTTCAGCGTGCATGGACCGAACGGGTTTCTGCGCCGTTTCGCGGGCACGCAGGTCAAGTCGGACTGGTTCGGCGGCAACGAAACGGCGCGCCCCGAAGTGGCCGAGGGCTACGACGTGGCGAACGGCAACCTGCAACTGCGCCTCGAGAACAAGGGCGGCGCGCGCTGCCAGTTCACGATCGTCAACGCGTACGACCCGGGCACGAAGATCCAGCGCACGGTGCCCGGCGGCGACACCGAGCAGCTTTATCTCGACCTGCGCAACGCGTACGGCTGGTACGACCTGACGATCACGGTCGATAGCGATGCGACGTTCGTGCGCCGCATTGCGGGGCATGTCGAAACGGGCCACGCGAGCTATAGCGATCCCGCGCTCGGCGCCTGATACCGCTGAGGAGTGAGATGAGCCGCGGCTTTCGCGAGCCGTGGCTTTTTTTGTTTACCGCGTAGTGGATCACGGCGCCTCTAGCGCCAGCGTGGCGGTGGCGGTCCCCAGCCGGGATGCCGGACGTGTCGCGGACCCATGAAATGCGGAGGGCGGTGCCACGGAGAAAAGCCGTGCCGCGAATACACAACGGGAGGCGGCCACATCGGCGCGGCGGGATGCATGAAGAATACGGGCGGCGGCGGCGCGTAGAACGCCCCAGGAATCCCGATGCCCACGCCGACATTGACGTTCACGCGCGCCTGTGCGGTTTGCATCGCGCACAGCGTCGTCGCGATACAGAGGAATGCAAACTTCAACACACGGAGTTTCATCGCCGATCCTCCGTCGCGAGCGCGCGTTGCGGACGCTCGCGGCTGGTTATTTCGTGTGCGCTTCAGCGGGCCGGAAAGCGGCGTCCGCAAGCTTCTTCTGCGAGTCGGGCATGGTCGCGTAAAGCGCCGAGAAGGCATCGAGCATCGCCTTGCTGCCGTCGGCATTCGCCTGGGCGATTTCGTTCCACGATTGAAGGTTCTCCACCGCGGTTTGCTGCTGGGCATTATCGTGCCGCTGCTGGATCAGATCATCCACCGTTTTCGCGTTATTGCGCATGACGTCGGCCACTTTCGCCCACTGATCCTCTTCGGCGGGAGTAATCTTCAGTTCGGCATGCAGTTCTTTCACGCGGTCGTCGACAGTTTCGACGTGATGCTGATGCGACGACGCAGCCGGAGCGCTGGCCTGCGCCCAGCACGTGGAAGTGCCGAGCAGGGCTAGCGCAAGCAGGACAGGTTTCATTGTCAGCCCTCGCGAAAAGCGTTCGCCGGCAATGGCCGGCAAGTCGGAACGAACCATTTTGATCATAGCAGCGGCGGCAACCAAATTCGGCATCCTCTATGTAACAGCGAATAACAGGGAAAAGAGGGAATAGGGCACGATTCCCGCAAAGCACCACGCTTCACTCACGCAGAAAATCGGCTTGGCTCGCCCGGCAGCGAGGCATTCTGACGATACAAGGAGGCAACGTGGCGATTCGATTGGCATTTCAGAGGGCATCCCATTCGCATTCCGCTCCTGTCGCCCGGTTAGCGTGGGGAAGACTGGCGTGCGCCACGCTGGCCGTGGCAACTTTGGCGGGCTATGTGCCTGCGAGCCGCGCCGCCGTGTCCATCATGCGCCCGCCGCGCGAGGCGAGATCGGACGAACCGCTCGTCGTGACGATCGTGTATACCGGCGATGCGCCGACCGGCACTTCGATCGACGTGCCGCGCGATTTGAGCATCACGCTGACCAATGGAGAGGCGTTGCCGAAGGCCGTGCTGCTCGCGCGCGAACCAGGCGCACCCGAGCATTTGCGGCTCGCCGCCGGAGAGATGAAGGCCGTGAGCTATAGCGCGGCATGGCCCAAGTGGGCGCGCGGCGCTTTGAGAGTGGACGTGCCGGGCGTGGACGTTTCGCCTTCCGTGGTCCTGCTCACGCGCATGCCGGCTTCGGCAACGGCGAACGCCGCGGCGCCTGCCTCCGCGCCTTTGGTGCCAGCGGCAACGGTTGCGTCCGCATCGGAACCGGTCGCCACGGCGCCAGCCGAAGGACCCATGGCGGGCAATGCTTCACTTGCGGCGCAAATGCCGCCTTCCACCGTAAAGCCCTCGAATTCGCTGGTGCCCGACATTGGCACTTTCCTCGCGGGCCGTCTTTCGTTCTACCAGCCAAACTATTTCGCGGACGGCTGGTCATCGAGCGACGCGGATCTCGCAAGATTCCAGATCAGTATCAAATTCCGCTTCATCTTGCCGGACGATCCGCGCTCACGCGGTTTCCTCGACAACCTCTATTTTGCTTATACGCAGACTTCGCTTTGGGATGTCCGCGGGGACGAGTCGCCGTTCCACGATACGAGCTACATGCCCGCGCTTTTCTACTACCTCGAGGACACCGGTTGGAGGTCAAGCTGGTTCACCCGGATGGGTATCGAGACCGGCTACGAGCACGAATCGAACGGGACGCCCGGTCCGGGTTCACGCGGCGTCGACATCGTGTATGTGAAGCCGATCTGGGATTTCGGCGACCTCAACGCGAACCACCTGACCATCGAGCCGAAAATCTACGCGTACGAGCACATCCAGGAGACGAATGGGGATATAGCCCACTATCGCGGCTATGTCGATCTGCTGTTCAAATACGGCAGCCCTGATGGCTGGCAACTCGCAACGACGCTGAGAAAAGGCACGAGATCGACCTATGGAAGCGTCGATGTGCAATTTACATACCCGCTTGCCAAGCTATTCGGCAATGCATGGGGCGGGTATCTGTTCCTCAACTACTTCAACGGCTACGCCGAAGATCTTCTCGATTACAACCAGCACCGCTGGGCTGCGCGCATCGGTTTCGCCGTGTCGCGCTGACTGACTTTGGCGTGCGAATGTTGGGAAACGTCACTCGTGCGGCGGGTATCGTAGAGAGACACCAGGCGTGGGTCACGTAATGCTTTGACCCACTACGAACCGGTGGCCATCCGGTGTGGCCACGGTGCATTCGCGCATGCCGTACGGGCGATCGAGCGGAGGCTGCGGGACAATTGCACCTCGTTGCGCGATTTCATCGTGAAACGCTTGAACGTCCTCGACTTCCAGATAGCCGAAGTAGCTGTGATCCCCCGTCGCCGCCGGGGACAACGCATCGGGGCAATGGCCGAGCATGATCCGCACGCCGCCCTTCTCGACGATTCGCCAGTCGGTCGAATCGGCCCAATCTACCCGAAAGCCAAGCACGTCGCGAAAGTATGCCGCGTTGCGTTCGAGGTCCTGGACGGCAAGGACGAAAGCGAAGGGACGTATCGTGTTCGTGTCGGTCATGAGCGATCTTCTTCAACAGGGATTCGATTGGTGGTGGCGTGAGTATGACGCACGCATCGGGCACCGTGTTTGCTCGCTGTACATGCAGTGCGCCATCCGCAGTCGCGGCTAGCCGGTTGCCGCGCTGCTCACACACGCACCATCGGAGGAATGACCATGAATGAGCAACGGGAAGAGCGCATCCGGCGACGCGCTTATCAACTCTGGGAAGACGACGGCGCGCCGGAAGGTCGGGCGGACGAATATTGGAGCCGCGCCGAAAAACAGGTTGCCGCCGAATATGACGCAGAAGGAGAAGCGTCGAGCATCGCCAGCGATCAGGCCGGCAAGCGCCGGTTTGCCGGTGAACCCCTGCAGGAAAGCGACACCATGCCGCCGAGTGAACTGGCGCGCGACAAGCGGCGCGGTGGCGGGTGAACTCACGCGTTGATCGCGCATGTGCCGCGCTTCAGGCCATCGTCACGCCAGCCGGCGCGACCTGTTCGCACATCAATGATGCGCGAACAGGTCGTTGCGGCCCTCGTGTGACATGAGTGCGTCGTGGCGCGACATTTGCGCAACCGACGCATTCGAGGTGCCCGAGCTTTCCATGCCATAGCCGGAGTCCTCGGTGGGTTGCGTGCTGGCGTGCTGCGGGTTTGCCGGTTGCTGCATCTGCATCTGCCTGGTTTGTGCCGCAGGTTCAGTGTCCTGCGCGAAGGCGGCGGCGGGCAACGCGACGGCAAGCGAGACAATAGCAGTAGCAAGTATAAGTTTCATGATACAGACTCCATGTAACAAAAATTACTTCGGATTACTGAAAAAATGTACGGATCGCAAAACCGTTTTGCAACCGCGCATTCAACATCGCGACGTCCGATCACCGCGACGTATGTCCACAGGCTACGCAGCCAACCTTAGAGTTTGCTTATGCGCAGGCAACGATGCGCATCTAGTGCATATTCGGCCGTGGTTAAGGTTTAGTTAAGCAACGGCGGCATATAGTCCCAAGCTGTTTCGTTCCGCCCGTCATGCGGCGCAAGGAGTGTTCATGTCCACCACCACACGAAGTCTCATCGAAGATACGGTCAGCAAGGTCCCCGCCGTGACGCTCGGCTTCTGGATCATCAAGATTGCTTGCACCACGCTCGGCGAAACCGGCGGTGACTGGGTGACGATGTCACTGAATCTGGGCTATCTGGTTGGCACCCTCATTTTTCTCGCATGCTTCGTCGTGCTGGTTGGGGCGCAGATCCGCGCACAGCGCTTCTACCCGTGGCTTTATTGGGCGACGATCGTCGCCACGACCACGCTTGGCACGACGCTCGCCGACTTTTGCGACCGTTCGCTCGGCGTAGGCTATCCCGGCGGCGTATCGATCATTCTGCTGTTGCTCGTGGCCAGTCTCGCGATCTGGTACCGCGTAGAAGGCACGGTGTCGATCGAGAGCGTCGCGACGCCGCGCGTCGAGTGGTTTTACTGGATTACGATCCTGTTTTCGCAGACGCTCGGCACCGCGCTGGGCGACTGGGTGGCGGGCGAAGACCGCGGCGGCCTTGGCGTAGGCTACGAATATGGCGCTGCGATCTTCGGCGCAGGCCTCGTCGTCGTCGCGCTGCTGTGGTTGTGGCCGCGCGTTTCGCGCACGGCGCTTTTCTGGTTCGCGTTCGTGCTCACGCGTCCGCTCGGCGCGACGCTGGGCGATCTGCTCGACAAGCCCGTCGCTGACGGCGGCCTGCACTTCAGCCGCTTTTATGCATCGGCGCTGCTGATGATCTTCATCGTCGGCTGCATCGTGGTGCTGCCTCAGCGTGCCGCTCGCCGGGTGCGCGACGCGTAGCGCGCATCGGTCATTGCGGCATCGCGCACGTGAAACTGGTCGCGCGGTTCAGATTACCCTTGCCCAGATAGCGCGGAAACGCCGGGTAGCGGCACAGCGGCCGCGTGCGGCCGTTCGTGGCCTGGGCAATGTCGGTCGCGAACAAGGTTTCCGGCGCGCTGTCATGCGTGACCCAGTCGTCGAGCGCGCCCAGCAGATCGACGGACGGAATGAACACGCCGTTGCCGTGCTGGTAACCCGGCACCATGTAGAGCCGCATGAAGCTGTCCACGCGCTCTTCGCCGTAGCGCCCCACCAGCCCCTGGTAGTAGGCGATGGTCTGGTTTGGGCTGATGACCTCATCGGCGAGTCCTTGCAAGGTGATGAGCTTGCCGCCTCGCGCGATATAGCGCGACACGTCCGGATTCATCGCGCCGATCGTCGTCGACAGCGTAAACAGGCGCTCGCGGTGACGGCCGGGATGCATTACGTCGAAGTTCGTCGAATCGAAAGTCGGGTCGTGCGTGATGAAGTATTTGAGGTACGCATCGCCCTGCGCGTACAGGTAGCCATTGGCGACGAACCCCAGTTGAGTCAGCCGCTGCGGCTCATGCGCGAGGCCCAGCATGCTCGTGAAGCGCGTGCCCTGGAAGACGTTGTAGCCGCGATAGGTGTCCGCATTCCAGGCGAGCGCGTAGGGCAGGCGCAGGCCGTCTCGCAGGCTTTCCAGCGTGGCCAGTTGCGGTGGCGTCAGGCAGTCGTCGGGGGCGTGCTGGCGATCCGTCTGATCCTGTGAGGAGCAACGCAGCGAGTCGATGATCTCGGGCTCTTTCGCGCGGCAGGCTTCGACGTCGCTGATCAGGCCGTCCGCCGCGCCGTCGAGCGTATCGCATGCCTGCATCACGCGCTCGTACACGCGCTCCAGCAGTTGCGGCGACAGATAGCCGCCCGGCGTGCGGTATTCGTGCTGGCCCACCACGACGCCCGTCAAGCGCACGCCCGAGAAGTTCAGCGCGGGCGAATTCGCGATCACGCCGTCGTAGTCATCGGGATAGCGCTGGATCACGGTATAGCCTTCGCGGCCGCCTGTCGAGCCGCCCGCGAAATACACGTGCTCCGGCGGCTTGCCATAGCCGAGCGTGATCAGTGCGAGCGCAACGTCATGCGCTTTCTTCAAATGCGCGTAGCCGAAGTTGGTCACGGCTTCTTCGAGCAGTCCGAAGTTGGCCTCGGACGAGGTGCCATTGTGGCCGGAGTCGTCGCCGAAGGTCGCATAGCCGCGCGCGAGCGGCGCGCGGTCGGGCGAGAAGGGCATCGGGCCGGTTCCCGTCACCACGACGCCGCTGTAGCCGCCACCGCCGAATTGCAGCGCACGGCCGTTCCAGCGGCTCGGCAGATTGACTTCGAAGCGGATGTCCGGCGTCCCGGCGCTCCGGGCGCGGATCACGCCGGTCAAGCGGCAGAAGTCGCCGTTGAGATTGCCTGTGGCGGTCGCGGAGATCATCGCGGCGCTCTGCACGAGCGCACCGTTGGTCGGCAGGCCGATGCTCGTGGGCGGCAGCAGCGCGCCGGCAAGGTCGGTGCAATGCAGCGGCAGCGAAGGCGTGTGCTGGGCGAAAACGGGGCCGCTAGCGATGAGCGTGAGCGTGGCGATGGCGATCGCCTTGAGGGATCCGAGTGCGCGCTTGCCCCGTCGTATCATCCGCAGCCGGCTCCGTTGACGCTCGCCCGGGCCTTCTCCTTCTGGCGCCCGAGGGTGCCGCGCCACGCCCTGGCGAGCATGAGCGTCGCGCCGATCGCGACGATGTCGCCCGCCAGCGCTGCCGCGAACGCCGCCGCGCCGTGCAGCGCGTGTGGCGTGGCGGTGTCGACGATCACCGAGATCAGCGTGCCGCCGACGAAACACACGAGCCCCGTGCGGCCAACGGTCACGACGGCGGGCACGCGCGCGGCGATCCGCGCGATCGTGCCGCGATGGACGAAATACGCCGCCACCATGGCAATGCCGATGAAGTTGACGACGCGCGCGAAGGCCAGATGCTGTTTCATTGCCCCAGGCATGGGTTGAATCAGGAGGAACCATTTAACCGCCGCGAACAGCACCACCGCGGCGAACGCGCATCGTACCAGCCAGCGCGCGGTTTCCGAGGTCTTGAAGCCGGGCGGAAGCGGGTGCAGCCGGCAGAGCATGCCGAATACGAACATCAACTGCCACGCGAATGGGTTGAACGGCCAGTTCGCGAGTGTGCTCGCGCCGATGAGCGCAGCCAGCAGCGGCGCGAAGGCCCAGAGCAACAGGCTGCAGATCAGCGTGGCGAGCGGCGCGCGGCGGGCGAAAGGGACGGCTGCGGGCACGCACAGCGCAAATATGACATACATCGGCAGCACGCTGGACAGATACGGCTGGCGGGCGAGCAAGACGACGTGGAGGGTCTCGCGCAGCGGATGCGTGGCAAACGACGCCCAGCCGCTCAGGTCGGCGGCGGCAGGATTGAGGTTCAGGAGCGCGAGCATCGCGCCAGAAAGCAGCGTGAGGAGGGCGGTCAGCAGATAGGTGCGGTAGATCTCCCAGCCGCGGCGCAGGAAGCGCGCTTGCGCGGCGCTCATGCCACGGTGCGCGCGCACGGCCATAAAGGCCGCGGCCGACGCGTACCCGCCGAGAAACACGAACACTTCGGCGGAGTCGCACAGCGCGTAAGCGTGCAGCGTCAGCTGCGCCAAGGCGCTGCCCGGTATGTGATCGAGCACGATCACAATCAGCACGACGCCGCGGAAAAAGTCGACTTCGATCGAACGCCTCTGGCGAGACTCCATGGTGCCCTCGCAAGCATCGCGGCGGCGCCAGCTCAGGCTGGCGTTGACCGCTCGATGAATGGCAGGGCGGCGGCTCACTTATCGTGAGCGTCGCCCTTGTGCGTACGAGGGCATCTCGCAGGTATCGTTCCCTGCTCGCGGCGTGGTTGGGGCTTTATGCGCCTGATATGACACGCGCGCCATGTCGGCGCCATCTGCATGCCAGCTATGTGGCGATTGCGGTGTCCGGCGGCGTGTCGCCTACTTCGCTGCGGCGGCGCGTTCGATTCCGGCGATGTCGATCTTGCGCATAGTCATCATCGCTTCCATCGCGCGCTTGCCGGCTTCGCGATCAGTGCCGAAGACGCATTCGAGCAGGCGCTTTGGCGTGATCTGCCACGAAAAACCCCAGCGATCCTTGCACCAGCCGCAATCCGATTCCTCGCCGCCGTTGCCGACGATGCCGTTCCAGTAGCGGTCGGTCTCTTCCTGGCTGTGGGTCTCGACCATGAAGCTCACGGCCTGGTTCGCCTGGAAGTTGGGGCCGCCGTTCAGGCCCACGAAGCGCCGGCCGAGCACCGTGAATTCGACCACCAGTTCCGCCCCCGCACCGATGCCTGGTATCGGGGATACATGGGCAGCCCCGACATGGCTGTCCGGAAACGTCGCGGCGTAGAACTCCGCCGCTTCGCGTGCTCTACCTTCATCGAACCACAGGCAAGTCACAAGTTCCGCCATCACGATCTCCTTTGACAAGGCGTCTCATTGCCGACGCGTAGCGCACATTGTGACAAAGCCTCGGCGTTATGGGGGATTTTTGATTTTTGCTGATGGAGTACCGCGGCTAGTCGATGCAGCGTTCGATCGCGAGGGACTGGGCGTTGTGTGCATCTATC
Source organism: Paraburkholderia sp. BR10141 (assembly GCF_056155635.1). NCBI lineage: Bacteria > Pseudomonadati > Pseudomonadota > Betaproteobacteria > Burkholderiales > Burkholderiaceae > Paraburkholderia > Paraburkholderia sp. BR10141. Next base: position 203,668 of record NZ_JBMIQH010000005.1, on the reverse strand, counting down.
CTGTCGTGTTCCGAAAATGATTCGGAGTACGATGCAACACACAGCGCAAGATTAGCGCGAGTGCTGTGTGGCGCGAACATGAGCGCAAGCGTGAATGCCATGACTGCCGCAAGCACAATAGCGCCGCCGCGCAAGGTCGTGCGCAAAGCGGGCGATAAGGGGAAAACGGCGCTAAAACGCGAAGTGTGTTCGACGATGGTTCGGAACATGACGGGCTCTTTGCGGTGAACGTCTAGGGCATGACGTCACGATAGGCAGGCCCGGCAGTCGCGACAAGACCCAGCCGCGCGGCAAAACATGGAGCCACGCACCGCGGGATCGAGGGACATACGACTACTTCGGGAATGCTTGACGATAGACATTCGGCGCGGCGCCGAATGCATCGCGGAAGCGATGGCTGAAGTGGCTCGCGTTCGCGTACCCGCACTCTGCGGCAATCTGCGCGAGCGGCAGAGCGGTCGTGCGCAACAGCAGGCGGGCGCGCTCCAGACGCTGGGCGGCGATCCACGCATGCGGCGGCCGCCCGAACGAGGTGCGAAACATACGCGCGAGATGGTACTCGGAAAGGCACGCGACATCGGCCAGTGCGCCGAGCGTCAGCGTCTCGCCCAGGTGGGCGTCGATATAGTCGCGCAGCCGCCGCCGTGTCGATACGGCGAGGCCGCCCTTGAGGGCCGCGCCCGCGCGCCGCACGCCCTGGCTGCGCAGCAGCAGGCTCAGCACGTCGTGCGCCGTTTCGTTGCTGCGTAAAAGTCCATCTGGATCGGCCCAGTTCTCGTTGGCCAGCGCCTGGCAGAGCACGGCAATGCGTTCGTCTTCGAAATACGTGCGGTCAGCGAGAGTGAGTTCGCGCGGTTCCTGGTCGAGTTCGCGCACCGCGCGCTGCGTGAAGTGCTCGGGCAGGAAATACAGGTGCATGAAATGCATGTGGCCGCGCACCCACCAGCGCGATTCATGGTCGCCGGGCAGCGCGCAGAGGCGGCTTGGCGCGCCGTACACGCCAGGCAGTTTCTGCCGCTCCGTGCGGTAGCCGCCGTCGAGATAGCACGACAGCGTGTGATGGCCCGGCCGGTCATAGACGGTTTCGGCCTCGCGCGTGACGCGCGTCCACACGGCGGCCGCGAACTGGTCGCCGAGCCACGCAAAGCGCTCCAGCGTCGCATTGGCCTCGCTCAGCGTGCGGCACACCGAATGCAGCCCAAAGGGCGTATTGGCGAGGGCGGGTGCGGGAAGCGGCACCTGGGCGTTCATGGTCGGGGCGGCGTGCTGCAAGGCGGTGATGGGGTCCACAAAGCGGGTAGTCAGAGCGGCTTTTGAAAGTATACGCTCGCGCCCCCGCCGTTGCTGGCCGTGGCCGGGCGCAGGCAAGAAATGCGCAATCCTGGACAAGTCCGCGCCGGCCCCGTGCGCCATAGTTGGGGCATCGACTCGAGGTCCTTTCCCGTAATGAATCTCTTACTCTACATGCTCACCGTCCTGATCTGGGGCACCACCTGGATCGCTATCAAGTGGCAGCTTGGCGTCGTGCCCGCGCCCGTTTCGATCGCCTGGCGTTTCGGGCTCGCGGCACTTCTGGTGTTTGCGCTGCTGGGCGTGATGCGCCGCCCCATCTGGCCGCCGCGCGCGGCGTGGCGCTATCTCGTCGCCCAGGGGCTGGCGCTGTTCTGCCTCAATTTCCTGTGCTTTTACTATGCCGAGAACATCGTGCCGAGCGGGCTCGTGGCCGTGGTGTTTTCGACCGCGCCGCTCTTGAATTCGATCAACGGACGCATTTTCATGGGGCGGCCGCTGCAACCCTCCGCCGTGGGCGGCGCCGTACTGGGCCTGATCGGGATCGTTTGTCTTTTCCTGCAGCAGATGGCCGGCCATATCGGCGATCAGACCGCGTGGCTCGGCCTCGCCGTGGCCTTCCTCGGCACGCTGTGCTTTTCCACGGGCAATCTGCTATCCAGCCGCATGCAGTCGATGGGGCTCAATCCGCTCGTCACGAACGGCTGGGCCATGCTGATCGGCACCGCTGTGCTCGTGGCCGGCAGTGCCGCGGCCGGATTGCCGTTCAGGCTCGAAATGGATGCGCGCTATCTCGGCGCGCTGGCCTGGCTCGTCGTGGCAGGGTCAGTGATCGGTTTTACGGCCTATCTGACGCTCGTTGGCCGGATCGGGCCCGAGCGCGCGGCGTATTGCACGGTCTTGTTCCCGATCGTCGCTCTGGCCGTTTCGACGGTCTACGAGGGCTACCGGTGGTCCTTGCTTGCGGTTATCGGGCTTTTGCTGGTCGTCTCGGGCAACCTCGTAGCGTTCGATCTGACGCGGCGCCTGTTCGCGCGCCGCGCGCCGGCGGCGTGAGCGGGCTTCAGCGCGCCAGGCTCGCCTTCAGGGTGTTGGCGTAGCGTTGTGATTTGCGGTCGTCTGGAAGCGTCAGTCCGGAGTTTATGTGTTTTGCATCATTTGTCGGCGGCCTGGCCGCCGCGTCGATTGTGACGGGATATGGGGTGCGAGTGAGCGGGATGGCGCACTGAGGTTCTCGGTGGCTGATTCAATTGAATATCGAATTCCTTCATTTTTATTACAAAACGAGCTGAGCGCCACAAGTTGATCGTGTGCGCTAAAGATTCGTCTGACGGTTGCCGATACCCTCTGATGTGCAGATAAAGATGAGTGCAAACACGGGGATTGACGGCCGCTCCGGGGTTACTGCGTAAGCCCGCGCCTGGCGAGCTATTCACCCCCTCCTGGCGAGCGCCGTCCTTACGCCGCGAGCGTGATCTGCGCCGGGGACAGGCACACGACAAAGACGGGAGAGGGCAGTAATGAAGGTTCACGCTAGTGCGCTCACGCTGCTGCACTGGTTGGCGCAACGTGAAAGCGCCTCAGTCAGCGAAATTACTGCGTCGGGATTGATGAGTTCGCGCGAAGCCTCGGATGTCGTTCGCTACGCCATGCGCAACGGCGCCGCCGAACGCGTCAATAAGGGCGCGAGTGCGCGAGGATCCGCGCGTTACCGCTCGACTGGCGTACCTCTGCCCGAGCCACGGACATCGCCGGCCGGCGCATCGTTTGACGGCTTGTTGAGCGCATGGGGAATCGCACAGGAACCGCCCGAGCTTCCCGTGGTGCGAACGCGCGTATACCAGATCGAAGATAGCGCCCAGGATAGTCGAGGGGATGCGCGCCTCAGCAAACAAAAGCTCAATGACTGAAATTAACTGAGGGCGACTGAGATAATCACCGAATAAATGCTGTGCCAACATGAGGCTATATCCACTTCCTGTGCGGGTGGCCTCGATTAAAAAGAGAGTAAAGACGAGAAAAACATGAGAGTACGTCCTTATCAATTCCGGGGAAAACGCGCTTTGCTAATTGCTGCACTGGCAGGCGTCGCTTCAATTGCAATATGCCAGTCTTCTGCACAGGCCGCCTTGGGCGGGAAGATCGACTCACTTCAGATCGAAGCGTCCGCGCTCAGGGGGCAGTTGTCCTCGACGGCATCTACCTCGACCTCGACCTACACCACCCAGGTCATCACGCTGCCCACGGGCACGACGGTACGCGAATACGCAAATGCGGCAGGGCAAGTTTTCGCCGTGTCCTGGAGCGGGCCGCGCCCGCCGGATCTTTCGCAATTGTTCGGGACTTACTTCTCCGAATACAAGGCCGCGCTGCAGACGCCGACCCACGCTGACCTGCATCGACACGTAGCGGTCGAGTCGGCGCAGATGCGCTATGTGGGAGGCGGACGGATGAACAACATGCGAGGCACGGCCTGGTTGCCGGCTGCGGTTCCTGCGGGTGTCACGCCGGAGGACCTGAAATGAACTCGACTCGCAACGCGTTTTGGGCAATGGGGCTCTGTGCCGTACTGGCCGCTTGCGGCGGCGGTGGTGGCAGCAGCGGTAACGGCGGCCAGACCGCGCAATCGAGCACACCGGGTTCGGGCACGAGCAACGGTGGGAACTCGAGCGACCCTACTCTGGGCACCGGTAACGTCCTGCCGATTAGGGTGGACAACTCATTGGCGCCTTCAGGTAGCGGCTATTCGCCCAATCTCCCGGTAGCCACGGTGACGGTGTGCCTCCATGGCACCACGCAATGTACGATCGTGAGTGACGTTATCGTGGACACCGGTTCGGTCGGGCTGCGTCTCACGTCCTCGGCGCTCGGTGCCCTGGCGAGTGCGCTGCCCCAGCAAAAGGACAGCAGCGGCAATGTGCTTGGCGAGTGCTACCCGTTCGCGGACGGCCGGTATTTCTGGGGGCCGGTGGCTACCGCCGATATCAAGCTGGCTGGCGAAGTTGCCAGCAACGTGCCGATGATGATCGACGGCACGCCCGGCGGATTTCCTGCCGCACCCAGTGCCTGTGGCGTCACCCTCGCGGATACGCCGTCAGTCATTGGCGCCAACGGGATTCTGGGCGTAGCGAATCTCGTGGAGGATTGCCCGAGCTGCACGAGCAATGCGTCGAAGGACATTTACTATTCCTGTAACACGACGACTGGAACTTGCACGTCGACGGCAGTGACCGCCTCGGCCCAGATTCAGAACCCGGTGGCAGTTCTCCCGCAGGACAACAACGGCGTCATCGTCGAGTTGCCCGCCATTTCGGCTGCGGGACAGGCGTCCGTCGATGGTTCGCTCGTGTTCGGGATAGGAACGCAATCGAACAACACGTTCGGTGCGACTTCGGTGCTGGGCTATGACGCGAGCCTGTTCATCTCAACCCAGTACAACGGGCAGGTGCTGGCCGAGTCATATGTCGACAGCGGATCCAATGGCCTGTTTTTCGCCGACAGTTCGATAACCCAGTGCGCCGGCGGGACCGGGTGGTACTGCCCGACGGCCACCCAGGCGTTGACGGCGACAGCCTTTGGCAACGCGGGAGCCACGACGCCTGTGAGCATGTCCTTCATGGTCGCCAACGCAAACATACTTGCGAGTACGCGCGCCTCGGCTTTCAACAATCTCGCGGGGACCGCAACCAGCGCGACGTTCGACTGGGGATTGCCATTCTTCTTCGGGCGCAATGTCTACTTCGCGATTGCGGGCAGGACGGCACCCGGCGGGACCGCGCCTTACGTCGCGTTCTAATGGCTGATTGACCGCGTGCAGGCCCGACGCGGCAAAAGGGCGATCACTCTGCTGATGCGTGATCGCCTTTTTTTTGGGTGCGCTACCGCGCCAGCCGCGCCCGCAAAAACTCAATAAACCGCTGCGTCTTCGCTGGCAGCAGACGCGTTTCCGTAATCGCGTAGACCGGCGTGGGCGTGCCATGCCATTGCGGCAAAATCCGCCGCAACGCTCCGCTGGCCACCTCGTCGGCCACGATTTCCGCTGGCAGCAGCACGATGCCCATGTCGAGCGTAGCGAGGCGGCGGATCATGCCGACGCTGTTGAGCGTAAAGCGTCCGCCCACCTTCACCATGCTCGTGCGCTTTGCGTCGTGCAAGGTCCACGTGTCAGCCCTCAGGATAACCAGGCATTCGTGCCGTTCCAGGTCGGCCGGCTTGCCTGGCTCGCCCGCGCGCCGGAGATAGCCCGGCGACGCATAGAGATATGGTGTGAGCGACGCCAGCGGACGCGCAATGAGTTGCGAGCTTTCGGACTCGCCCATGCGGATCGCCACGTCGAACGGATCGCTCACCAGATCGACACGCCGCGGATTCAGTTCGAAATCGAAGGAGATGGCTGGGTAGAGACTGGCGAATTCGGCGATCAGGGGCGCGAGGTAGGTGACGGCGAAATCGACCGGAAACGAGGCCCGCAGCACGCCGCTGGGCTGCGCGACCATGTCGCCTAGCTGCTCGTGCGCGAGGCGGGCTTCATCGACGATGCGCTTGCAGCGCTCGAAGTAGACCTGACCCGCTTCGGTCAACTCGATCTTGCGCGTCGTGCGATGGAGCAGGCGCAGTCCGATCGCCTTTTCCAGGCCGCTGATGCGGCGTGAAAGGGTGGAATTCGGCATGCCTGTCGCGTCGGCGGCACTGCGAAACCCCTTGGCTTTGACGACTTCGACGAACAAGGCCATGTCGTTCAATAGTTCCACCTTCACTGCTCCATCAATGGATCAATGATATCCAAATTACCATATTTATCCCAATCGTGAAGCAGGCGATGATGCACCCATCCAAACCAGTCGAGGTGATCATCATGAGCAAGCTTTTCGAATCCGTACGCGTCGGACGTTACACGCTGCCAAACCGTCTGGTCATGGCGCCCATGACGCGTTCGCGCGCGCTGGCCGACGGCACGCCCGGCGAACTGGCCGCCGAGTATTACGCCCAGCGTGCGAGCGTTGGCTTGATCGTCACCGAAGGCACGCAGCCTTCGGATGAGGGCCAGGGCTACATGACGACCCCGGGCATTTATAGCGACGCGCATGTCGCCGGATGGAAAAAAGTCACCTCGGCCGTACATGCGAGAGGCGGTCATCTCTTCATCCAGCTCATGCACGCCGGCCGCATGTCGCATCCCGACAATACGCGGCACCACCGCGTGGGCGTCGCGCCTTCCGCCATTGCGCCGGGTACGGCCATGTTCACGGCCAGCGGCATGCAGGACATTCCCGTGCCGCGTGCCTTGACCATCGAGGAAATCCGCCGCACCGTCGACGATTTCCGCACCGCCGCCCGCCACGCCGTTGATGCCGGCGCGCACGGTGTCGAAATCCACGGCGCGAATGCCTATCTGATTCAGCAGTTCTTCGCGCCGAGCGCCAATACGCGCACGGACGAATACGGTGGCCCGATCGAAAACCGCGCACGCTTTGCGCTCGAAGTCGCGGCGGCCATTGCCGGCGAAATCGGCGCGGACCGCACGGCTATCCGCCTCTCACCGGGCACGACGCTGTGGGGCATCGACGAAGGCGCCCAAGGCCCCGATCTTTATCACTATCTGGTGGCCGAACTCGACAAACTGGGGCTCGCCTATCTGCACATCGCGCATCAGGGCGACGAGGCGCTGCTGGGTGACATTCGCAAGCTGTGGAAGGGCGCGTTGATCGTGAACCGGGCTGGCCGCCCGCGCGAACAGATTGGCGCAGATGTGGCCACGGGGCTGGCGGATCTGGAATCCTACGGTCAGATGGTGCTGGCGAATCCCGATTTCGTCACCCGCCTGCGGCGCAATGCGGCGATGAACGCGGCGGATCGCAACGGCTTCTTTGGGGGCGCCGCGCAAGGCTATACGGACTACCCGAGCTTGAGCGAAGTGGCTAACGCCTGACGTAACGAGAAGGCGCGGGGCGTGCGTTGCATTCGCCGCGCCAATGCAAACCGCCTGCCTTGCGCGGTTACGCAATGGCTCATTCGAGCGGTCCCGCGAAGGCGCGCCGATACCACGCATGGAAATGGCGCATGCCGTCTTCGAGCGGCGACTGATACGGCCCGGCGTCGCTGATGCCGCGCCGGTGGAGCCGCAGTCGTCCCGCATCCATACGCTCGGCGATCTCGTCGTCCTCGATCATCGTCTCCAGATACGCCGCGCGTTGAGCTTCGATGAATTCCCGTTCGAATGCCGCGATTTCTTCGGGGTAGTAGAACTCCACCACGTTGAGCGTTTCCTGCGGGCTCTTCGGATACAGCGTCGAGACCACGAGCACGTGCGGGTAGAGCTCGATCATCTGCGTGGGGAAATACGCGAGCCAGATGGCGCCGAACTCGGGCGCCTCGCCGCCGCGATAATCGAGCAATCGATCGTGCCACGCGCGATAGATTTCCGAACCGGGCTGCGCAAGCGCGGCGTGTACGCCCACGCGCTGCATGCTGTACGTTTCGGCGAATTCCCAGTCGAGCGTGTCGCAGGTCACGAAGCGCCCGAGGCCTGGGTGGAATGGCGCGACGTGATAATCCTCCAGATAGACTTCGATAAAGGTTTTCCAGTTGTACCGGCAGGTATGCGTTTCGACGTGATCGAGCACGTACCCGGAGAAGTCGAACTCGGGGCGCATGAACACGCGCGCCATGTCGCGCGCGGGCTCGCGGGGTCCCTCATAGAGCATCCCATGACAATTTCGCAGTTCGAAACGTTCGAGATTGCGGCACGGCTTGCGCTCGAACTCGGGCGCGCCGATCAACTCGCCGCCAGGCGCGTACGTCCAGCGATGCAAAGGACATACGATGTTGCCGCCGCTCGCGGCGAGATTGCCTTGCGCAGGCGGGCCGCCGCTCTCAGCGACGTTGCCGGCCTTGCCGCCCAGCATGAGCGACTGGCGATGACGGCAGACGTTCGAGAGCAATTGCACGCCGTGTTCGCCGCGCACCAGCACGCGGCCGCCTTCGTCCTGCGGCAGGTGCCGCCAGTCGCCGCGCTCGGGCACCGACTGTTCGTGGCCCACGTATAGCGCCGAGTGCGCGAAGATACGCGCCATCTCGCGCTCGAACAGCGTCTCGTCGAAATAGGCGCTCGCGGGCAATTGCGCATGCACCTCCTCCGTATCGGTCGGCAGCGCGAGATGCGCGAGGTCACTGATATCGTTCATCGGTCGGTTTCATCCTGTTTCGTGTTGCGCGTTCAGGCGCACGATGCGTTCATGCTTTGCGAGCCGCGGGCAGGTGCTGCAGAGTTCGCCGTCGCGGCGGCGATAGTGGTAACAGCAGGTGCGCCGCTCCAGCGCGAGTGCGTTTGCGCCGTCCGTGCGCGAAAACGGGAAATAGCCTGAGCAGCCTTGCAGGCCGAGCGCTGCGAGCCACTGCCGGCCATGCGCCTCGACCTGTGCGTCGCTCCACTCGGGACGCGCCTTGCGTGCCGCAAGTAGTGCGGCGAGCACTACGTCGGCTTGCGTGCCGCGCGCTGCTGCCGCATTCAGGCGAGTCACCGGCATCAACTCGTCGTGCATTTGCTCGCAGCACGAGACGATTTCGCGTGCGGCGTGCGCGATCAATGCGTGCGTGTCGCCCTGCGCCGGTTCGTGATCGCGTATGCGGACCTCGCGGGTCCAGCCCTCGGCAATGGGTTGCGCGATGTCCGCAAGCGAGAGCGACACGCCTGCCGCATGCACTCCGATCACGCTCAAGTAGAGCGGTTGCCAGATCAGGATGCCCCAGCAGCGCGACGACCAGTACAGGCGGCCCGCTTCCGGGTAGGTGCGCGACCAGAAGGCAAGGAGCGCATCGAGCGCAGCGCGATTGGCGTCCCCGCCAGGCGGCGCCGGGCGCGTATGCACGATGCCTTGCGCGGGGCGCGCGGCTACCACGCCCCGCAATCCCGGTACGAGCCGCGCGGCGAGTTGCAGCATGTCGTCGAGCGCGCGGTTTGCCGCCATGCTTATGCCGCGACCGCTTCGGCGTTCATGCCATTCGCTTGCGCGGCGTTTCGCGCCGCGCCGCGCCTGCCCGCCAGCGGGTTCTGCAGATTGCCCGCCATCTTCAGATTGCCCGCGGGATCGGCGAGATTGACCATCTGCAGGTTGTTGCCGAGTTGCAGGCGGTTCAGGCACGAGTGCAGGAACTCGGGCGCGAAGAGGTCGTATTCGGCGTATTTGCGCGCGAGTTGCGGGTGCTCGTCCTGATAGCGTGCAACGCAGCGCGCCACCGTGTCCCAGAAGACGTCTTCCGTGCAGCAGCCGTGCTCGACGAGTACCTGATTCATGTAGCGGAAGAAGCCATCGAACACGTCGATGAAGATCGCGAGCAGCTTGACGCGCTCGGGCACGTCCACGGCGAGGCGCTTGACGTTTTCCGGAAGCTGCGCATCCTTGTTGAGGATGGCAGATTCTTCCGCAATGTCCTTCATGATCGCGCGCACGGGCACATGGTTTTCAAGCACTAGGATGAGATTTTCGCCGTGCGGCATGAACACGAGATCGTGTGCGTAGAAGCAATGGACGAGGGGCGCGAGATATGCCTCCATGTAGCGCTCGAGCCAGGCTTGCGCCGTGAGCCCCGAAGCCTCGATCAGCGCCGGCAGCAGCGCTGCGCCATGGCGGTCCGTATGCAGCAGCGCGGCCATGGTCATGAGCCGCTGGCCGTCTCCCGCGAGACTGAGCGGATTCTCGCGCCAGAGCGCCGAAAACATCTTCTTGTAGGGGCTGTCCACCTGGACGGCCGCTTCGTAATAGCGATTGCGAAAGCCGATGGACGCGACTTCGCGCAGGATGGTGAACCCTTTGCCTTGCAGATACGCGTCGCTCGCCACGAGGCCTTTGATGAAGTCGTTGATGGCGGGCGTGCCCGACATGTAGTACGGCGAGAGTCCGCGCATGAAGCCCATGTTGAGAATCGAGAGCGACGTCTTCACATAGCGTTTCGAACGGTCCGAGAGATTGAAGAACGTGCGGATCGATTGCTGGGCCTGATAACGGTCCGCGCCGAAGCCAAGGCAAATGATGCGGTTGGTCGCGACATAACTCGCAAACGCGATCGAGAGTTTGTTGAACCACTGCCACGGGTGCGCCGGCATCAACCGATAGTCGGCGAAGTCCACGCCGCGCGCTTCGACGATCGAGCGAAAGCGCGCGATGGTCTCCACGCCCAGTTCTTCTGCCATGAGCTGTTCGTAGTCGAGGTCGGCTGAGCTGTGGAACGCGGCGTTCTCCTTGTGCACGGCGAGCCAGACGATTTGAATCGGCGAGCCTGCCTCGGGCGCGAACGCGCGATAGTCGCCCGCGTCGAAGCCGAGCCTGCCGTTGTTGGCGACGAAGCCTGGATGGCCTTCGCTCATCGCGGTTTCGATCGACTGGAAATCGGCATCGAGGAGTTCGGCTGTGTCCGGGCCATCTTTCACCGCTTTATAGGCTGCGCCATACAGCGTGCTGCTGATTTCATCGAGGTAGATGGGCAGCATCTCCTCCTTGATGCCAAGCCGCGCTTTCACGTCGAGGATGAAGGCGAGGGCGTCGAGCGGTTGCGGCGCGCCGTCCTGCGAGCACACGATGGTCTCGGGGCGAATGCTCCAGTGGCGCAGTGCGAGCAGGCGCGCGTCGAAGGTGTAGACGCGGGTACCGTCGTCGGATTCGAGCGCATAGCGCGCGTAGTGCTCGCCGGGCGCATCGCCCACACGCTGTGGCTCGACGATCAGCTCGTGCGCATACTCGGCAATGGCCTTGCGCACCAACATGCGGTTCGCGTGCTGCCACACCTCGGGTATGAGGTGGGCGGTAGCCTCATGGGGCGTGAGGAGCACATGTTGCATGGAAGCCTGGGTTGCGACGTGATTCATGTTGCGATGTCCTTATGGAATTTAGTGATCCTGCGTAATGGCGGCGTAAAAAGCGGATCGCGTGCAGAAAGCGAGCGAGGCGGTCTTCTCGCGAAACGCGACGTCCTTCGTATACACGAAGCCCATCGCGCGATTCAGGGCGTGGATGCGTGCGTTGCGCGCATCCGGCTCGACGACGACGCGCTGCGCGCCAAGGCGCTCGAACAGGAACGCCATGAGGGTTTCGAAGACGTGGCGCGTGTAGCCCGATGTGCGCCGGGCCGCGGGGCCGACGAACAGATGCATGCCGAGGTCGCCCTCGCACACGTCGTAGTGCTCGCCGATCTCTTCGTGAGCCGGGTCGTAGCTTTCGAACAGGAAGGCGGGTACGCCATCCTGCGAACCGAGCCAGGCGCGCGCGTGCCCCGAGTCCTCGATAGCCTGATAGAACGCGGCCACCTCCGTCACGCTCTTGTCGCGCATGTTCCAGAACGCGGCGCGTTCTTCGATGAACCAGCGGTGCAGCGTGGGCGCGTCGCGTTGCGCGTCGAGCGGGCGGATGTGAAAGGCCTCGGGCATGGCCATGCGTGCAGCCGGGACATGACACAGCGCGATTTCCTCGGCAGCGATTTCAGTTCGCACGGGCGGTGACTCCTGTTTCGGCAATCGGGTTGGAAAGGGCCGAGTCCTGGGCGCGCGGCCGGGCGAGCAGCCAGACGCTCGCGAGCGCCGTGAAAACGAGGCCCACGGACGCCACGAAGAACGGCGCACGCAAGCCGGCTTTGTCGACGATCGCGCCGGCCGCGAACGAAGCCAGCAGCACGCCGAGGTTCTGGAAGAAGTTGATGACGCTGTAATCGGCGGCATACGAGGCGGGCGTGCTCAGTGCGAACATCGTCACGTCGAGCTTCACGACGATCTGGAACAGCGCCCAGCCGAACATCACGCGGCCCACGACGATCCACAGCGGCGCCTCCACGCCTTGCAGCAGCATGCCGGCGGTGCACAGCAGCAGGTTCGCGAGCATGTGGTCGGGCACGCGCTTGCCCTGGGTGGCGAGGCGCTTGTTCAGGCGCAGCGCGACGAGCGCGACCATGCCGGGAATGGCGAACACGAGCCCCGGAACCAGTTCGCCGGGCGCATGAGTGACGGCTTGCCAGTACGCCGCCATGAACGGCCGGATGAGATACACGCAGAAGTCGAACGCGAGCATGAGCAGTGCGAGACGCAGGATCGGCATGCGCGCACGCAGACCCGGCTTGACCGGTGCTTCATCGGCAGAGTCCGCAAACCGGCAGCGCCGCGCAATGCGGTGAGTGCGGATCAGCGCAAGGCAGATCGCCATCTGCACGAAGTCGCCGGCGGCCATCGCGAAGATGCAGTGATGCGCGTCCCAGACCTGCATGACGAAGCCGCCCGCCACCGCGCCCGCAATCGCGCCGAAGTGCACCACCACCGAAAGCACGCCGATGGTATGCGGATGCGATTCTTTCGCTTCGAGGCGCATCATGTACGGGTACATCAGCAGATAGCTGCTTTTGCACATGAACATCGCGAGCGAGAGTACCCAGAAGAGCGGCACCGTCGCGGCGAAATAGCTCGCGACCGAAAGCACGCCCGCGGCGCACTGCGTATAAACGAGCAGATGCATGGCGTCGAGGCGCTTCGCAATGCGTGCCCAGAGCGGCAGCGTGAGCATCACGACAATGGAGATGAACGCCACGTAAGCGCCCGCATGCACGGGGCTCGTCACGCCATAGCGCGCGGCGAAGAACTGCGGGTAGAAGGGAATCAGGATCGCATCGCTGATGACGGCGAAGGTCGTCATCAGGATGATCGTGCTGCGCAGCTTCATTGCGCCTCCAGCGGCATCTTCACGAACGCTTCCGTGTCCGGCACCGAGAAGTCCTGCAGCGCGATGCGCCGCTCGATCTTGTAGTGCTCCACACCGGTCAGCTCGCGCAGAATGCAGGAGTTGCGATAGCAGCTCATGCCGAGGTCGGGGTTGGTCAGGCCGTGGCTGTAGAGCCCTGCGTTCTGCACGAAGATCTCGCGCCCGCTTACGTCGATTGCATAGTTGCGCGAGAGCCTGTAGCGCCCCTTGTCGTCCCAGCGGATGCGTGCGCGAATGCCCTCGATGAAGCCGGGCACGTTCTGCCCATAGCCGGTCGCGAAGATCGCGCCGTCCGTCACGTGGGTGTATTGCACGCCCTCGTCGCGTTGCACGAAGCGCAGGTGAAAGCGGTCTTCGATACGGTCGTGACGACAGGCGCTCAACTCGGAATTGGTGATGAGGCGCGCGCTGTTGCAGCCGCGGCTGCGGCGGTCGTCGAGCAGGTCATAAATCTGGTTGATGAGCGAGGCGTTCACGCCTTTGTAGAGACTGTCCTGCTTGGCAATGATGTTTTCGCGCACGCCGTCCGGCAGGTTGTAGAAGTAGTCGATATAGTCGGGCGAGATCATTTCCAGCGTGAGCTTCGTATTTTCCATCTGGAAGAAACGCGGCGAACGCGTGATCCACGTGAGCGTGTAGTCGTGCTCGTCGCTTTCCTTGAGCAGGTCGTAGAAAATCTCGGCTGCACTCTGGCCGCTGCCGATCACGGCAATCGAGCGCTTTTGCTGCAGCTCGGCTTTGCACGCCACGTAATGCGCGCTATGGATGCAGCGCTCGCGCAGCTCGGCGCAGCACGGCGGCAATTGCGGCACGGAACCCACGCCGATCACGAGGCGCGCGGCGCGATGCATGAACGGCTGGCCGGTGCGCACGTGCCGCCCGCGCACCAGGTAATGGCCTTGCTGCGCGTCGTATTCAACGTGCTCCACGCTCGAGCCGAACGCGATGCTCGACAGTTGGCTGATAGCCCATTTGCAGTAGCGGTTATATTCGGCGCGGCTTAGATAAAAGCGCTCGCGAATGTAATACGCATAGAGCTTGCCTTCCTGCTTGCAGTAGTTGAGGAAGCTGAACTTGCTTTTGGGATCCGCGAGGCTGACGAGATCGGCGAGAAATGGGTTTTGCAGCGTCGTGTCGTCGATCAGCATGCCCGGGTGCCAGTCGAAGTCCTCGTTGCGTTCGAGGAAGAGGCCGCGCAGATCGCGGATCGGATCGGCGAGGCAGGCGAGACTCAGATTGAACGGCCCGAGGCCGATCGCCACGAAGTCGAGCACGGGCGAGGTTGGACCTGGTTTGACATTAGTTGTACTCATGATTGAACTTTCACCTGGAGCGGAAAGGACCATGTCGGGTTACCTCATCGAAGGACCAAGACGGCGAGAAGGCTAACGAGGCGCAACGCGCAACCGTTTACGCGGCGCGTGACGCTTCGATGAGAATGAGAGTGATTCGCGTTTGATGATCATAGGAAAGACGCCGCCCAATGGCAAGAGCGAAACGCACAGCGTTGAGGACGACGAACTATCGTGTCTGCCCAATACGCATCGAGCCCGGCAGGGGCGATCCGCGGCAAAGTCCGGCTGGGCTGGGGCGGGCGGGGGATCGGCTTGTTTCGGGAGGCAGCGGGGTTCGCGGTCGCGCCGCCTCATTTTTGGCGTCAAATCACCTGACAAAAACCCTGCGCTTTGCAGGGGTTAGCGGCGCGCAGGAAATATTTCGGCTCTAATCGCGCGCGATTCGCGTGTGCGGGACCACGACGATCCCAAACGTCTCGCGCCTTCTGCGCTCACTCAGTCTTGCGCGGCGGCGGGCTATGCCGCGCGAGAAATCGATCGAGCTGGCCGGCGAACGCCTTGCTGTCACGCGCGCTGAACGGCGCCGGACCGCCCGTTTCGATGCCTGCATTGCGCAGTTGATCCATCACGTCGCGCATCGTCAGCCGTTCCTGAATGTTTTCGCGCGTAAACCAGTTGCCGCGCGGATCGAGCGCTTGCGCGTTCTTTTCGAGCACCGCTGCGGCAAGCGGTATGTCGGCGGTAATCACGAGGTCGCCCGCCTCGACCAGTTCGACGATACGGGCGTCAGCCGCGTCGAAACCCGCCGGCACCTGAATCGACTTGATAAAGGGCGACGGCGGTGTGCGCAGATATTGGTTTGCCACCAGCGTCACCAGGACTTCGGCACGCCGCGCGGCCCGAAACAACATGTCCTTGATGACGGCGGGGCAGGCGTCAGCGTCGACCAGCACTTGCATGTAGGGAATCCCGGCACAGTAAAGCGCGATCATATCGCAATGCCGGCGATGCGCCGTGCATTGCCCGACGTTTCCTGTCGTTTCCTGTCGCATTCCGAATGCACCGCGTTTTCCTTGCATTTGCCTGCATACCTGCCAACATTGATTTCGCAATGGAGCCGGATACGCCGACCTGACACTGCGAAGACGGAGCGGATATGAGCGACGCCACCCACGGGTTCGATGCCGCTGGGGAACACAGGGAGACAAACGGGCTGCGACTGGGTGCGCTCGTTGCCCTCGTCGTGGGCTCGATGATCGGCGGCGGCATCTTTTCGTTGCCGCAGAATATGGCCGCTTCGGCCGGTGTGGGCGCCGTACTGATTGGCTGGGTCATTACGGCCTTCGGCATGCTGGCCCTCGCGCTCGTATTTCAGACACTCGCCAACCGCAAGCCGAATCTCGATGGCGGCGTCTACGCATACGCCAAGGCCGGATTCGGCAATTACATGGGCTTCGCCTCGGCCTGGGGCTACTGGATCAGCGCGTGGCTCGGCAACGTCGGGTACTACGTGCTGTTATTCAGTACGCTCGGGTATTTCTTCCCTGTATTCGGCGAAGGCAATACGTTACCCGCAATCGCCTGCTCCTCGGTGCTGCTGTGGAGCGTGCATTTTCTGGTGCTGCGGGGCATCAAGGAAGCGAGTTTCATCAATCAGTTCACGACGATTGCGAAGATCGTTCCACTCGTCCTGTTCATTCTGATCTGCCTCCTCGCGTTTCGGCTGGATGTCTTCTCGGCCGATATCTGGGCGCGCTCGAATCCGGCGCTGGGCGGTGTGCTGGATCAGGTCCGAAACATGATGCTCGTCACGGTCTGGGTGTTCGTCGGCATCGAGGGGGCGACCGTTTTCTCGGCACGTGCCGCGGATCGCAAGAGCGTCGGCAAGGCCACGGTGATCGGATTTTTCGTCGTGCTTCTCGTGCTGGTGCTCGTCAATGTGCTGGCGCTCGGCATCATGACGCAGCGTCAACTCGCGGGGCTGAAGAATCCCTCGATGGCAGGCGTGCTTGAACACGTTATCGGACATTGGGGCGTGGTGCTGGTGAGCGTGGGGCTTGCCATTTCGTTGGCCGGCGCGCTGCTTTCGTGGGTCATGCTGTGTGCGGAGATTCTGTTCTCGGCCGCGCGCGACCGCACGATGCCCGCGTTCCTCCGCAAGGAAAACGCGAGACAGGTGCCGGCCAACGCGTTATGGCTGACCAACGGCATGGTGCAGCTGTTTCTGCTCATCACGCTGGTGTCGAAGGGCACGTATCTCTCGCTCATCTATCTCGCCACCTCGATGATTCTCGTGCCTTACTTCTGGTCGGCGACGTACGCGCTGCTGCTTGCCATTCGCGGCGAGACTTACGAGTTGTCGCAACCGGAACGCCGCAGGGATTTGGTGATTGCTGCGGTTTCCGTGCTCTACGCTGTCTGGCTGCTTTATGCGGGCGGCGTGAAATACCTTCTCCTTTCGTCGCTGCTTTATGCGCCGAGCGTCGTCTTGTTCGCCAAGGCGCGGCGCGAGGCCGGGGAAAACGTGTTTACGCATCTGGAGAAATTCGTATTCGCGGCCGTGCTCGTTGCCGCGATCGTGGCAGGCTACGGCTTGTATCGCGGGCTGCTGAACCTTTGATTGGGCCGCCGATAGTCGAAAGGGACGCTTATACCAGC
This sequence comes from Paraburkholderia sp. BR10141, assembly GCF_056155635.1. Lineage (NCBI taxonomy): Bacteria > Pseudomonadati > Pseudomonadota > Betaproteobacteria > Burkholderiales > Burkholderiaceae > Paraburkholderia > Paraburkholderia sp. BR10141. The sequence goes on along the minus strand of NZ_JBMIQH010000005.1, from coordinate 186,690 downwards.
AGACACCATAGCGCGAGGAGCGGAGTGGCGCCCGAGCGCATGGCGTGCAGGCTGTTGGGCGGATTGCGGAGGCCACCGCCGATGCCTGGATCGAACCAGTCGCCGTCACGCTGGCGAAATTCCCCGGCACTGAGGAGCACATAGGCTTCCTCAGGGGGATGTCGATGATCGGGGTATCGCGTGTTCGGCGCGAGCAGCGAAAACCCTAGCTGCACGTCGTATCGGCTTTCCATGCCGCCGGGACCGCAAATCATGCCGTTCACGTGCTTCTCGACATAGTCCTTGCTTCCGTTCGATCCGGACGTTCGCCGCTGCCAGCCGATAGCGGGTTCGAGCGTTTTGATGGCGCGGGCCGTATCGCCGAGACTGCTTGTTTCGTCAAGCAACGGCCTCAGTGCCGAATCGAGGAGGTCGCAGGCGGGATAGCGTGCGAGGTTGCGCTTGCCGTCGTCCGATGGCTGTTCGAGTCGCTCGAATACTTTCATGGCCATCTGGCGGCCGGCCTCCGGCAGCGCTGGCGCCTGAAACAGCGCTCGGGCTACGCGAATGAAATGCTCGAGGTTCTCATGTCGTTGATACATGGGGGCTCCGGTAATTGTGTTGATAGGACTCCTGCAGTCAGCGCCGCGCCGGATCCCCTCGCAGCCACTCGATAAGCTGCGTGATGACGGGGGTAATGGCCCGGCCGTGAGGCACCACGACGAAATAAGCGTCGGTGGGGCGGACAGTTGCGAGGCAGATGCGAACCAGGTCGCCTGTTTGCAGCAGGTCATCGACCAGTCTGTTCCACCCGAGTGCTATTCCCTGTCCGTATCGCACGGCTTGAATGGCGTCGGTGTAGAGGCTGCACCGTAGCAGCTTGTTCAGGCGCGCGGGCCGGTACCCGACAGCGCGAAACCATTCGTTCCAGCCCATCCATCCTTCGGACGTGGCATCCGACTCCACGAGCGCCATCTTCGCGAGGTCGTCGAGCGAGCGCGGCGTGCCGTATTCCTCGAGGAACTCCCGCGAGCAGACGGGAAAGACTTCAACGTCGAACAGCAAGGTCGAAGTTCCGTCCGGCCAGTTGCCGTCCCCATAGCGCACGGCGACATCCACTTCCACATGCCGAAGGTCCGCCGTAAACATGTCGGTCGACAAACGCAGCTGCAAGGGCGGATCGAGCTTCTTCAGCTTCGCGAGCCGCGGCAAGAGCCGGAACTGCGAAAACGCAGCCGTCGAAGCCAGCACCAGTTCTCGTTGCTCGGTTCCGGTCACCAGTCGATCGAAGACGCCGGCGATCTTCTGCATGGACTCCGCGACCACCAGGTAAAGCGCTTCGCCTTCACTCGTCAGATCAATCGACCGGTGCAGGCGGTGAAAGAGTTGCACGCCGAGCGTTTCTTCGAGGAACCGCACCTGTCGGCTCACGGCGGACTGCGTGACACCCAGTTCGCTTGCCGCATAGGTGAAACTTCCAAGGCGTGCCACGGCCTCGAACTCGACAAGGGCGGTCAGCGAGGGAACGATCCGACGATAGCCTTTCGTTGCTTTGGTGGTTTTCATCCGCTTTCCAATCTGTCGACGGGTAAGGCGAGTGGGGGTTGTTGCCTGCATTGACGGCCATCTCTTCCGGGGAAGCCCTGATCTGGAATTCCCTGCTAGTCGACCCGGGAGGCCCATTTCGTGCGCCGCATTTCGGGCGCATTTTCGCATGATTTAAACGAATGTGAAGCAGCTTATAAAGCGCGTTGACGGTGCGTTTTGAAGGTCCAATACTTCACGCCATATCAGTGTCCCGAACGCTACGCAACGTTCTCATCCAGAGGCTCACCATGTCTGAGGTTCAAATTCAAACGCACCGCGAACTCGTCGATAGCCGCAAGAAAGGACACGGCATGCCCGGTGAATTGTTCGGGCGTCAGGACGTCTTCGAAACGGATGTCGAAGTGTTTTTTCACAAGCTCTGGATTCTCGTTGGTGTGACGGCCGACGTGCCGGAACCGGGCGATGTCCACACGGTGGATATCGGCCGTGCATCGATCATCATCGTGCGCGACGACGACGAGAACGTGCGGGCGTATCGCAACGTTTGCCGTCATCGTGGCTCGCGCATCATGAAGAAGGCGGGCAAGGCAAGCGTCGGGATGCTCGTGTGTCCGTACCATCAGTGGACGTACGACCTGGACGGCAGCCTCAAGCATTCGACGCATATGGGCAAGGACTTCGACGCAAGCTGCCACAGCCTGATTCCGGTCCATGTGAAGACGGTGGGCGCGCATATTTTCGTGTGCCTCGCCGACGAACCGCCTGCGGACTTCGAGAAGCTCGAGGCCGTGATGGCCCCGCGCTTCGCGCCGTACGACCTGGCCCGTACGAAGATCGCCTATGAAATGGAGATCGTCGAGAACGGCAACTGGAAGCTCGTGATGGAAAACAACCGCGAGTGCTACCACTGCGCGGGTACGCATCCGGAGCTGACGAATTCGTTTCTCGCGGAAGACTTCGGCTTTTGTCCGGACGGCCAGAGCGAAGCGTCGCTGCAGGCCTACGACGATTACCTGAAGCGCAACGCGGCATGCCAGGAGAACTGGGAAAAAGACGGTTATGTCTGCGGCACGGTTGAAGCGCTCGACGAAAGCGTGGATACCAACTTCCGCACTCAGCGCCTCGTCATCTCGGGTGCAAACGAATCGCAGACGCTGGACACGAAAGTGGCCTGCACGAAGCTGCTGGGCGACGTCACGCGCCGCGACCTCGGCGACGTCCACATGTGGGGCCACCATTCGTGGACTCACGTGATGAGCGACCATGCCGTGATCGCCTATAGCCTGCCCCTCGCGCCGGACAAGACGCTCGTGCGCACGCTCTGGCTGGTCCATGCAGATGCGGTGGAAGGCGTGGACTACGACCTGAAGCGGCTCACTGAAGTGTGGGTCGCAACCACGACGCAGGACGCGGAGCTCGTCGGGAACACGCATGCGGGAACGCAGGATCCGGCCTATATTCCGGGTCCTTTCTCGAACTTCACTGAGGCAGCGCTCGACCAGTTTTCGCGCTGGTACGACGCGAAGCTGAAGGCGCACGGAGTTTGAGGTCGCCATGGACGTAGCCGCGGATTCATGTTTCATCGGGCAGGGTCAGGACATGCTTGATCGCTTTTGCAGTGCGAGCACGTGGGAACGCGCTGATGCACAGTGGCCGAGTCACGAGCAGCGCATGCTGACGTGCATGCGCGTGTGTGCCGAGACGCACGACGTGCGGACTTTCGTGTTCAGCACGCGGGAGGGCCATTTCAGTTTCGAGCCGGGCCAGTTTATTACTGTGTCCGCCGAAATCGACGGCAAGGAGGTCAGCCGCTGCTACACGATCTCCTCGCCGCCCACGCGTCCCTATACGCTTTCCATTACGGTCAAGCGCACGCCGGGCGGCGTCATGTCGAACTGGCTGCACGAGAACATGCGAGAGGGCGTCGAGTTGAAGGCCTTCGGGCCGTCGGGGGTGTTTACGCCGTCTTCGGGACCGGCTGCCAAGAGTCTCTATCTTTCGGCGGGATCGGGCGTGACGCCGTTGATGTCGATGACGCGCGCGGCGCTCGACCTGGGGCTGAACCGCGACATCGTGTTCATTCATAGCGCAAGAACGCCGGAAGACATCATCTTCCGCATCGAGCTTTCGAACTTGTGTGCGCTCTCGGACAAACTGCGTGTGGTACATGTCTGCGAGGCGCTCGGGAGCGAACCGGACTGGTCGGGGCCCGTGGGGCGCCTCAGCCTGGATCTGTTGAAGGAGCATGTGCCGGACTATCGCGAGCGCGAGGTGTTCATCTGCGGACCCGGTGGTTATATGGACGCTTGCAGAAAGATGCTCGCGGATGGCGGCCATGACCCCGCCCACTATCATCAGGAAAGCTTCAACTTCGCGGAGACCGTGGAGTGCGCCGAAGGGCCAGTCGCCGAGGCCAGCGCCGAGCCGGCTGCGCAGGCCGGCTTTACGGTGCAACTGGCGCGCTCGGGCCGCTCGTTCACGATGGACGCCTCGCAGACCGTGCTCGTCGCCGCGCGCAAGGCCGGCGTGCCCTTGCCGTCGTCATGCAGCCAGGGCATCTGCGGGACCTGCAAGACGAAGGTGCTCGAAGGTTCCGTGGACATGAAGCACAACGGCGGCATCCGTCCGCGCGAAATCGAGAAAGGGATGCGGTTAATGTGCTGCAGCCGCCCGACTTCGAACCTGGTACTCGATTTGTAGCAGGGCGACTATGGTCTGAATGGCTTCGGCAAGCCGTTCAGCTTGAATTGAAATGCTCCAACGCCCTGTCGTGGCCCGCAATGCGGTGCCGGTCACGACAGGGCAATTCTTTTTTGTCGTCTGATATTCAGCCCAATTCCTCGTAGTTTCCTGCATTTTCCTCCCATTCTCCTGGTAGTTTCCCAGACTAAAACCCCCCAGGACTTTCCCTCGTTCCATGCGGCGCGCTCTACTTCGCGATCATTGGGCCAAAGGCAGCCGTTCCCGGCACTCAATTGCCCGCAAAGTCCCAACCCGTATAGGGTCCGCGCGCCGTTCGCTTATTCGCTAAACGTTTCATTACTCACCGGGCACTTTGCATGCATTACCAAAGGTATGGGAAAGGGCCGAAAAAATGTAGCTGGAGCGCGCAATTTGGATTGCTACGCTGCAATCACTGCATCAGTTGCTGCACCCGAGCCGGATTCACCGAAATAGTGAATTCGAAACCGGATAAGCGTCGATGCGAGCTGAATCGCCGCGCTAGAACTTCAGGCCGTACCGGAGTTCACCAGCGCCACTTTTCTGAACCAGCCAGCTGGGATGACAAATGGCCCCTCATCTGACGTTCGCACCGGGCGACACATTGCCGCCAGGCGCAATCAACACAGCGGGTACGCCTTCGGTGGCCCGGCCCATTGCCATATCAGGAACCGACATCCTGACGGTCAAGAACCTGTCGAAGATCTTCGGCCCGAAGCCCGAGGTTGCTGCGCAACTGGTCAAGCAGGGCCTGGGACGCGATGAGGTCTTCAAGCGCACCGGCAACATGGTGGCGGTCAACGACGTCAGCCTCAACGTGAAGGCCGGCGAGATCTTCGTCATCATGGGACTCTCCGGTTCCGGAAAGTCGACGCTCGTGCGTCTGCTCAATCGCCTGATCGAGCCGACGTCCGGCCAGGTCGTTCTCGAAGGCCGCGACATTGCGCCGATGTCCACGCCCGAACTGCGTGAAGTGCGCCGCAAGAAGATGGCGATGGTGTTCCAGTCGTTTGCGCTGCTGCCGAACCGCTCAGTGCTCGACAACATCTCGTATGGCCTGGAAGTCGCGGGCATGAAGAAGTCCGAGCGCTATGAAATCGCACGCGCCGCGCTCAAGCGCGTGGGACTCGGCTCGTACGAAAAGCTGCTGCCCAGCGAACTCTCGGGCGGCATGCAGCAGCGGGTCGGTCTCGCGCGCGCCCTGGCCGTCAATCCTGCTGTGCTGCTGATGGATGAAGCCTTCTCCGCACTCGATCCGCTGATCCGCTTCGAAATGCAAAGCGAACTGCTGCGGCTCCAGAAGGAGGAGCAGCGAACCATCGTCTTCATTTCGCACGATATCGAAGAGGCCATCAAGATTGGCGGCCGTATCGGCATCATGAAAGACGGCTGTCTGATTCAGGTCGGCACGCCCGCCGAACTGATCCAGTCTCCTGCGGACGACTACGTACGGGACTTCTTCCGTCACGTAGACGTTTCGCGTTTCCTCAAGGCCGAGAGCCTGATGACCCGCGTCGAGCGCGGACTGATTACCGGCGACGTCGGCGCGCCCGCTGAACGTTACCTCAATCAACTGATCGATAGCGGTGCCGAGTGCGGTTACGTGTGCGATCAAGCCGGCCGCTACCAGGGCTGCGTCACGCCCGCTTCGCTGCACAGGGCGGGTGCCCAACCCCTGCGCGAAGCGTTGCTCAAGAACTTGAGCACGGTCTCGCTGGACACCGACCTGCACGAACTCTCCGCGATCGCACTGAGCCAGCAACACGACGTGCCGGTGACGGACGCGGCAGGCAAGCTCGCGGGAGTCGTGTCGTGCCGAACGATACTCAAACAGGTTATGGAGCGGAGGGCAGCATGAATTCGTCAGTCATCGGCAAGTTCGCAGAGAACGCCGTCAATTTTCTGTTCAATCACTTCCAGGGCGGATTCAACGCGTTTTCCGCGGCGTTGGGCGCAGTCGTCAAGCTGCTCGAAGACGGCCTTGGGGCGATTCCCTTCGTCGCGATGCTCGTCTTTCTCGTGGCGTTCGCGTTGTGGCGCCGTGGGATCGCCTTCGCCGTGTTCGTCGGCATCGCGCTGCTGCTCATTCACTACATGGGGCTGTGGCCGCAAACGGTCGCTACGCTGGCCCTTGTCGTTGCCGCGACGGTTTTCAGCCTCATCGTCGGCGTGCCGCTCGGCATCTGGGGCGCGCGCAACAAGCGGGTGGAACTGATTCTGCGCTCGCTGCTCGATTTCATGCAGACCATGCCGGCGTTCGTCTATCTGATTCCCGCCGTGATCCTGTTTGGCCTCGGCCGCGTGCCTGCCGTGATCGCCACCGTCGTGTTCGCCATGCCCCCCGTGGTGCGCCTCACGACGCTCGGCATCCGCCAGGTTCGCGAGGAATTGCTGGAAGCAGGCCGCTCGTTCGGCAGCACCGACGCGCAACTGCTCTGGAAAATCCAGCTGCCGAATGCATTGCCGTCCATCATGGCCGGCGTGAACCAGACCATCATGATGTCGCTTTCGATGGTCGTGATCGCCTCGATGATCGGCGCAGGCGGCCTCGGCGAATATGTGTTGAGCGGCATCCAGCGGCTTGACATCGGCATCGGCTTCGAAGGTGGCCTCGGCGTCGTGCTGCTGGCCATCGTGCTGGACCGCCTGACGGAGACGTTCGGCGTGAAATCGAAGAAGAGGAGACCCGTCGCGAAGGTGGGCAAAGCTGGCACCACCGAAGCGGCGCATAGCTGACTAGCCGGATGCCTGCCTGACATCACAGGCAGGTCATCCGTGACGAATGAGTAGTTTCAATATAAATCCGGAGTACTAACATGATTAGCGATACTTTCAAATCACTCGTGACGAAGCTGGCGCTATCGACGGTCGTCGCCATGAGTGTCGGCGTCGGGTCTGCGGTAGCGGCGGAGCCGATCAAGCTGGCGATCACCGACTGGGCCGACGTTCTCGCCACGGCCAACGTCGCCAAGTACGTGCTCGAAGCGAAACTGAATCAGCCGGTCAAGTTCGTCAATGCAGACATCGGCATTCAGTTCCAGGGCGTGGCACGCGGCGACCTCGACATCATGGTGGGCGGCTGGCTACCGGTGACGCACGCTGTGTACTACGCGAAGTACAAGAACGATCTGGATGATGTCGGCGTCATTTACACGGGCGGCCGAAACGGCTGGGCCGTGCCCGCCTACGTGCCGGAGTCGGAAGTGTCGTCGATTTCGGACCTGAACAAGCCGGACGTCAAAAGCAAGCTCGACGGCACGATCCAGGGCATTGGTCCGGGCTCGGGCCTCATGCAGGCCTCCCAGAAGTCGGTTCAGGCCTACGACCTGAATGGCTACAACCTGCAGTCGTCGAGCGAAGCCGGGATGCTCGCTGCCGTGTCGCGTGCGTATCAAACGAAGCAGTGGGTCGTGGCCACAGTCTGGAGCCCGCACTGGCTCTGGCAGAAATGGCAGATGCGCTACCTGAAGGACCCCAAGGGCACGCTGGGCGGCGAAGAACAGGTCCACGCGTTCGCATCCAAACAGTTCGCCACCAGGTTTCCCCGCGCCGACGTGTTCTTCAAGCATTTCAAGCTGACGCTGGCTGATGTCGAAGCCATCGAACTCGAAGGCAACAGCACGAACGACTATGCGACCGCCGCGAAGAAGTTCGTCGACGCGCACCCGGACAAGCTGAAAGCCTGGCTGCAGCAGTAACCACCAGGTTCGTATTCACGGGGGCAGGAAAGGCCCGCTGCCCCGAGTTCATGTACTAGCAGGGCCTGCTTGACACGATTACTTCCTGGAGTGACCTGTGAGCGAATACTCGTGCTTCTTTTCTGAAACGCTCCAGAGCCGTGACCCGGTCATCGCATCGGAGATCGCGCTCGAATTGCGCCGGCAACAAACGCAGATCGAATTGATCGCTTCCGAGAACATTGTTTCGGCGGCGGTGATGGAAGCGCAAGGGACGGTGCTGACCAACAAGTATGCCGAGGGCTATCCGTCGAAGCGCTATTACGGCGGCTGCGAGCATGTGGACCGCATCGAGGCGCTCGCGATCGACCGCGTGAAGGCCCTGTTCGACGCCGAATATGCCAACGTGCAGCCGCATTCCGGCGCGCAGGCAAACGGCGTAGTCATGCTCGCGCTGGTCAAGCCGGGCGACACGGTGATGGGCATGTCGCTGGACGCCGGCGGCCACCTCACGCATGGCGCGTGGCCAGCGCTTTCCGGCAAGTGGTTCAATGCCGTGCAATATGGCGTGAGCCCGCAGACTTGTCGCATCGACTACGACGCCGTGCGGCGGCTCGCGCAGGAGCACCGGCCAAAGCTCATTATCGCGGGCTATTCGGCCTATCCGCGCGCGCTCGACTTTGCGGCTTTCCGTGAAATCGCGGATAGCGTCGGGGCCCTGCTGATGGTCGATATGGCGCATATCGCCGGCATCGTCGCGGCCGGCCGCCATGCAAATCCGATCAAGTACGCGGACGTCGTGACGTCGACCACGCACAAAACGCTGCGCGGCCCGCGTGGCGGCTTCATCCTGACCAACAACGGCGACCTCGCCAGGAAGATCAATTCCGCCGTGTTCCCCGGCTTGCAGGGCGGTCCGCTCATGCATGTCATCGCGGGCAAGGCGGTGGCGTTCGGCGAAGCGTTGCGTCCTGAGTTCGCGGGCTATATCGACCGCGTGCTGCGCAATGCCGAGGCGCTCGGCAACGTGCTGCAATCGGGCGGGCTCTCGCTCGTCACGGGCGGCACCGATAACCATCTGCTGCTCGTCGATCTTCGTTCCAAACGCATTACGGGCACGCAGGCTGAAAAAGCCCTCGAGCGCGCGGGCATCACTTGCAACAAGAACGGCATTCCGTTTGATACGGAAAACCCGACAGTGACTTCCGGCATCCGGCTTGGCACGCCGGCCGGTACGACGCGCGGATTCGGCACGGCTCAATTCGAGCAGATTGGCGAAATGATTCTCGAAGTGCTGGCGGGCGTCGAGCGCGAGCCGGGCGGCGACGACCACGTCGAGCGCGCCGTGCGCAGCCGCGTACGGGATCTGTGCAACCAGTATCCGATTTATTCGCACGCCGACGCGCTGGCATAAGCCCAGGCACTCAGCGCGCAAATGCAGTGAAGACCCGTTTATCTGTTTGAAGACTACTGAACAAAGGAATCGAAATGAGCTTCGAGGGCGTACATACTCCGCTGGTCACACCGTTCAAGGAAGACGGTGAAATCGACCATGCGTTGCTCGGCAAGCATGCAGCGAATCTCGCAGGCCGCGTATCGGGACTCGGGATCGGCGGCACCACCGGCGAATACTACGCGTTGAGCTTCGAGGAACGCGTCAAGACTTTCAACACCGTTGCCGAGGCGGCGGGTGGAAAAACCTATCTGACCGCGGGCATCAACGCGACCACGACGAAGGAAGTGACTCGACTGGGTCTCGAAGCGAAGCGTGCAGGTCTGTCGTCGCTGCTGGTGGCCGCGCCGTACTACGCGCAGCCCACGCAGGAAGAACTGCTCAGCCACATGCTGAAGGTCGACGACGCGCTCGACATGCCGATCATGCTGTACAACTTTCCGGCCCGCACGGGCACGGAGATCAGCGATGACGTGCTGGCAACGCTGCTCGAGCGCCCGAACTTTATCGCCATGAAGGAGAGCACCGGCGATATTTCGCATCTGCATCATCTCGTCACGCACTTCAAGGACCGGCTGGTGCTCAGCTGCGGCATGGACGACCAGGCCCTCGAATTTTTCGCGTGGGGCGCGAAGAGCTGGGTAGGCGGCGCCTCCAACTTCCTGCCGGAAGCACACACGGCGCTGTTCGATGCGTGCGTCAAACAGAACGATTTCGTTCTGGGCCGCAAACTGATGACGCAATTGCTGCCGGTGCTCGAACTGCTCGAGCGCAGCGGCAAATTCATTCAGTACGTGCGCTACGGTTGCGAACTGGTGGGGCTGCCGGTTGGTGTGGCGCGTGCACCGCTCGGCTCGCTCACGCAAGAGGAGCGCAGCGCGTTTGCGCAGCTTGTGCAACCGCTTATTCGCAACGCCCAGTAATAACCGAAAATGGTCTCGAACCTGGAATTCGCGCGGTTTCCTGCGCCAGATGGCGTCAACGGCTGGTGGGAGAGTCTCCCGCCGGCGGGGCCTGCCAGAAGCGTGTCGTCGGAGCATCGATACGATTGGGTCGTTGTGGGCGGCGGCATCACCGGGCTTTGCGCGGCTCGCCGGCTTGCCGAACTGGCGCCCGATGCATCGATCGCGCTAGTCGAGGCCGATCGCATCGGGCGCGCGACGGCCGGCCGTAATTCCGGATTCTTCGTCGATTTGCCCCACGACATCAGCAGTGAAAGCTATTCGCGCAGCGTGGCAGAGGACAAGGCCGACGTGCGGTTCCAGCGGCATGGCATCGACTACGTGCGCTCGATCGTACGGCAACACAATATCGACTGCGATTGGCGCGACGAGGGGAAATTCCACGCCTCGGTCAACAAGAAGGGGCTCGACGCGCTTTTGCACTTTGCGCGGGGTCTGACGCGCATCGACGAAGCTTTTGAATGGCTCGATCAGGCAGCCATCCGCGAGGTAACGGGCACGGACTTCTATCAGGGGGCGCTATTTACGCCGGGCTGCAGCACGGTGCAGCCTGCGGCGCTCATGCGCGGCCTCGCGGCCACGCAGCCGGAGAACGTCACGGTATTCGAGCTGAGCGCAGTCACCGAAATCGAGCATCGCGGCAACGAGAAAGTCCTGCATTTCGCCAAGGGAAAGATCGTCGCCAAACAGGTGATTCTCTGCACGAACGCTTATGCTGCGACGTTCGGCATCCACCCCAATGGCTTGCTGCCCGTCTACACCTTTGCATCGATGACGCGCGTCATGAATGCGGGCGAGGTCGAGAAGCTGGGCGGAACGCGGTCGTGGGCGCTGATCCCGGCTGACCCCATGGGCACGACCGTGCGCCGTCTTGCCACGGACCGTATTTGCGTGCGTAACCATTTTGCGTTCAGGCCGGGACTGCAGGTGTCCGAAGCCGATCTCGCGAAGGCGAAAACGCTGCATCAGCGCTCGTTCGACCGCCGATTCCCCATGCTCGAGGGCGTCGAGCTCGAGTATACGTGGGGCGGTCCACTGTGTCTCTCCGCGAACAACGGCGCGCTGTTCGGCCGCCGCGACGATGGCATTCTCGAAGCGGTGGGCTGCAACGGGCTCGGGCTGAGCCGAGGATCGTCGTCGGGCAAGCTGATTGCCGAATACGCGCTTGGCCAAAGCAGCGAGCTTGTCCATCAGCTTCTGAATCAACCCCACCCGCGTTCGCTGCCGGTTCGGCCCATCGTGGACATGGCCGTGTCGGCGACGATCTGGGCAAAGGAAATGTCGGCGGGCGCCGAGCTTTAATCAACCAAGGACACGAGATGACGACGCATCAGGAATGGAAGCAGAAAGCCGCGGAGCTGGCACTCGACGGCCGGGCACTCATCGCCGGAGAGCGGTGTGATTCGGCAGCGGGAGAATCCTTCGCTACGCTCAATCCGGCATCGGGCAAGGTGCTTGCGGAAGTGGCGAAATGCGGTGAAAAGGATGTGGATCACGCGGTCGCCGCTGCCCGCAATGCATTCGAAACTGGCGTATGGTCAAGGGCCGCGCCGGCCCATCGCAAGGCGGTGCTGCTTCGCCTCGCGCAACTGATCGACGAGCATGTGGACGAGCTGGCGCTTCTCGAAGCGCTGGAGGCGGGCAAGCCGATCAGCGAATGCCTCGCGCTGGATATTCCCGAGTCGGCAGCCTGCATTCGTTGGCATGCCGAAGTGACTGACAAGCGTTACGACGCGCTCTCGCCTTCGGGCGCGGATGTCGTTAGCATGATCACGCGTGAGCCGATTGGCGTGGTGGGCGCGGTCCTGCCCTGGAATTTCCCCGCGCTGATGCTGGCCTGGAAGATCGGTCCCGCTTTGTCGGTTGGCAATAGCGTGGTCGTGAAGCCTGCGGAGCAAACGTCGCTCTCGACTCTGCGCATCGCGGATCTCGCGCTCGAGGCCGGCGTGCCCGCGGGCGTGTTCAGCGTCGTCACGGGTTTCGGCGATAGCGCGGGGCAGGCGCTGGGCCGCCATCCCGATGTCGACCTCGTCGCGTTCACGGGCTCGACCGCGACCGGAAAGCGCTTTTTGCACTATTCCGCGGATACCAACCTCAAGCGTGTGGTGCTCGAATGCGGCGGCAAGAATCCGCAGGTGATTCTTCCCGATGTCGCGAATCTCGATGCGGTCGCCGAACAGGCCGTCGCCGCTGCGTTCTGGAATATGGGAGAGAACTGCAGCGCCGGTTCGCGCATTCTCGTTCCATCGAGCAATCGGGCGGAACTGATCGAGAAAGTTCAGGCTGTTCTCGCGCGCTGGAGGACGGGTGACCCGCTCGACCCGGACACCAAGCTCGGCGCGCTGATCGAGCAAAAGCACTACGAGAAGGTGCTGACGCACATCGAGAAAGCGAAGGAGCAGGGCGCACGCGTGGTTTGCGGCGGACGTGCCGTGCTGACCGAGACCGGCGGATGGTTCGTCGAGCCGACGATCTTCGATCAGGTCACGCCGGATATGGCCATCGCGCGCGAAGAAGTGTTCGGGCCGGTCGTGTGTTTTATCGAATACGAGGACGTGGAAGACGCCATTCGCATCGCGAACGACACCTGCTATGGACTGGCGGCTTCGTTGTGGACCGACAACGTGAACAGTGCGCATAAGGTTGCGGCGCGGATCCGTGCGGGCACGGTCACGGTAAACTGCTTCGGCGAGGGGGACCTCTCGACGCCATTCGGCGGCTTCAAGCAATCGGGCTTCGGCGGCCGCGACAAGTCGGTCTACGCACACGACCAGTATTGCGAGCTGAAGACGACCTGGTTGAAACTCGCCTGAACTGGCAGCGGTAACGCGCGCGAGCGGGCCGTCAGGCCCCGCTCGCCTTCCGTGGCGCGCTTGCGCCACAGCTGAACAGGACTTGCATGCTAATGCGCATCGGATTCGTTGGAACGGGTGCAATCACAAAGGCCGTGGTGACCGGGCTGCTGCGCTCGGGCCTGTCATTCGAGCGGATCACACTTTTCTCCGCGCGGCGAACAAACGGCTGGCGAACTGGCGGCACCACAGTAGAAGGGCGATGCTGCATCATTTATAAGACCCATATTATGGAACGCCTCACTTGCCACGGGGCAAACGGACTCGCACACTATTCTCATCCGGATCCCTTTATCGTTCGTGGCGAGCTTGAATGCGCCATGCGAGCACCCGTTTAAAGAGCGCAAGCCATGTTAAAGAAGCAGCTATTCGCAGACAGACTCCTCGCCCAGATGCCGTCGCTCCGTGCTCTCCGTTGCTTCGTGACGGCGGCGAGATACGAAAGCTTTACCCAGGCGGCGGAGGTCCTCTGCGTGACGCAGGCCGCAATCAGCAGACAAATCAAGGAGCTCGAAGACTCGCTCGATGTCGCGCTGTTCGAGCGCACCGGGAGGCATATCGCGTTGACCGACGCAGGACGCATTCTGTACAACGCGTCGTACCTCTCGATCATGAATATCGCCGAAGCGGCGGAGGCGGTGCGGCGCACGGATCGGCACGCATTGACGATTTGCGTCTCGCATACGTTTTCGGCCCTCTGGTTGTCGCAGCGCCTCCCGGCGTTTCGTGCGCGCTTTCCGGATATCCGGCTGCACGTAATGGTCACCGAGCACTTCATGGAACTGGACGAACTCATGGAGCCCGACATCATCATCACGAAGAATCCGCCGCGTGAGCCGGAGTATGAGGTCGAGCCGCTGTTTCATGATGTCGTTTATCCGGTTTGCAGCCCGACGTTTTACGACCGGTATTTTCGCGGCAAGAAACTCAAGCCGCTCGACCTGCTTTCCGAACCCACGTTGAATCTCTCGTTGCTCGGGCGCGCCCAGGTGTGCGAACACGTGGATTGGCGAGTGTGGCGCAACTGGTTCCAGCAGGGCGACGGCACGGACATGCTGGCTGAAAACCGCAACCTTGAGAGCAACGACTACCGGCTTCTCGTCGCGCAGGCGGAAGCCGGCGAAGGGACGCTGCTGGGCTGGCATCATCTGCTCCATCTTCAGGTCGAGCAGGGACGCCTGATACGGCCTGTTCCGGATGCGCTCGTCTTTAGAGACCGCTACCACTATCTGATTACGCACCGGAATGCGCGGCCTCGCACCGAGTATCTGCAGTTTCGGAACTGGCTCAGCGAAGAAGCCGGTGCGATGATGCGCGACTGGCTCGATGCCGGTGTTGCGGTCACCGGCTAATTATCACAGGCTAATCAACGGGCAACGGATTTCGACCGTATCGATTGTCTGGAATGCATTGACAGAGGCGGTCCTCATGGTTCACCACGCGATTGACAGCGAAGCCACGGCGGCGAGGCGGCTGCGTTTCGGGATCGTGCTATTGCCCAACTTCACGTTGACCGCGTTCTCCGGCTTCGTCGATTTGCTCAGGCTCGCCAGCGACGAAGGCGACATGAGCCGGCCGGTGCGGTGCGCATGGACCATCGTCGGAGAAAACCTCGTTCCGGTTCGCGCCAGTTGCGGAATCCAGATCACACCGTGGACGACCTTCGATGCGGATGAGGCGTTCGACTATGTCGTGATCGTAGGCGGGCTGCTGCATTCGGGACCGCCGGCCAGCGACGCAACGCTCTCCTTCATTCGCGCGATGGCCGAAACGCCGGCCACGCTCGTGGGACTCTGTACGGGGGCGTTCGCACTCGCCCGGGCCGGCGTGATGAACGGCTATCGAATTTGCGTGAGCTGGTTCCACTACTGGGATTTCGTCGAGCGTTTTCCGCAAGCCGATGAGCGCGACCTCGTTGCGGACCGGCTCTTCGTGATCGACAGAAGGCGCATTACGTGTTCCGGCGGCCGTGCGTCGATCGACGTGGCCGCGGCGATTCTGCTGCGCCATGTCGAGGCCACGATCGTGCGCAAGGCGCTGCGTATTCTGCTCGTGGACGACGCGCAGAAAGGCAACGCGCCGCAACCGCATCCTCCGGGCCTCGCGCCTGCCACGCATCCCAAGGTCAGGCGCGCGATTCTGCTGATGGAGCAACACGTTGGCCAGCCGCTGAGTCTGCCGGACCTGGCGCACAGGCTCGATGTTTCGGTGCGCCAGCTCGAACGCCTTTTCACGACGGAAACCGGCAAATCGCCGGGCGCGTACGCGAGGCAGATCCGCATACGCATGGCGTCATGGCTGTTGACGAGTTCGGACCGCACGGTTGCGGATATCGCGTCGTCATGCGGCTTTTCCGACGCCTCGCATCTCGGCCGTGAGTTTCGCAAGGAATTTGGCGAGTCGCCCAACGAATATCGCACGACGCGGCTGCCGAACGCTCATGAGGCGCTGCTGGGCACGCCGGAGCCGGATACCCCGTTGCCTGAGGAATATGTCGAGGCACCGGCTCGGCAACTGCAAGGTGAATCGAATAGATTGCGGTAGCAGTGCCGAGAGATCACTTAATTTAAAGTCATCCGAAAAGGAAAATAAATCACGTTGAAAGCCTGCGGCGTTGCTTCAATACTCCGCGCACCGGTTCCTCGTCGTGCCATAGATTGATGACAATGAAAGGAGACAACCACAGACAAGAATACTTAGGTAAGCTACATATTTAATCAATCAGAAAACGTACATACGATCATTCGTTCTCGAATGACAACCAGGTTTGGAGAACTTCGATGAAAGGACGCAGTGTAATCGCGGCATCGATATTGGCGGCATTTGCCGCTCCCGCGATGGCTCAAAGCTCGGTAACGCTCTATGGCGTGATCGACGAAGGCTTCGACTTCACAACAATGCAGGCGGCAGCAAGCTGTATGAACTGCAGAGCGGCTATGTTCAAGGCAGCCGTTGGGGCATGAAGGGCGCGGAGGATCTCGGCGGTGGTCTGAAAGCCGTGTTCCAGCTTGAAAACGGCTTCAACGTCAATAACGGGAAACTCGGGCAGGGCGGCTTGATGTTTGGCCGGCAGGCCTTTGTTGGCGTGGCGAGCGACACGTATGGTACGGTCACCCTGGGGCGCCAGTACGACTCGTTGGTCGATTTTCTCGCACAGACTACGGCGAATGGAAACTGGGCCGGCTATCTCTTTTCGCACCCGTATGACAACGACAACACGGACAACACGTTTCGCGTGAACAACACGGCGAAATATACGAGCCCGTCGCTCGCAGGTTTCCAGTTCGGCGGCACGTATAGCTTCAGCAACGACACGAATTTTGCCAACAACCGACAGTACAGCGTCGGCGCCCAGTACACGAACGGTTCGCTTTTGATCGCGGCGTCATATGTGCAGGCCAACAACCCATCTTCGACGGCCACTGGCGCGATCAACAACGGCGGCGACGAAAATTTCCTGGCGCAACGCCTGCGTATCTTCGGCGCGGGGATCAACTATACGATCGGTTCGGCAACGCTGGGCTTTGCATACACGAACACCGCCGTCACCCAACCGGTCAGCAACGGCTATATTGGCGCGATCACGCCTCCCGCCGGATCGAATCTGTCGTCGCTGCGCTTCCAGAACTTCGAAGTGAACGGGAAATATCAGTTCACCCCGGCCTTCTTCGTGGGTGCGATGTACACCTACACGCGCGCGGATTTCAATGCCACCACCGGCAAGCTGCATCCGAACTATCAGACCATCGGTCTGATGGCGGACTACAATCTGTCGAAGCGCACGGATCTCTATCTGCAGGGTGCGTATCAGCACGTTGGCGGCGACAAGACCCAAACGGCGCTCGACGTCGCTTATGTTCCGGGTGCCGCGGACGTTTCGTCTAACTCGAATCAGCTCGTGATTCGCGCTGCAATCCGTCACAAGTTCTAATCACCCGCGCAATCGCCGACGGCGTGCTGGCGGGCACGCCGTAACGAGCGCGAAGTGCGTCCCTGAACGCCGCACGCCACATGTCACAGCCAGTCAGTCTCGAAGGCGCAACCGGTCAAAGAGGCGCAGCCGTCCTCGGTGAGCACGACTTGCTGCTCGAGCTTGACGCCCTGCGTACCGCCTTCCGCACCGATATAGCTCTCGATGCACACCGTCATGCCCACTTCGAAGCGACCGTCGTAGCCCGCGCTGTCCCAATCGACCTGGTGGGCAATCGAAGGATATTCGTCGACCATGCCGATACCGTGGGCAAGGCAGCAGTAACGGTTCTTGACGAACGGCTCCGGAATCTTCCACGCCTTTTCCGAGAACTCTCGAAACGTCATGCCCGGCTGAAGAAGCTCCATATTGAAATGGACCTGTGCAAACGCATACTCGTAGAGCTTGCGCTGCTCGTCAGAAGGACGGCCGTCACCAACGAGCCACGTACGGGAGATGTCCGAACAGTAGCCGTTCGGTCCCACCATATCCGTGTCGAAGACCAGCAGGTCGCCTTTCTGTAGAACGCGCGACGAACATTCGTGCATCCACGGGTTCGTGCGGTCGCCGGAGGCGAGAAGCCGGGTCTCGATCCACTCGCCGCCGTGCCGGATATTTTCGTAATGGAGATACGCCCACAGGTCGTTCTCGGTCATGCCGGGGCGAAGCTCGCGTTTCATGCGCCCGATGCTCGCCTCGCAGGTGCGCAACGATTCGCCGATCAACACGAGTTCACTGGACGACTTGATCAATCGCGCCGTTTCCATCAGGGCTTGTCCGTCGAGCAGCGAGATGCCGTGCTTTTCCAGGTAGGCTGCGCCGAACGGATCGAGCCGGTCGACTGCCAGCACATGTTCGCCGGGTGCGTGCTGGCGCAATACGTCGACGATCTCGGCACCCCAGACCTGCGCGCGGCGCTCCGCCTCGTGGCCCGCGTTGAAGAATGTCCAGCTGAGCGCGCCGCGCAATTCCACATCGAGGTCCAGCCCGTCCCAGACATGCTCGCTGCTGTGAAATTCCCAGGCGACGACATGACCGTCTGCGAAGACCATGACGTAACGCGCGGGATTGCGGCCGGCCCATACCTGCATGTTGGAAGTGTCGGTCGCGTAGCGAATGTTCACCGGGTCATAGAGCAGGATGGCGGGCACGTTGTGCTTGCGTAATTGCTCCTGCACGCGCGCGAGCCGCCAGGCCCGGACGTCACGCAAGATCGCGTCTTTGCGGGTCGGTTCGATCGTGCTGCGTGTCGCATCCAAAAGCGGGGCGCTCGTCATCCTCTTTCTCCTGGCCTGGCATTGATAGCGTGTTGCCTTTGAGTATTGGAGGATGGGGTGTACAGCGTCAATGCGCTTTATTTTCCTGGCCGCATGACTTTGGGTTATACGTAGCGGCGGCCTCGGCGCCTTGCCTTTGGATGACCATAGAGAACGCGCCCGTCCGCCGAAACCAGCGAACGGGCGCGCGGCACGTTTCAAGCCAGCGCTTTGGCGTGAAAGGCCATATGCTCGCCGATAAAGCTGGCGATGAAGTAATAGCTATGGTCGTAGCCTTCACGAACGTTGAGCGTCAACGGTTGTCCCGCCTTTGCGCAGGCAGCCTGCAGCAATTCCGGCCGTAGCTGCGCATTGAGGAATTCGTCGCCGCCGCCTTGTTCGACGAGTAGCGGCAAGCGTTCGCGCGCGCTGCCGACCAACGCCACGGCGTCATACTGGTTCCACGCCTCGCGGTCATCGCC
The DNA here is from genome assembly GCF_056155635.1 of Paraburkholderia sp. BR10141. Classification (NCBI taxonomy): domain Bacteria; kingdom Pseudomonadati; phylum Pseudomonadota; class Betaproteobacteria; order Burkholderiales; family Burkholderiaceae; genus Paraburkholderia; species Paraburkholderia sp. BR10141. The sequence goes on along the minus strand of NZ_JBMIQH010000005.1, from coordinate 167,790 downwards.
GAGGTAGGCGGTGAGCGCTTTTTCGCCCCACGGCACCTGGCTCGGCGCGACGATCGGCGAGAATGCGGATACGCTGCGATAGCGGCCCGGATTGCGCAGTGCAACCACCAGCGCGCCGTGCCCGCCCATCGAATGCCCGCTGATCGAGCGCGCCTCGCTCGCCGCAAAACCCGCCTCGACGAGGGCGGGCAATTCGGAGACCACGTAGTCGTACATGCGGAAATGCTTCGCCCACGGTTCCCGCGTGGCGTTCACGTAGAAGCCCGCGCCCTGGCCGAGGTCGTAGTCGGGCGAATCGGGCACATCGCTGCCACGCGGACTGGTATCCGGCGCGACGACGATGATCCCGTGCTCCGCCGCGTAGCGTTGCACGCCCGCCTTGGTGATGAAATTCTGTTCCGTGCAGGTCAGGCCCGAAAGCCAGTACAACACGGGACATTTCTGCCCGCGCATGGCAGCCTCGGGCAGATAGATGCCAAACTTCATGTCGCCGCCAACGGTGGAAGAGGCGTGCTTCCAGACCTCCTGGCTGCCGCCGTGGCTGACGTGTCGTTCAATGCGCTCCATAAGCGTTTCAGGCCTCCCGGTAAGTGCCTTTGGCTTTCGCAGCCTGAGTGGAGAGAATGTCCATGAGCGCGGGGCTCAGACAACCGTACGGCTCGAGGCCCTTGTCGCGCAGCGTCTGGCGCACGTCGGCCATGGCCGAAGGCGGTGTGCCGCTCTCGATGATCGAGGACACGAAGGCTGCGAAGCCGGGGCCGTCCCAGCCCGCGTCTTTCGACGGGCAGCGCAGCGTGCCGCCCGCGAAGCTTTCGGCGCCTTTCTGGATGCCGCGGTCAACCGTGGGGTGAATGGCCGAGGCCATGGTCTGTCTCCTTCCTTGCGTGTCAGTAGTGCACGACGGTCCGGATCGATTTGCCCTCGTGCATCAAGTCGAACGCTTCGTTGATGCCCGAGAGCGGCTTCGTGTGGGTGACGAACGGCGCGAGCTGGATCTTGCCCGCCATCGCGTCTTCGACCATGCCCGGCAGTTGCGAGCGTCCTTTCACGCCGCCGAATGCCGTGCCAAGCCAGCGGCGGCCGGTCACGAGCTGGAACGGGCGCGTGGAGATTTCCTGACCCGCGCCGGCTACGCCGATGACGACCGACTGGCCCCAGCCACGATGCGCGCATTCGAGCGCCGCACGCATCACGTTGACGTTGCCGATACATTCGAAGCTGTGATCCACGCCCCAGCCCGTCATGTCGACGATCACCTGCTGGATGGGCTTCTCGTGATCCTTGGGGTTTACGCAGTCGGTGGCGCCAAAGGCGCACGCCAGATCGAACTTGCCCGGATTGGTGTCGATGGCGATGATGCGGCCGGCCTTGGCGAGCTTCGCGCCCTGGATCACAGCAAGTCCGATGCCGCCCAGGCCGAACACGGCGACGCTATCGCCTTCCTGCACCTTGGCGGTGTTCTTCACCGCGCCCAGACCCGTGGTCACGCCGCAGCCCAGCAGGCACACCTGCTCGGGATTGGCTTGCGAGTTGATTTTGGCGAGAGAGACTTCGGCCACCACGGTGTATTCGCTGAACGTGGAGCAGCCCATGTAGTGATAGAGCGGCTGGCCGTTGTAGCTGAAACGGCTCGTGCCATCGGGCATCACGCCCTTGCCCTGGGTCGCGCGCACGGACACGCACAGATTGGTCTTGCCGCTCTTGCAGAACAGACACTCGCCGCATTCGGCGGTGTAGAGCGGGATGACGTGATCGCCGGGCTTCACGCTGGTCACGCCCTCACCCACTTCCACGACGATCCCGGCGCCCTCGTGGCCGAGCACGACGGGGAAGAGGCCTTCCGGGTCGTCGCCGGAGAGCGTGAAGGCATCGGTATGACAAACGCCGGTATGCGTGATCTTGACCAGCACCTCGCCCTTGCGGGGCGGTTCAACGTCGATCTCGACGATCTCGAGGGGCTTGCCCGGCCCAAACGCAACTGCAGCACGCGATTTCATAGTAGTCCTGTAAAAAAAGAAGGTCGGCCGAATCGGCGCGGGAAAAATCCCGCGGTGAGCTAGCGTAAATAGGTTCGAACGAGGGTCACGACATCGTCGATCGATCCCGGGGACTCCGCTGATCCCGCAAGGTGGGTAAATTCTTCGCGCAAGTGGCTTTCGAGCACACCGGCCATCACGCCGTTGATCGCGCCGCGAATCGCCGCCAGTTGCTGGAGCACCGGCGCGCAATCGGCGCCTTCCTCCAGCGCGCGCTCGAGCGCGTCCAGCTGGCCGCGAACCTTGCGCACGCGCGTGAGCACGCGCTTCTTTTCTTCGGGGGAATGGGGCATGACGGCATCGATTGAAGATACTGTGGGGTAGTATAGGCGAATACTGGCAGGGAGTATACGTTTGCATCGATGTTGCCAACGTGATGCCAGGTGAATATCGGGGCTGTTCCCGCAGGGCATGCGGCGCATAATGAGCCCGTGATGCGCAGTTTCGAGGACCACGTGCCTTACCTGCTGTATCTGCGACCATCGACATTCGTGAGGAATTTTCTCCGAGCATTGCGCAGCGCGCAAAGGAGCAGGGGTGAACCGCACGCAGCGACGCTTCGTCGAATTGTGGTCGCGCAGCGGGGGCGCGCGCGCCGAGGCCGTCTATGCCGATCTCGCGCGCCGTTATGGCGAGGCGGGGCGGCACTACCACACGCTGCGCCACGTGCACCGCTGCCTGCGCGATTTCGACCGGGCGCGCGAGGCGATTGCGCATGGCAATCTCGTGGAGCTTGCGCTGTGGTGCCACGACGTGATCTATGTGCCGGGCGCTCAGGACAATGAGGAGCGCAGCGCGCAGTGGCTGCGGCGCTGCGCAGACGATCGCATCGCGGCTTGCGCGCGCATTTGCGAAGCGATTCTCGCGACCCGGCATACCCGCGCGCCGGATGAACTGGATGCGCGCTTCGCGTGCGACATCGATCTCGCGTCACTGGGCGCACCGCGCCGCCAGTTTCAGGACAACGGCATGCGCCTGAGAGCCGAACGCCCGGACCTGGACGACCACGCCTACGCCATGCACGAGCGGCGGATGCTGGAGACGCTGCTCGCGCGCCCGCGCATCTACCTGACCGATTACTTTCATTCGCATTGCGAGGCCGCGGCACGCGCCAATCTCGCGTGGCGGCTCGCACAGCCGACGCCGGGCGCCGGGACATGAGGCCAGGTTGGCAAATCAGGGAAACGACCATCAGGATTTCGCATCTAGCGAAAAGCGCCAGGCAGACGAGGCATGACTAGCGGAGTTCGCTATCGGCGGGCAGCGCTCGACTGACGTTTTCCGTCGTCTCGTTGAACACGATGCGAACCGTCGATCCCGGCCCGTCCCGGCTTTCGATATGAAACTGCGCGCCGATCATCCGTGCGCGCTCCTGCATGCCTTGCAGTCCATACGAATCCCCACGGATCGCCTTCGCCACGTCGAACCCGTTGCCGTCGTCATGGACCTCGAGTTCGAAGTGGTTATGGATGCAACGCAGGACGACCTCGGCATGCGAGGCCTGCGCGTGGCGGCTGACATTGGTGAGCGCCTCCTGGACGATGCGGAACACCGCCGTCGCGCGGTCGTCGCTCAATGAAGGTTCGCGGCCTTCGAGCAGGAACGTGCAGACCGTTGCGTTGTGTCGGGTGAAGTCCTGAACGAGCCATTCGAGTGCCGACAGGAGCCCGAAATTCAGCGCGGCCGGTCGCAGGTGACTCGCGACGTTGCGCACGATGTCGATGGTGCGTTCAGCCAGCCCGCCGATGTCGCCCACCTTTTGTTGCCACTCGGCGCCCTGGCTCAGCGCAAGCTTGAGCAAGGAGACATTGATCTTGATCGCGGTGAGCAACTGGCCCAGTTCGTCGTGGATCGTCATGGCGATCTGCCGCCGCTCCTCTTCGCGGATCGACTCCTGGTGGGACGAAAGCTGGCGCAACTGTTCGCGCGAATGGCGAAGCAGCTGCTCGGTTCGCGTGCGCTCGCGCACTTCTTCCTCGAGCTGATCGCGATGGCGCGTGAGGATCTCCATCGCCTGCTTGCGGCCCGAGATATCGGTCAACTGTCCTTCGAGGCATTGGGGGCCCGCGCCGTCGTAGCGTATGCCGCGGGCATTGAGCTGACACCAGACCGCGGTGCCGTCGGCGCGAGTCAGCTCGATTTCCAGGCCCGCGATCTTGCCGGTCAATTGCAGCATCGCGAAGAGTTGGGCCGTTTTCCCGCTGGAAAACGGCTGGGGCTTGGCATGAACTGCGCTCGCGTCGTCGCGTGGCGCCGTGATCATGCCTTGCACGTCGCGGTAGCCGAGCAACTGGGCCATCGCGGGATTGGCGTCGCAGAGTTTGCCATTGCGATCGAGCACGAAGAATCCTTCGAGTGAATTCTCGATGATGCTCCGGTACTTGCGCTCGCTCTCCCTGAGCGATGCCGTCGAGTCGCGCAGCCGCTCCGCCATCACGTTGACACGCGCGGCCAGCCGGCCCAGTTCGACACTGGATTCGATGGCGCAGCGGCTGTCCAGATCACCTGACGCGATGCGGTCGACCATTTCTTCCAGGCGCCGGATGGGCTCGCGCACGAGGTGTTTGAGGAGCAGAAAGGTCGTGACGTACACCACGGCGAGCACGAGCGCGAGCGTTCCCAGCACCGCTGCGCGCGCGGCCTCGAAACCCCGGTCGGCGGCGGCCCGCGTCAGGACCACGCGGACCTCGCCGATCTTTTCTGGCGGCGCATTGCCGGGTGGCGTGAATTCTATCGGCCGCACGCGAACCACGCGCGCCTGCGGGTCGGGCATCGGCGCATTGCTCGCGTCGGCCAGCACGCCATAGTTGGTCGCGGTCACGGTGAAGCTCACCACCTCCGGATTCGGTTTGAGCACATTCAGTTGCCGTGTGATCGCGTCGCGATCGACATTCCAGAGCGGCTGCGCGAGCGACTGGCTGAGGAGATCGGCAATGCGGTTCGCACGTTCGTCGAGTTCCGCGATCCGGCGTTCGCGCGCATGCTCGAGCAGGAAGAACGCCGACGTGCCCGCCACCAGCGTACAGAGCACCAGCAGCGAGAGCATGAGCTGCGCATGCAGGCTGCGTGGGAAGCGGGCACGCAACAGGGTTTGCAGCATTACGCGGCCTTTGAAGCGGAATCGAGCAGGGTGTCGAGATCGAACGTGTAGGCGCCCACACGCCGGCTTTGCACGCGCGAGAAACGGCTGAAATCGGGAGACGTGCGGCCTTGAAAGGCAATCTCGGCGTAACGCCTGGCGTCGCTGCTGTCGAGCACCTTCAGATAGTCGAGCCGCTGGCGCGGTCCGCCCACTTGCGCAAAGTCCGCGCCGTAGTGGTAGTCGTGAATGAGGACCAGCGCGCATGCGCCGATGAACTGGTCGCCTGCAACGATCGCGGCCAGGTCGCCGCGAATGACCGATGCCACGGCTTCGGGCAGCGCACCGAGCCCGCCGACGATGGTGGACAGATGCCGCTCCTGCACCGCACTCAATGCACCAAGCGTCATCGAATCGTTGGCAGCCCAAAGGATATTGGCATCCGGGTAGCGCGAGAGCAGCACGCGCGCCTTGTCGCGGCCGTCGGAAAAACTCCAGTCCCCATAGACGAGCTGATCGATGCGGTCCTGCGGCCGGCGCGCCAGCGCGGCCTGCACCCCGGCGGCGCGCTCGGCAGAGACCGGCGTGGCAGGGTCGCCGGTAATGCCGATCACGCGGGCGGGGCCGCTGCCGTTCGAACGGATCAGGCAATCCATGAGGCGAAAGCTGCCGCGTCCGGCATCGGCGGTGACGGTGCCGATCCAGTTCGCGATCCGTTCGCGCTCGTTGCCGGTCTGGGCACGCTGGGCTTCGGTCAGATCGTTGTGGATCAACAGCACTTTGGCGCTCGAGCGTGCCAGCGTTTGCAGCATCTGCGGCGCGGCCATCTTTTCGTTGACGATCACCACATAGTCGGGCGCCGCTGTACGTGCCGCTACGGATTCGGCCTGGCGAAGCATCAGCAGATGATCGCGCTCCGCGTAGAGCACTTCCAGCTGCATGCCAAAGCGTTTTGCAGTCGCGGCCATGAAGCGCGAGACGAGTTGCCAGTGCTGGCCCGTATCGTGTTCCACGCTTTCGCCCGGATTCAGGAATACGACGCTTGCTGGCCCACGGCTGACCGGCAACGCCATGGTCGCCCGCATCGTTATCAGGCTCGCGCCTATACCGACGCATTGCGCGATCATCTGTCTTCTGTTCATACGAAATCAGCGTATGCCATGCGCGGCATTGTGTGGAACCGAACGGTCAGTCGCGCGCAGCATAACGCGACGTAATCTCGCCGACAATCCGCTTTACTTCGGGCCAGGACGGAAATTCCCGGCAGACATTCAAGGGTGCGATTGCGCCTCGAAGTCCGCCATTCAGGATTTCCCGACACAAGATTCAGGGTTCCCCTTTACCGTTTGCAGTCGAAGACGACTGCACGCGATCATTGGCGGGCTCATCATGAGGTCAGCAAAATTCGAAGCTTGGCAGAGGCGACGCGCGATGATTTCCGAGTGGGGCGACCGTAAGGCGCGCGTGCAGGACGTGAACTCGATCTGCATGCGCCTGTTCGATACGTGGTGCGAATCCCGCAATCTCATGCCGCTGGCTTATTTGATGCACTGCTGGCCGCTGCCGGACAGCCGCGCGGGCACGATACGGCGCTTGCAGGAAAGCATGAAAGACTTGCGCCGCAACCATGCGGACAAGCTCGATCTGTATGCGTTATCGGCGCTTGGCGAACTCGCACGCAGTCTCGACGAACTGATCGACCGTGCGGAAATTTCCGCGAGGCATTCGTTCGCTACGTAAGGCACCTGGAACATAGAGGGCTAACGGGGCGCGCAATCCGTATTACCTGCATACGTGATAAAGGGTTGCCGAAGGGCCATGGCTTTGGCGACGAGGACAAAACAAAGTAACCAGGGCCGGAGCAACCGTGGGCAAGATGACTGACTCGCAGGCCACGACAACGAACCCCTGCACGATACTGGTCGCGGGCGGTACGCCGAACGAGACCCGCTTGATCGCCGACCACCTCGTATGGGAGGGCTTCGAGGTGCTCGCCGCGAACAGCGGCCTCGAGGTGCTGGAGCGTTCGTACGTCTCCCAGCCCGAACTGATTCTGCTCGATTCAGAGGCCGCCAGTGTGGGCGCCCTGGCCACCTGCCGCAGCCTGAAGTCGGATGCGCGCACGCGCGATATTCCCGTGGTGCTCATGATGCCGGCAGGCCATCATCGAAGTCTCGCCGATGGCCTCAGCGCCGGCGCAGCCGACCATGTGCGCAAGCCCGTGCTCGTCGAGGAGCTGGTGGCCAGGGTCCGCACGCACATCGCGTTGCGGTCGGCCCACCGGCAACTCGCCATGCAGCAGCGCGGGCTCAACGCGTGCGAAACGCGCTTTCGCGCGATCGTCGAATCGGGCCCGGTGGCCATGGGCATCACCTCGATGCCCGACGGCCAACTGCTCTATGCCAACGCACGGTTTCGCGAACTGCTGCGCCTCGATGAAGCGGCGCGCGCGAACGTCAATATCGTCGACTTCTACGTCGATCCGCTGGAGCGCGAAAGACTCGTGCGCTGTCTCGCGGCCCAAGGCAGCTTCAGCGACGCGGAGGTGAATCTGCGTCGGCCGGACGGGACGCAGTTCTGGGCCATGGCGACGGCACGGCTGTCGAACTACGATGGCGCACCGGCCATTTACGTCGGCCTGCACGACATTTCCGGCCGCAAGCGCGTGGAAGACGAACTCGTGCGCTCGCGCGAGCAGCAGCGGGCCCTGTCGGCTTATCTGGAGGGCATGCGCGAAGACGAGCGCAAGCGCAGCGCGCTGGAGATTCAGGACGAACTCGGCCAGTTGCTGACGGCGCTGAAAATGGACGTCTCGCTTCTGCGGATGCGGCTCACCGACGATCCCGAGGCCGTCGGCCGGGCCGACGACATGCGCGAACTGGTCGAAGGCACGATCTGGATGGTCCGCAACGTGGCAAGCCACCTGCGGCCCGCGGCGCTCAACTTCGGCCTCGTTTCGGCGCTCGAATGGCTCACCAGTCAATGGAGCCGGCACAACGCCATCCCGTGCGAACTGCACATGGCAAGCGGCGAGCCGGCCTTGTCGGACATGCAGGCCACGGCGCTCTTCCGGATCGTCGAGGCGGCGCTGACGAACGTCGCGCGCCACGCGGCGGCGCAGCGCGTCGAGCTCACGCTCAGCACCGGGCCCGGCTCGCTCGACTTGCGTGTGCGCGACGACGGCCGCGGCTTCGACGTGGCCGCCGCGTATGCAAGGTACGCATACGGTCTGCTTGGCATGACAGAGCGCGCGAGGCTGATTGGTGGTACGTTGAGCATCGACAGTCAGCCCTGCAAAGACCTGACCATCGGCATTGCGTCTGGCACCACGATTTCGATCCACGTTCCGCTCGAAGACCCCCATGATCAGAATACTCATCGCCGATGACCATGCCATCGTGCGTGGCGGACTCAAGCAGATCCTCGCGACGACTGCCGACATGGTCGTGACGGCGGAGGCCGGGCAGGGCTCGGAGGTGATCGAAAAGCTGCGGACCTGCGAAGTCGACCTGCTGCTGCTGGACATGACGATGCCGGGCATCAGCGGCGTCGATCTCATCCGCCGCGTGCGCGCCGAGGAACCTGCGTTGCCGGTGCTCGTGCTCAGCATCCACAACGAAGCCCAGGTCGCGTCGCGCGCGCTGCGGGCCGGCGCGACAGGCTACGTGACGAAGGACAGCGATCCGGAAGTGCTGCTGGCCGCGATTCGCAAGCTCGCGGACGGCGGGCGCTTTATCGACCCGAAACTCGTCGACGCCATGGTGTTCGAGAAGCATTCGGGCGATGTGCCCCCGCACGAAGTGCTCTCGGACCGCGAGTTCCAGGTGTTGCAGATGCTCGCGTCGGGCAAGAGCATCAACGATATCGCCGATGCGTGCGCGCTCAGCGCCAAGACGATCAGCACCCACAAGATGCGGCTGATGCAAAAACTCGGGCTGGGCAATAACGCGGAGGTGATCCGCTATGCGATCCGGCATGGGCTGGTGGGCGAGTAACGCGCGGTCGTGCGCGGCGAGAAGGAAATCCTGACAAACGAACCGGACAATCCCGAGGGAACTATCTACCCGTCCCGATGGCGGCCGGTTTAACGGCTGTCTACGATGATTTCACCTAAAGCGTGGGGGGCGGCGATGGCGGTGCGGCAGTCGTTAGGGGCAGCAGTCGTGAAGTGGCTGAACCCCACCAGCAGGCAGACAGTGCGGGTCGTGACGGTGCATCGTGCGCCGTCCGGGCGGATCGCGAGCGTGTTCATCGAGGCGCAGACAGCGGACGGACCGCGCGCGCTGTTTTTCTTCCGCCATCCCGACCGTGGATGGCAGGTGTTTCCACCCGATATCCTGCGTCCTTCGATGGGCGCAGCACGTGTCGCGACTAGAATATAGCGGCAGGCAGGCCGCGAGCGGAGATTGCGCATGGAAGAGATCGCGCCAGACGAATTGCCGTCACCCTATGAAACGAAGCTGCGCGAGTGGATGAGCCGGTGGTACGACCACGCCATTGCGCAAGGGCTCGTGCGTCCGCCGTTTTTGCTCGACGACGCCAAGGCCGAGCGCCTCGAAGGCTATTTCGCCGCCGGACTGACGCCATCGGAAGGTGCGCAGGCCTTCTTCGGACCGGCGCACTGACTTGCGCCTTCGTGACGGCGCGTCGAGCGCTCATGCGGCCTCGATCTGATCATCCACGTGTATTGCGTAGTGCGCTCTGTTCATCGACCTCATCGTGATTTCGACGCGCGTGTTCGCTTTCTGTCTGGTCCCGAATATTCGATCGTGTACAGCGCAGGCGCGGTTTGCCCAGAAGGCTCACTAGAGCCTGCAGTTTTCGAACTTGTAGCGCGAAGGAGACTTGCCGCTGTTCTCGAGAAAGAAACGCGAGAACGCGCAGGGAGAAGAAAAGCCGAGAAGATCGCTCACCGCGGCAACCGAATAATCGGCCAACGGCAGCAACCGCCGTGCCTCCTCGAGGCGCGCATGAGACAGGATAGCCTGGAAGTTCGTCCCTTCAATCTGCAGGCGCCGGTGCAGCGTCGAGCGTGAAATGCCAAGGCGGCCGCAGACTTCTTCCATGGGGTTCGCAAATGGCAGACCGGCATGCGCCTCACGAATCATCTTCGTCACGAAATCTTCGATTCTCGAAGAAAACGAATGGCCCACAACGAAGCGTCTGATATCGGCATCGGCCTGCCCGCAGAGAATGTTTTCGGTGATCTCGTTGTACCTGCAATACGGCAGGTCTGCCGCTCCGGTTTTCATCAGCATGCGGTTGCGGCTCTGCCTGAATTTCACCGTCGCGCCACACAGGTGCGAGAGCTGGGAGACGGGCGCAAACGCCTCTCCGGTCAACTCGATCTGGGTGGGATAGGGCTCGTCGTCGTTGTACTGTTCGGCGAGTCGAATGAGCAGCAGGAAATTATAGAAAGCGCTCGATGAACTTCTGCCCGCGCCGTCCAGAACGTATTCGAATTCGAATGTCTGGCCTGCCCGCTTTACCTTCACGGTATCGACATTTCCGATCAACACCCGGTAGCGCAGAAACTGGTCAAAGGCCTTCGTCAACGTCGGGCTGTTCGTGACGATGGCCAATAAGGTGCTGATGGGGGCGCGAAACGAATAACTGGAAAAGATTTCGAGCCGCTCCGAAGCCTGGTAGCCCGGCTCCAGCAGATTGAGCATGGCAATGTGCTTGTGTGCGGGGATGCGCCCGTCCGGATGGACGAGTTCCGCCTCGGTGATGCCGGTGAGGCGCGTGAAATCGTGTGGCGACATGCCGTGCTCGACGGCGGACTTGAGCGAGAGTTGGGCAAGGACGTTTGAAACGGTCTTTTGATCGGTCGTCATGGGAGACACCATGGAACGGAGAAACGTCGCCTCGGCTAACCGCTGGTAGCTGGTGACTTTAGCATCCTTGCTGCAATCCTCAAACGGCCCGATGGGGCCAGATATCGAATCCGCATGAACCACTGCGCGGGCGCTGTGAGCGGGTGCGCAGACTCGAAAACTGCCTGTAAGGTAGCGACGGAATGGCAAACGGCGCAGGGTTAAGGCAAACCCTGATGCTGCGACGCAAAGTTAAGTTCTGCGACGGCACGATAAGTGCCAACGTTTCTCCGGTGCTATCGTCATCTCGCTACGTAGGGCAATTCAACATAAAACCAGAAGAAAAATGTAGTCCGATTACGGTCCCGCAATCCTGCGGGTCATCGCTCATGCAATCGGCAAAACAGGAGAGACACCGTGAGGAATGCGAAGAAAATAGCGATTGCCGTCGCCGGCGTATTGTGTGCCGGCTCTGTGGCGTACGCGGATCAAGCTGCCACCGGCAATACATGGGGCAACAGCCCATTTTCGATTGTGGCGCAGTTCTTTTCCCAGGCTTCGGGTGCGTCACAGCAGCCGGCCTTTGACTGGAAAGCGAAGGGCGACCAGGCCGACAGGCGCGCGGCAGTGCTGGTATCGCAATTGACGCTCGACGAAAAGATCCAGCTGGTGCACGGCACGGGCATTCCCACCATCGGTCTGGGTGGCCCGTTTCCATCGTGGGTGCAGGGCGCCGGTTATATCCCCGGTATCAGTCGCCTGGGCATTCCCCCGTTGGCCACCGCGGATTCGGCTGGCGGCGTGAACGTGCAGAACGCGCATGCCACGGCTTTTCCCGCACCGATCGGGCTCGCCTCGAGCTGGGATGTGGCGCTCGCGGGGGCCTACGGCTCGCGTATTGCCCGTGAACTGCGCGTGCTCGGCTACGCGGAAGGGCTGGGTGGCGGGGTCAATCTGGCGCGAGAACCGCGCGACGGCCGCACGTTCGAGTACATGGGCGAAGATCCCGTCCTGACCGGCACGATGAGTGCGGCGCGCACCATGGGGACGCAGTCTCAGGACGTGATCGCAACGGTGAAGCACTACGCGATGAACGACCAGGAAACCAACCGGATGACGAGCAATTCCGTGGTCGACGAAAGGACGATGCGGGAAACGGAGCTGCTCGCCTTCGAGATCGCCGTGCGCGAGGGGCATCCCGGCAACGTGATGTGCTCGTACAACCTGGTCAACGGCGTGTATGCCTGCCAGAATCCGGAACTCCTCACGACCATCCTGAAGAAAGAGTGGGGATTCAAGGGCAAGGTTCAGTCGGACTGGACGGCCAACCATAGCACTGTCGCGTCCGCGATGGCCGGTCTCGACGAAGAGCAGCCCGGCGATCTCGGCACGGCCGGCGCGGGCTTTGGCATTCAGTCTTATTTCAGCAGCGCGCTCAAGGCCGCGGTCCAGGCCGGTACCGTTCCGGTCGCCCGTCTCAACGACATGGTCTTTCGCAAGCTGCGCACCATGATCGCCCTCGGCGTCATGGACAACCCGCCCACCCCCGGCGGCTCGGTCGACCAGACGGCAGGCAACCGTGACGCTCTCGCGGTCGCGCACGAGTCGATCGTTCTACTGAAGAATGGATCGGCATCCGGCAGTAACCAGCCGGTCCTTCCGCTCGCCGCTGGCGGCCTGCACTCGATCGTCGTGATCGGCGGCCATGCCGATGTCGGTGTGATGTCCGGAGGCGGGTCGGGAGGCGTGCCCGCGGCAGACGGCAATGCGGTGTCGGGATGCCAGTCCGGCAATCCGCTGCTTTCGAGTTGCGCGACCTGGTACAAGTCCTCGCCGTACAACGCGATCAAGGCCAAGGCGCCTCAGGCCACGGTGACGTATTTCGACGGCACGAACGCCTCCGCCGCGGCTAGCGCAGCCGCCAGCGCCGATGTCGCGATCGTGTTCGCCACGCAGTGGGAAAGCGAGGGCACGGATCTGGCGAACCTGTCCTTGCCGGACAACAAGGCGGACGCGAGCAATCAGCTTTACGACCAGAATGCGCTGATCAACGCGGTGGCTGCGAAGGCCAAACGGATCATCGTCGTGCTGGAGAATGGCAGCCCCGTCACGATGCCGTGGCTCGGCAGCGTTCACGGTGTAGTGGAAGCGTGGTATCCCGGTGTGCAAGGCGGTCAGGCGATCGCGGACATCCTGTTCGGCGACGTAAACCCGTCCGCCAAGCTGCCGATCACGTTCCCGCGCCAGGAAGCCGATCTGCCGCAGCCGACCATCGACCCGAACAACCTGAACGTCGTCTATAGCGAAGGACTCCTGATGGGGTACCGCTGGTTCGATGCGAAAAACATCGATCCGCTCTTCCCGTTTGGCTATGGCCTCTCCTATACGACTTACTCGTACTCGGGGCTCCGGACGCGTACCGATCAGGGCGGCAATGTGATCGCGACGTTCACCGTTGCCAACACGGGCTCGCGTGCCGGCGCCGAAGTCGCCCAGGTGTACGCGACGCTGCCGCCGGGACTCGGCGAGCCGCCGCAGCGCCTGGTGGGATGGACGAAGGTCGCCTTGCGGCCTGGGCAGTCGCAGCAGGTGACCGTCGTCATCCCGGCACGGCGCCTCGCGACGTGGAACGTCACGACGCACGCGTGGCAGGTGCATGGCGGAAGCTACGAGATTCGCGCCGCGTCGTCGTCGCGCGATACGAATGCGTTGTCGGCACGCGTTGTCGTTGGCGATATGCATTGAGCTGTCTGAGGCCTGGGCGCAGCCCGCACCCAGGCCTTGCGGACGAGCGAGGACACCCAGCGTCCAGAGAAAATCGGCGGATGCAATAATGTGCCAGCCTGCGGCACTGCCGATGCGCTGCGGGCTCCTTCAAGTGCGAGAGTCGTTGTTGCAGGTCTGCATGCGACAGATGCACCGGAGCGGCGCACGCGCGTCCTCCATTTTCGGCTGCGCAACACGTGCGCGGCATCAGCACAGACCCGGACGACCGTCTCCGCCAACTCTGTCCGGGAGACTCCGATGTCCTTGATCGACGTGCTGGAACCGCTCGTTCGCACCGCTATTGCCCCCGAAGCTCCCCAAACGGATCAGCTCGCGCGCTTTCCTCGCGCGGCCCTCGACGCGCTAGGCGAGGCACGTCTGCTCGGACTCGTCAGCGCCGAAGAGGTCGGCGGCATGGGGCAGGGCGTCGCGCAGGCGTGTCAGGTGGTCGAGCGCATCGCGCGGGACTGCCCGTCCACCGCGATGGTCGTCACCATGCACTACGCCGGCGCCATCCTCATCGAAAAATACGGCCCCATCGAAGTGAGGCGCGCCATTGCGCAAGGCGGGCACCTCACCACGCTGGCATGGTCCGAGACCGGCTCGCGCAGCCATTTCTGGGCGCCGGTCGGCACCGCGCATCCCGATGGCGACGATTTCGTGCTCAACGGCAGCAAGAGCATGGTGACGTCCGCCGTCGAAGCCGACTCCTACGTCTGGTCGTCGCGACCGGCGCTGGCCGCGGATGGCGCCAGTACGCTGTGGCTCGTGGACAGCCGTGCGCAAGGGCTGCACTGTCCGCAGCCCTTCGACGGCCTCGGCTTGCGCGGCAACGCGTCCGCGCCGATCCAGGCCGAAGGTTTGCGTGTGCCGGCCAGTGCGATGCTCGGCCCTGACGGGGGCGGCGGCGACATCATGAATGGCGAAGCATTGCCGGCGTTTGCAAACCTCGTTGCGTCGACATCGATCGGCATCGCCGATGGCGCGCTGGCGCGCGCCATTCCTCACGTGACCGGCAGCCGCTTCGCGGAGAGCGGCAGTGCCCTTGCCGACCTGCCGACCATCCGCGCCTATCTCGCCCGCGCGCAGCTGCGCGTCGATCAGGCGCGCGCGCTGCGCGACGATACGCTCGCCGCGCTGGCGTCGGGCCGGCCCGACGCGATGCTGCGCGTACTCGAAGTGAAGGCGGTGGCCGCGGAAGCCGCGCTCGCCGTGACCGATACGGCGATGCGTATTTGCGGCGGCGCGGCCTTTCGCAAAGAGGTGGGCATCGAGCGTCTGTTCCGCGACGCGCGCGCCGCCTCCATCATGGGACCGACCTCGGACGTCCTTTACGACTTCGTTGGCCGCGTGCTGTGCGGCCTGCCGCTCGCCTGATGAGGAGACACCCATCATGTCCTCAAGCGCACGAAATGCCTCCCTGATGCTCGGCGCCGTTGCGTATGCGTCCAAGGTCGTCACGATCTGGGAGGGCTTCAAGGCATGGTTTGCCGAACGCGGAGTCGCGATTGACTATCTGCTTTACTCGAACTATGAAACGCAGGTCGAGGCCCAGTTCGCAGGCGATATTGCGTTCGCGTGGAATTCCCCGCTTGCCTGGATACGCGCGAGCCGCATCGCGCAGGCGCGCGGCGAGACCGTGCTGCCGCTCGCCATGCGCGACACGGACCGCGACCTGCATTCGGTGCTCGTGGTTCGCCGTGACAGTCGCGTCCAGACGCTCGCCGACCTGCGCGGCGGCACGATCGGCTTCGGTGCGATCGACTCGCCCCAGGCCACGCTGATTCCGCTGGATCATCTGCGCCACGAGGGCGGCCTCGTCGCGGGCCAGGACTACCAGGCGCGCCGCTTCGATGTGCTGGGCGGCAAGCACGGCGACCATGTCGGCGGCGAACGCGATGCGGCAAGCGCCCTCGTGCGCGGCGAAATCGACGCCACGTGGATGATCGCAGGCAACTTCCGGGCGTTTGCCGACGAAGGGACGCTGCCGGCGGGCGCGTCGCGCATCGTCGCCACGACGGGCGCATTCGATCACTGCAACATGACGGTTAGCCCCGGCGTGCCGCAGGAAGCGGCGCAGCGCTTTGGCGACCTGCTGCGCTCGATGGACTGGAACGACGCGCGGGTGCGTCCGTTGCTCGAACTGGAGGGTCTCAGGTCGTGGCTGCCTGGCCGCGCCAGTGGCTACGCATTGCTCGAGCGTGCGGTAACGGAAGAGGCTTTCTATGACCACCAGGGCCGAATCGCCGAGCCCGCTTATCGATATTGAGTCGCTCGGTTTCGACGCCGGCGCTCAGTGACGAGGCCCGCCATGTCGCCCTGGGCATGTCCCATCTGCTTTACCGGCTCAACAGCGAGCCGCGCCTGCGTTCGCGTCTGGCCCACGCGGTCGAGCAACGTCATGACGCACTGGAGGGCACCGCGGGTCTCAATGAAGAGGTATTCGACGCGCTGATCCTGATCGCCGCGGGCGAGTTGACGCCGGCGGCCGTGGCGCGAGGCTACGCGCAGGTTCAAACCTTGATGCGCGAAATGGCCGATGGCCGCTACACGAGGCTGGTGCGCCTTGGCTTCGAGCCGGCTCAGGCGAAGCAGCTTGCGGCGCTGCATACGCGCAATTTCATGTAGCGGCGGCGTTACCGCCGCCTCATCAGCAACGACGTGTCAGTCGCGTCGACCACGTGAAACCCAAAGCGCTGGTAAAGGCTAATGGCCCGATTGCCCTTCAGAACACTGAGTTTGACAGGGACGCGAGCGTCGTCTGCGTGGCTTAGAAATTCACCGAGCAGATGAGCCGCGATACCGCGACCCTGATGTTCGGGCAGGATCTGGATTTGTACGATGGTCCATTCATCGAGGTCGCGAAAGAACTTGAAGAGTCCGAGTTTTTCCGACCCGCAACAGATGACATAAGCGTCGTCGTAGCGATAGCGAAGACGCTCCCAATGTGCGTGCTCGTCGGTGGATTCACCAGCACGTTCCAGGTGCTCGGTCATCGTTGCCTTGCGCAAAGCGAACAGAAATGGCTCGTCGGCGGGCGTCGCTGCGCGAAGTGTGAATTCAGGTGGATTCATTCGTGGCGGTCGAAACTGGCAGTGGCGGGCCTTGTGATTGTTGACCATCTCAAGCACGTTGTCGACCTCGACGCCGTAGTAGCGAACGGTGCTGTCGTGCCTCCTGCACGGGCCACCGTGTCAGGTCACGCGCGCGAAGTTTGCTATCAAGCGTGGACGTGCCCAAGTCCCTTACATTCCGTTATTCGGATGCCCAGGACTAGTAATTTCCCGATGAAACAAGCGGTCTCGCGAGGCGATTCTTGAACTAGACTTTGACTGTTAGTCTTACTATATTCCAGAGACTTTTCCAGGTAAGTTGAGGCGGCGAGCGATAAGCAAAGGGGAAAGTTTTATGGCTATCGTCGTACACAACATCTCTGTGGTTCATTCGAGCCGGAGCGCAGCGTGACGGCGAGCGATGCCGCGCCCGCTGCGAGCGACTGGCGGCATATCGTGCGCGCGCAGGGCATCAGCCTGTCCTACGGCAAGATACGCGCGCTTTCCGGCATCGACCTCGCCATTGGCCGCAACGAGATCGTCGGCCTGATCGGCGATAACGGCGCGGGTAAATCGACGCTCATCAAGGTGTTGACCGGTGTCGTGCGGCCGAGCACGGGCAAGCTGTTCATTCGCGACGAAGAGGTCGACTGGAGCCGCTTTTCCGTGCGCGAGGCACACCGGTTGCGCTTCGAGACGGTGTATCAGGAGAAATCGCTCGGCGAGAAGCAACCGCTGTGGCGTAACTTTTTTGTCGGCCGGCAGATCACCAATCGGCTCGGCTTCATCAATGTCGCCGAAGAACGGCGCATTGCCAACGATATTCTCAAGCAACAGCTCGGTTTTCGCGGCGTGGGGATCGACGCGGATTCGTTGATTGCGAAACTCTCCGGTGGCGAGCGCCAGGGCATCGCGATCGGACGGGCGATGTATTTCGACAGCGATCTGATCATTCTCGATGAACCCACGGTGGCACTTGCCATCAGCGAGGTGCGCAAGGTTCTCGACTTCGTGCGCTCCATTAAGGAGTCCGGGCGCGCCTGCATTTATATCGAACATAACCTCGCCCATGTGCACGAGCTAGCCGATCGGCTGGTCGTGCTCGATCGCGGCCGCATCGTCGCGGATATCAAGTCAGGCGAGATGAGCCTCGAGGATCTAACGCGGTATCTGATTTCGCTGCAGCAGAGCGGGCACGGACCGGCGCCGGTTGCGGGGACAAAGACGTGAGCGATCCGATCAAGGAAAAACGGCCGGTGCGCCCGGTGGGTTTGCGTCTGCCGGGATTTGCCCGCATGGAGGGCTTGCCGAGCCTGGTCGTATTCGCGCTGGTGGTCGGCCTGTTCATGGCAACGGCACCGCGCGTGTTTTTGGGCTGGCCAATCTACTTCTCCTTCCTGACCACTGTGCCGCCGCTCGTGGTGCTGGCGATCGGGCTGACGCTGGTGATTGCGGCGGGGGAGATCGATCTGTCCTTCCCTTCGGTGATGGCATTCTCGGGCTTTCTGTTCGCCTGGTGCGTGAACACCACCGGTTCCGCGTGGCTAGCCATTGTTGCGGCGTTGGCAGGCGGCGCGCTGGTCGGCGTGGTGAATGGGGTGCTGGTCGCGGTGGTCGGGATGCCCTCGATCATCGTGACGATCGGCACGCAGTTCCTCTGGGCAGGTGTTGCTTCGATTCTTTCCGGCGGGCTCTCCTATGCGCTACAGCAGCTCGCCAGCGGTTCAGCCTATGCAGTCTTCACGGGCACGTTGTTCGGCGTCCTCCCGATGCAAGCGCTCTGGGCGCTCGGGCTCGCAATATTCATGTGGTTCATCCTCAATCGCCACCGTTTTGGCGAGCACGTGCTGTTCATCGGAGACAACCGCAACGTAGCGAAGGTCGTGGGCATCAATGTGCTGCGTGAGACGGTGAAGCTGTTCACGCTGATGGGTGTGCTGGCCGGTTTCGCCACGGTTCTGCTCACGCTCGAGAACCTGAACTATTTCTCGACCCAGGGGCAAGGCTACCTGCTGCCGGCGCTGGCCGGCGTGTTCATCGGCGGAACTTCGGTGTTCGGCGGCACGGCGACGATCGTGGGGACTTTCTTCGGCACCTTCGTGATTGGCATGCTGGAGGCCGGAATCGTTGCGACAGGCATCGCCGGCTTCTGGGTACAGGCGATCGAAGGGGTGGTGTTCATCGTCGCCGTGATCCTGCATCTGTTGGTCGAGAATCCCGCCAGGCTGCGCGCGTTGCGCGAAAGATTCAGGCTTGGGAGGTGATAAAGCCGTTAAATCAGGAGATAGGAGAGAGAGATGAACAAGATCATGACGGGATTCCTCCTGGGGGCGGGCGTGCTTGCGTTCGGCCTTTCGATGAACGCCGGCGCGACCGATCCGACCACGTCAGGGCAACTCGGCGCCGGTATGACGATGTATATGCAGATGGGCGGAAACCCCGGCGACGGCGCGACATTGCCACGTCAGACGGGGGCTGCCGATGCGGGACACGCCTTCGGCATCAAGGTGATCGAGCAGTTCTCGGCCTGGAGCCCGGAGACGATGCTTGCGCAGTTTCGCCAGGCGATGGCGGCAAAGCCGACGTGTATCGGCATCATGGGCCACCCGGGCGATCCGGCCTTCGCCCCGCTGATCAAGCAGGCGGTCGACCAGGGCATCATCGTGACCGTCGGCAATACGCCGCTGCCCGATAACCAGAAGCTCTACGACGCGAAGGGCTTCGGCTACGCCGGCGTCGAACTCTACGTTGGCGGCCAGATTACCGCTCAGGCCATGCTGAGCGCCGGGCTCAAGAAGGGCGACGAGGCGCTCGAATATGGCGTCTTCAACGAGAGTGTGCGCAGCCAGTCCGACCGCGGCCTTGCCGAGACGCTGGAAAAGGCCGGTGTGAAGGTGACCCGGCTCAATATCTCGCCTCAGGTGGATTCCGATTCATCGCTCGCCGTGCCGATCCTGGTCGCCTTTATCCAGGCGCACCCTGATCTGAAGGCCATCGGCACCCAGCACGGCGGCGTGACCGGGTTCATTCCGCAGGCGCTCCAGCAGGCCGGCAAGAAGCCGGGGCAAATCATCGTGGGCGGCATCGATCTTGCGCCTGCCACGATTTCCGGGCTGCAGAGCAAATTCATCACCGCGACGCTCGATCAGCAGCTTTATCTGCAGGGCTTTCTGCCGGTTACGCAGTGCGTGCTCTCGGCGGCTTATCACTTCGCGGGGCTGACCATCAACACCGGTGCAGGTGTGCAGACACCCGCGACGATCGACTCGCTCATTCCGCTCATCAAGCGCGGGATTCGCTAAGGACGAATGGGATGAAGGTACGGGGGCACGACGCGGTGAAACTCTCATAGGTTGCGGCGGGCGCGATCGTACCCCTGGCAGGACGGTTCGGGCATGGCGTATGCGGAAACATGGAGCTTTTCACGCGTTTATTCGACGGGAGCGAACCCATGACGACCACTGTCATTGCCATGCTGAACGAGCTGATCGAAACTTCAAAGGACGGCGAGCACGAATTCACGAAAGCAGCCGACGGGGCACAGCACGCAAGCGTGAACGAAGCGCTGCTCGAAAGTGCCGTGCACTGCTCGCGTGGCGCGCGCCAGTTGCAGGAACTCGTCGTGAAGCTTGGCGGCAAGCCGGAAAACGGCGGCAGCGTCGCGGGCGCGTTGCATCGCGGCTGGCTCAATGTGAAATCCGCGGTTGGCACCCGCACCGACGACGCCATCCTTGCAGATTGCGAAAAGGGCGAAGATACCGCGGAGAAGCGGTTTCACAGTGCGCTTGAAAGGAATTTGCCCGCTGATGTGAACGCCGTGGTGGCGCGGCTATATAGCGATGTGGCCCAGGATCTCGATCGCATCCGCGAGTTGCGAGTCCAGTTTGCCGAGACGAAACCCTGACTCGAGCGTGGTCGACGTGGGCGCTACTGGGTGGCGGATTCCGTAACGACCACCCGCACGTCCTGCGCGAAGGCGTCCTCGAACCGAATGCGCGCCACCGTAAGGCAATCCGCGGGCGTGCCGGCCCCGAGACGTACCGCAGCTTGTGCCGTGGCCTTCGCGGCAAGGCCAAATACAGCGACCGCTTCATCCCATGTGAGGCCGGTCGTCATCACTTCCTGAATGAGCCTGCCCGCCACCGCCTCGATCTTCGCTCTCCGTTCCTGATTCATCACATCACTCCCGGTTTTGCGCGCTGTCGCTTGATGGAAAGAGCGCATATTTTGGACCCGGTGCGCAGTTGAGGGCGCGCCGGAGGCGGTTGCCTCAATTGATTCCAGGGTGCTCCGGCGCGGCCCCCTGGAGGCGCGACGCGTTTTCAATATGGAATGTTTTCACATTGAATGAATGCCTTGTGATAAGAAAACTTATCCTTAGAGACGCGTACGCATCGGCATTTTCAAGATTCCGAAAGCACGATCGACGACTGGATACGCTTCCCTTCGGGGGCAGCTATCAATCGAGCAAAGCCGAAGAGAGCTAAGATCGCGCCGCCGATATTCGACGGTACGGAGGGCGCGGCAGCGTTCAAGGACCGTAGCAGGCAATTCTCAGACACCCGAGACCCCGTGCATCATCGCTTGCCAAAATGCATGCCTTTCGGACGCCCCACCTTCGTCCGAAATGCAGTACAGTGACTCAGGCAGCAAGCGCGCAAGCTGTGATCATTCACAGGGAGAGCTGCAATGGACGGCTTCGGAATGACTTCAGAGATCAGCGATTTTCTCGTACTGGCCGCCGCCCTTCGGAATGTGGCCGTCGACACCGGATCTATCGATCGGAAGGCTCTGCTCGCCGAAATCACCCGATTTATCGATTTGTTGGAACGCGCTATTTCAGACAAGCCTGCATGTCGAAACCGTACCTACGAGGCTCGCATACTGCTTGCACAGGATCTTCCTCTCTGCGCATTGGACCAGATCGATGCATTGCTCGTCAGTTGCGTCGCACAGCAGACGCTCCAGCCTCTTTCTACTCGCCCCGCTTTTGCGCGCCAGTACAGCTAGTAGTGTCATTAGCGCAACCGGGCTTCCAGCGAAGATACCCGCACGTTAGCCAGGCAACGGCCAGTAAAACGTATGTGAAATTGGCCGCATTCGGCGGCATTGCGGACGTGGATCGTTCAATGTCTTCCTGGCCAAAGGCTGCAGTTGGCCGAGACCGTGTAAGAACACGCAGAACACCCTACCGGCGACGCCCGGTTGGGAGCGCAATTGCGCTGAGGCGGCACACGGACAGATAGCGTAATTGCATTTACCGACGAATAGCGTCGGCGCGCGAGTTCAAGCGCCTGCCAGCTTCATTGCACGCATTGTCTTTGCGAACCCGAGAATCCTGATGACGCGTTTGAGGTTGTAGGCCAGCACACGCAAACTCATTTCAGCGCCGACATGGCCACCGTCCGCGAGGAGCTGGTCGTTGATACGGGTATCCCAACGAACCAGTTCGCCCCCACCACTTGAGAACATCGCGCTTGTGCCAGAGGCTGTAGATCTCACCGAGGAAGCCTGAGAGCGCCCGGGACGTGAAGAGCGCTTTCCCAGCGTGAACGGCCGCGTCGAGCGCGTCGAAGAACGGGTCGATTGTCGCTGCGGAATCGGGAAATCGGGATTTCAAATCGTTCGCGAACGCGGCCTTCGGACGCGTGAATGAAGCCGTGAAATTGTCGGGGAAATGGGGAAGTGGGGAAGTGGACGATGTCGTATGTCTTGCTTAGCGATGCAAACGTAATGGCATTGCCAGAGAGCCAGTCAATGATCGCGTGCGCCTCGCCGACCGGGCCCATCTCGCCCAGATAGTGCAGGCCTACGTCCCAGCGGAAACAATGCGCTCGAGGACCAGCGCGGCTTTGCCGTATCTAGCCAGGGCCGTCGCGAATGCGAGGCCGCCGATCCCTGATCCAATGACGATCGCATCAAAGTGATTCCGGTCTGATGACATGTTCACCTCCGTCAACGTCATTTGCGCTCGTGGATTGAAGGTTCATACGGAGTTGGCTGCTTTGCGTCGGCTCGCCATCGGGGCGACACTCTGGTGGGTTGTGTCGCGATAACACAAACGAGGCGATAGAATTTTCGAATGAATACGAATGCTTACATGACCAGCGAATAGAACTGATCTGCTGTGGATTTTGTACCGCCGTCGCCACCATACATGCACGAAAAGGACGATTACCCAAGGTACCACGGCCGGAACGAACGGCAAGGGCGCGAGTCGGTCGAGTGCGAGCCCGGCAATCACCGCGACCGCCCAGGCGATTGGCGGCCGGATTATAACGTTCGCGGTATCTGTATTTGCCATGGTTGGACTCGGCTATAGCGAGCATAGCTTCGATCGCATCCGTGGACGTCGGGGGGCCATCGCCGACCAGATGACGGGCCGCCATACGCCTGCTTTCCCGCGACCGAAGAAACATCTGACCACGCTCTTCCGCAATTTGCATTCTTCATCGAAACCGTTATACAAGTGACGCGCCCGACAATGGACCGGCACCCTATATGCGAGCTTCTCAGGACCGACGAGCCGCTGGACCGCCAGGATTAGCAGCATTGCGAAAGGGAACGCACGCCAGTGAGACATCGAGGCCTTGACTTTAAAGAATTGGCACATCCTAAACATTCACATGGGAGGAATGTCCAATCCCGGTTTCGAATGTACGCCTGAGCGGGGTGCCGGTTAAACGCCTTCATCTATATTCCGCTTTCTCAAAGTTCCCGGAAACGGCCAGCCGTAATGCGCTCGAACGCACGGCGCAAGAGGAGTTGATGCATCCGGTCTCCCGCAACATCAAAGCTAGATTCGGGCATTACGCAACCTGAGTGCGTTCGAGATGACCGAAGCGGAACTCAAGCTCATGGCAAGCGCCGCGATCATCGGCGAGAGCAGCAATCCAGTGAACGGGAAAAGCACCCCGGCAGCCAGAGGAACGCCAAGCGCGTTATAGACGAACGCGAAGCCAAGGTTCTGCTTCATGTTTGCGACGGTTGCCTCGGACAGCTCCCGCGCACGGACGATGCCGCGCAAGTCACCTTTGACAAGGGTGACCTGCGCACTGCTCATCGCCACGTCTGTGCCGGTCCCCATGGCAACGCCGACATCAGCCTTCGCAAGTGCCGGCGCGTCGTTGATCCCGTCTCCAGCCATTGCCACAACATGCCCGGCTTGCTGAAGCTTCGTCACCAGATCGAGTTTGTCGGCAGGTTTGACCTCGCCATGGAATTCGTCGATACCAAGTTTCCCGGCAACCGCCTTTGCCGTCACTACACCGTCGCCGGTCGCCATCACGACACGAACGCTGTTTTCCTTCAACCTCGCGAGTGCTTCCGGCGTCGTCGCCTTGATCGGGTCGGCGACGGCCAGCAACCCGGCCAGGCAACCATCAACAGCCAGGTACATGACGCTTGCCCCCTGTGCTCGCATGCTGTCCGCCTCCCTGGCTAGCGGCTCGACCGATATGGAATCCGCCTGCATCAGCGCGGTGTTGCCCAATGCCAACTTCCTGCCGGCAACGAGCGCTCGCACACCTATGCCTGTCGCAGATTCGAAGTCCTCGGCGCGCTCCAGGGCCAGGTTCTTCGCGCGGGCAGCCGCGACAATCGCTGCGGCAAGTGGATGCTCGCTGCCCTGGTCAACACTCGCCGCCAGTCGAAGTACCTTTTCAGCCGTGTAGCCATTCGTGCCCGCAGCCCGTTCGAAGGCTGGACGACCTTCAGTCAATGTTCCTGTCTTGTCGACAATCAGCACGTCGACCTTGCGCAAATTCTCAATCGCGGCCGCGTCGCGAAAGAGAACCCCGCTCGATGCGCCTTTGCCACTGGCGACCATGATGGACATCGGTGTTGCAAGTCCCAGCGCGCAAGGGCACGCGATAATCAGCACCGCGACCGCGTTGATGAGACCAAATATCCAGCTGGGCTCGGGCCCAAACAGGCCCCCCAGCAGGAACGTCAGAAGCGCGATGCCGACGACGACAAGGACGAACACGCCGGCAACCTTGTCAGCCATCCGCTGCATTGGCGCCCTGGACCGTTGTGCCTGAGCGACCATCTGCACGATTTGCGACAGCACGGTTTGCGAGCCTACCTTTTCGGACCGGATGATTAGACTGCCTGTCGCATTCGTCGTCGCGCCAATGACATGGTCGCCAACGCGCTTCGTCACGGGAATGGGTTCCCCGGTAATCATCGATTCGTCGAGTGAACTTGCACCCTCCGTCACGACGCCATCCACCGGGACCTTCTCGCCCGGCCGGACGCGAAGCAGGTCTCCAACGTGCACGTTGGACAACGGGACATCTGCCTCGGAACCGTCCGGGTTGATGCGTCGGGCGGTCTTGGGCGCGAGCCCAAGAAGCGCCTTGATGGCGGCAGACGTTTGCGAGCGAGCCGTCAGCTCGAGGAGTTGTCCGAGCAGCGTGAGTGAAATGATGACTGCCGCGGCTTCAAAGTAGACACTGACCCGGCCGTGGGCGCTGTATGTCTCAGGAAACAACCCCGGGAAGACGGTGGCGACGACGCTGTATATGTAGGCAGCGCCTGTCCCGAGTCCGATGAGCGTCCACATGTTCGGGCTGCGGTTAAGGAACGAGCGCGCACACCGCTCAAAAAACGGGAAACCAGCCCACAGGACAACAGGGGTGGACAAGAGGAACTCAACCCAGCTCTCGGTCGACGCGGCCATCAGCCCGAGTCGATGGCCGAACATCGCCAGCACAAAGACGACTGCGGTCAGCGGCAGCGTCCACCAGAAGCGACTCCGAAAATCGACCAACTCCGGATTCTCGCCCTCGTCGAGGCTGGGCAGAATCGGCTCCAGGGTCATGCCGCACTTGGGGCACTGGCCTGGGTGGTCCTGGCGTATCTCCGGATGCATCGGGCACGTGTAGATTGTGCCCACCGGTGCTGGTGGTGCAGGCTCAGCTGACGGGGCTTCGACGTACTTCTCCGGGGCAGACTGAAACTTCGCCAAACATGCGTCGCTGCAGAAGTAGTATTCCTTGCCGCCGTGCCCGGTATGAAAGCTCGAGTTGTTTGTTACGTTCATTCCGCAGACCGGGTCCCGAAGCGGTTCTCCGGCACCCGCATGCGCGTGGTTGCTTTCACCGTGATGGGCACGCGCGCCGTGCTCGGGTTCGGCACTCGCATCGTGCTCATTCGCGCCGTGCGAGTGATGCGCGCCCGACAACGAGTGCCCGGAATTCTGTTGGTGACAAGACCGGTCTTTGCTGCCTTGACTGCTCATCTCGACGCTCCCTTGATACCCGCACAGACTCGATCGGGTTCGCGCATGGCTCGGACCGAGCTCGTTTGCACTGAAGACGCACGCATATGCGTTGCCGTAACCGGGCTGCTGAGATCCGGCAAATCAGCGAAGTTCGGTAGGGCTATATCCGGCTTGCTGGATGGCCGCGACGAATTCGCCCGGCGCATGCTCCGATAAAACGCGAACGAGCTTGGTGTTCAGATCGATATCGACTTGCGCGTTTGCATCGACAACCTCGATGGCCTTCGTCACGACGTCTGCACAGTGACCGCAGGTCATATCCTTGATCTCGAGTTCCATTCCTTAACTCCATTCAGGGTTCGATTCATTCGTACACAGTTTGGGCGTCCTGGGCTCTGTCCTGGATCAACTGCAACGCGGTTGGCCTGCCAGCTCCGCCAATATCGGGCAGTCCGGGCGCGAGTCTCCCTTGCAGTGCGCCGCCAGATACTGGAGCGTATCGCGCATCTCCACGAGTTCGCGGATGCGCTCGTTCAGGTCATCGATGTGCTGCGTGACCATCTGCTTGACCTCGCTGCTGGGTCGTTCGCGGTCTTCCCAAAGTGCCAGCAACGCGGAAATTTGCGTGATCGAAAGTCCGAGATGCCGTGCCCTGCGTACGAATCGCAGGATCTCGACGTCTCTCGCCGTGTACGTCCGATAGTTCGAGCCGGTTCGTGTCGCCGGGCGGATCAGCCCGGATTCCTCGTAGTGGCGAATCATCTTGGCCGAGACACCCGAAGATTTCGCCACCACGCCGATGTTCATCACTTTCTCCCAGGCGGGACACCCGCCGCTCTCAAAAACATTATTGGCCTTCCCACAGTGGGAAGGTCAAGTTCCGGAGGTGCGTCCAGGGACGAAGGGCACGTTCCAGCCGCAACTGCGAGGCGCCGTCCAGCTTACAAGCCCGGAGTGAACGCAAAAAGCCGGTTGGCTTACGTCGTGTCTGGCAGTGGACTCGGGACCATCGCGGCGGCCGCCATCAGCACGGCCTGCGCGAGAGCTCGATTGGGAGCACCGTGCCGAAATGGCGCAGTGACGCCGCAGGCGCAGCTGCAGAAGGATCTTTCAATGCGAACAACAGCTTTGGAATGCGCAGTGTCGCGAGCAGTCGCCGGGTGATATCAAGCCGCTTGATCTGGTGCTCGTGTTTGGATTCCCTGATGCGCCCCGATCAGCTCCGACCGGCGCGGCCGCGCGTCGGGCCACCATGACGCGCACCGAGGCGCGGAATAAAGGGAGGGACTTCGTTCATGTACTGACGGTATGTCTCGCCAAATTCAGCGAGCGATTCCGTAGACCAAATTAAAGATGTCACAACTTCGCTAATAAAGATGTCACTTCGCGGATTCATCGCGAAGGCTGCCGAAAAATCGCCGTAAATTCAAACGTTTACGGAAAACGAATTAAAGTTGTCACCGGCTTGGCGTCGTACAGGTGTCAACAAAGGGGGCAGCGATCGGCCCTTGAGCGACCGCTGCGTCGATGCCGTTGCCCAAGCGCAGATGCAATCGCAATCGGCGAGTCAGGGCGATGCGGTCCTGCCTGCGCATTGCAGGCGTGGTCGACAGAAGAGGAAGACGCCCATAACTGAAGTGCGAATGGCACCAGACGCATCGAAACGGCGCCTCGATCACGCTGGTGTTGACGAGGTAAGGCGTCTCGCCTCGGCAGTGCGGACAGCGCGTTTCGAGCGATTGATGATGCGCCGGGCAGCGATCTTCATCCTCGAGCTGATGCAGCACACTGTGGTAGCCGTGCGCTACGCACTGTCGGCAATACCGGAACGTCGCGTGATACCGACCTGAGCGTGCGGCTTCGAGCAACGAGACGCGCAAGATGTGCTCGGGCAGGCGGAGGATGCAGCGCAGGCGCATGAGGTCGATGTCGTCGCGCACCGGCGCCACGCCTTCAGACGCGTCAACCTCGGGGCTCAACAACTGAACGAGCACGTGGCTGGGCAGCGAATTGGCACATGCGAATTTCCACAGGATCGAGAGTAGGGATTCCCCGGGCATCAGCCACTTGAGGTTAATCACGCTGCCGAACGCGAGCGAGAGTTGCCGCTCGTCAAAGGTCAGAATCGGAAAGCGTGGCGGCTTGAGCACTGCGGCATCACGCCGTGACAAGCACGCGTCCGGTGGCATGGCGGGATTGGACGTAGCCGCAATGCTGCACGGCGTAAGCCCACAACGCTGCCGTGGGACAGTAACCGGGTGCATCTTTGAGTTCGCTGTCCTTGAGCACGATTTCGACGGCGCGTGCGAACGATTCCATCGGGATTTCGAGCCGGCCCGGCAAGCTCGCCTTGTGGTGCGCTGCCTCGAACGCCTGCCACAGCACACCGGCGTCGTTGATCAGGCGGTAGCCGGCGTCAAACGCCTGCGGCACGTAGAAGCGGGTAAAGCTCCACTGGCTGCCCTCCGGGTAGGCTGTCTGATCGTAGCCGTCCAGGCACGTGGCGACATCTTCGGCGTTGCGGATGCCGCAGAAGGCGAATTCCTCGACCATGAGACGCGCGACAATCTGTGTCTTGCCGGCGACCTGCAGCGCCGTCTTCTGAGCGAGCAGATCCTCCTGGCCGACGAGAAAGGTAAAGAGTTTGATGTGCTGACGATCGAGGGCGTCGTGCACATCACGCAGCCATTCGTATTCGTTCTCGTTGTAGCGTTGCGCCTCGTCACAAAAGAGCAGCACCGTGCCGCTGCCGGCGCGGGCGGCGGCCTCGCGAATGCGCAGCGTCAGGCGCATGCGTTTGGCCGGATTGGTGCCGGAGTTCGGCGTGTGATCGCCAACGGCCTCCAGCAAGTTCACGAAGAATGGACCTTCGGCGTGCCGCGGCTTGTGCTCGCACTGCGCGTGGAAGGTCGTCATCTTCGGATGCTGTCGCGCGAGCATGAGCCGCACGTACTCGATTGCGCGGGTTTTACCAATGCGCGAGGGGCCGTAAATGAGTGCCCCCATGATCCGGTAGCGCAGGCAGCGCGTGACGAGCTCATGGAACGCCTCGATCGCGGGTGTGGCGATGCGGTAATTGCCAGTGACGAGCGGGTGCAGCGACGGGTCGATCGGACGCGGGATTTGCGGCGACATGGGGCCTCCCTTGCAAACGACAGCGTTAGAAAACCTGTCCGGTGCCGATGGTGAGCTTGCGGGGACGCACACTCGCAGGCGGGGTCGTTTCGGCGTTCGGCGCAGCGGCCAGCGACGCCGCAGGCGCGGCGATCTTGGCCAATGTCACGGGACCTGGCGGCACGCGTACCATGGGTGCTGCGGCGAGCACGCGCATCGCCTGAGCGAGGTCGGAGGCGGCCTTGCGGGTCTTCCTCGCCTCGGCAAGCTTGGCTTGTATGTATGCTTCGATGGGATTGGAGGCGAGCGGACGGGCGCGCTTGTCGCCATGTAGCTTCAGAATTTCTTGGCGCAGCTTGAGATTGTGCGGTACGACGCGCCACGCCCCTTGCGCCTCAAGTACGCCGAGCTCGGTGCCGTCGGCGAGAAAGGCGCGCACACAACGCAAATCGTCCGCATTCATGTAGACGAGCAGCGGCTGCCCGATCAGGTGCGTGCTGCAGGCGAGCACGGGGTTGGTGTAGCGGACCCGATACAGGTTGATGTGCGGGCGCACGCCCTGCTCGAGATAAGCCCGCACGCGGCAGCGCCTGGCCGTTTGCATCAGGCACAACGTTCGGCGGTGCTGCTCAGGAAGCCAGGTGAGCAGCTGCTGTTTGCCGCGCACGAAATACGTCATCGCTTCGAGCGGCGTGATGCTATTCAGGCCTGCATGTGGAGTCCCGTGGTAGCTTGCGATCGCATATTCGATCAGTTCCTCCAGCTCGTCGAGCGACACGTAGAGGCGCAGATTGCCCTTGGGATCGGCCAGCGCCCGACGCAGATCGCGCGGGTGCGAACCGGTGTAGCCGGGCAGTCGCGAAGACAGGCGAGAGGCGACCGTGCCAAAGAAGCGCTCGATATAAGGTCGCTCGTCCGGGCTATAGTGGGGACCGGCGTCTACGCTGCAGCCGACAAATTCGCACAGCGCGGCCAGCGTGTCGCTCGCGAGATTCGCCTTCGCGTTGTCGAGCTTCATCCACTCCCACGCCACGTAGGCCAACTCGGGCAGACGCTGGGAGGGAAACCCGTCGTGTGTTCCGTATGCGAGACCGGGAATGCTGAAGATGCGCGCGGGGTGGGGCTCAAGCGCTTTCTCGATGGTCTTGATGACGTCGTAGCGGCTGTACTCGCGCGCGAGCACAAGGTGGTAGCCGAGCACCGTGCGCGTGCAGACGTCGATGATGACAAGCAGCCAGACCCGCTCGATTTCGAACTCGTGCGCGAAGCCCAGTGGATCGGACACGACGACCTTGAGCCGGATGTCGAGCTTGTGACCATCGAATTCGACGACCTGATAGGGGCGGCTTGCCGGTGGCGCGCCTGCCTGATCATCGGGGCGAGGCAAGCCTTTGAGGTGCGAGGCGCCGGCCGCGCGCGCAGCAGTACCGAAACTGCCTAGCAGCTCCGCCTTCACGCACGCCGAGAGGGAGCGAATCGCCTGGCCTGCCGTATTGAACGGATAGTCCGCCGCCGTCAGGCCCACTTGCCGGCACTGCTGCAGGAATTCAGTGTGCAATGCTTGCAGGCCGCGCAGGCGCGTATGCAGAGCGCCATCTGTATGGCGCTGATCAAGCTTGACGCGGCGCTGCTTGAGCTGCAGCCGAAGCCAGCCGGCGAGGGGAGGGTAACGCTCAAACAGTTGTGAGAGGGCGCCTACGGCGCCACGGCTGCCCCGCTCGCCCTGTACGGTGACGGGGCGCACACGGACGTACTCCGTCACGCGTACATGCGCGATGAGCGCGCGAAATCCATAGATGCGCCCGTCGCGATGCAGTTCGAGCGCCCGTTCGAGCAAGCGATAGAGCTGCCGGCGATTTACTCCGGTCGCATGTTCGATGTCCTTGACAGGTTCGCCACGCGCGTAACGCTCGATTGCCTGCATCCGAAGCTTGATGCACTTGCGCGTGGGCGCATCGAACTCGGTCCACGCCACGGTCGGCCAGATCGTCAGGTCGAGTGCTTGCAGTTCGGGTTTGCGGCGACTCATGAGCGGGCCTCGGCAGCAGCAAAGCGCGTGAGCCACGAAAGTGGCTCGGTGCGCAACTCGGGTGCTGTGACACGGCCTGTATGCAACAGGCTGAACAAGGCGGCGCGCACGATAATGGGGTCACCCGTTGAGAACTCTCGCTCGATGTCGAGCAATGCTTGAGACGTTGCAACGAAGCGCTCGATCGAGTTGAGCAGCGAAGCCGGCACGAGACCGCGTGTGGCGATCAGGCACGGCAGCATGCGCTGCCAGTTGTCGACCCACATGCGCGAGGCCGCCAGCTCCGCGGGCTCGACGTGGCGCACAGTCATCGCACTGGCATCAATGACCGCGCGAGGTTTGCCGTCTTCGACGATGACCGGATCGGGCAGGAGCAGCAGTTCATGACGGTCAGCGTAGCGGACGTGGAAATCGACGAGATATCGCCGGCCATCGAACTGGACAAAGCCTGGGCGCTCGCAAAAGGCGCGGACGGTCGGATCGGATTCGAGCACGAACCATTGATCGACGGCGCAGCGTCGGTCGAGCGTCAGCCGGCGTTTGAGTTTCGGGCTGAAGACTTCGAAGCGGTGTGCGCCGCGCGCTCGCGCGATCGCGACCGGCTGCATCAGGTGCACAGGAACGTCCATAAGATCAAGACCTTAGGAGCGGGATTCGAAGTCTAGAACGCGAATTGACGAATTTAATGCGGATTTATGCGAATTGACGATTTTATTTCGTTCAGACTGCAAATAAAGTCGTCAATTCGGCGTGCGGAATCCTTACGCTTCAAGGATTTCGAATTGACATCTTTGCTTTGTTCTACGGATTCCCGTTCTTCCGAACGCGCCAGTCGTGTGTACATGTACACGAGCACCGGAAACATGCCAAGCGTCAACAACGTCGGCCATTGCAGCAGGAAGCCGAACATGATCAGCACGAAGCCGACATACTGGGGATGACGTATCGATGCGTAGACCCCAGTCCTTGCCATGGTATGGCTGCGCTGGGCACGATAAAGCACCTGCCAGCCGGCTGAGATGAGCCAGAAGCCGCCGCCGATGAATACGAAGCTCAGCAGATGGAATGCCCCGAAGTGCGGGTTTGCCTTCCAGCCAAACAGCATTTCCGGCAGGTGCCCCGCGTCGTGCGAAAACCAGTCTGTCTGCGGATAGTGAGTCTGCAGCCAGCCTGAGAGCAGGTAAATGGTCAGCGGAAAGCCGTACATCTCCGTGAAGAGCGCCACGATGAAGGCCGAAAACGCCCCCAGCGAACGCCAGTCGCGCTTCGTCTTCGGCTTGAAGAACGTGAAGGCAAAGAAGATGAAAAAGGCCGAGTTCAGGATGACCAGCAACCACAGGCCGTAGGCGGGAGGATTGTCGTGCATGACTGGCTCCTGTCGATGGTCCTGTCAGTGATGATGGGAACTGGTATTCCCGTCGCGATCGGGTTCATTTCTGCCCGCCCTCTCGCCATGACCACCTCCGCCATGTCCATGGTGCATGAACAGATGCATCAATGGACATGCGAGAAAGAGCAGGTACGGCAACCAGCCCAGCAGATGCGCCCGGTGCTCTGTCACCAGGTAAAACGCACCAATCGCGATGAATCCGATCAGCACGATGTTTGTGCGCGAACGCCCGAATCCGCCCGGTTTCCGCTCCTGGCCACCATGTTCCATACAGGACTCCGCAGTCGCCGCCGTCAGTCAGACTGACGGCGTTTGTTGCAACCTACGCTCGCGCGGGACGAGATGCTTGACCCAAATCAACTGACGTGAGCACCCTTCCCGCGGCACGCGAAGACAAGCGCGGCGCCCCACATTGCCGCGAGGACCAGGAGAACCTGCTTGAAATCCGAATCAATGATGAGCTTGACGACGCTCATCATGCCAATTGAAAAGCCGCCCGCCACCAGGGCCACAACAATGGCGTATCGTTTTCGTTCGGCGAATGCGCCCACAGCGAGGTGTACGAAGAGAACGCCCGTAGAGGCAATGTAGCCTCCGAGAACCGTGAAGACCCATCGGAGCCACAACATGAGCCGCGGCGCGTCAGCCTGGATCTGTGCGGTCGACACCGCCAGGTAGCGCATGTCCGAGGGCAGCAGGGGCGGTCGAAGGAAAATGAAATATGCGCCGACCAGCACCATCGCTACTCCCACGGCAGCAAGCAGCCATGCGTGCAGATCCACCAGGCTGCGGATTCGCCGGCCGGCCCTGTTGGCTGACGTGCTCTTCCTCGCGCCGCCCGCGTCCGTCGCGCTGGAGTGTTTGCTTGACTCCCGGTCGCACACGTTACGGCTCCCCTGGTGGTGGCTCGACGCCACGCCGAAGGAACGGGGATGCCAACCGGTACCGCATCACAGCACCACAGGCGCATCGGGCAGCTCGTCACGGTCAGGGCCAGCGGCCGGGTAGTGTCTTGTAAGGTGATTGGCTACCGCCTGAATTCCGTGGACCGCGCCGTCCCGGTACGCTCCACTGCGAAATTCCGCCTCCATGGATTCGCAGATCTCCTGCCACCCCGTTGCGCCGACTCGCGCATGAACTCCCCGGTCCGCGACGATTTCAACCGCGCGGTCCGCGAGTAACACGTAGATCAGCACGCCATTGTTGTGCTCGGTGTCCCAGACCCGCAATTGCGAGAACACCTCGATCGCGCGCTCACGTGGCGATTGCCCGCGGAAGAGGTGCGCACTGTGGAGCGCACCTTCAACCGCAAAGCAGACTTCCCCGACATGTGCGGCATTGCAAGCCCTGATGGCTTGCCCGATTGCCATCAGTGTGGCGGGTGGAAAAGCGCGCCTGACCTTCCAGTGAGTCGTGAGGAGGTGCCTGACGATTCGGCTGAGTTCCATGCTTACCACCTGCCCGACGCACCACCGCCGCCGAATCCACCACCGCCACCGCCAAATCCACCACGTCCGCCTCTGTTGAACCCGCCGTTGTGGCGTCCGATGCCGTATGTTCCGACGTAGGCGCCCATGCCCGCACCTGTCAGCGTAAAGAGGAAGGCAATCACGCCAGCAGCCACCGTTACCAGTATGCCGGCGGTCAGCAGCCATGCAATGAGCGCCGCGCCCCCTCCAGCGACCACAGCGCCGGGCAATCGGCCGAGTGCAGAACGCAGCATGCCGCCGAATACGGCTGCGAGCATGAAGATGACGGGCGCGAGTTTCCAGACATCCGGCGAACCCGGGCCTGCGTGGGGCTGCGGAGGAGGCAATGGCTCACCGTCCGCCACCCGGATCATCTGATTGACACCCGCTGCGATACCGTCGTAGAAGTTGCCTTCCTTGAATCGCGGCACAATGATTTCGCGGATGATGCGGCTGCTGATGGCATCGTTGAGAGCGCCCTCAAGGCCGTAGCCAACCTCGATGCGTAACGCACGGTCGTCCTTCGCCACGATGAGAAGCGCTCCGTCATCCACCTGCCTGCGTCCGAGTTTCCATTGCTCGACGACCCTCAGCGAATACTGCTCAATCGTCTCTTCGCCGGTCGTCGGAACAATCAGCACGGCGATCTGAGTGCCTTTTCTCTTCTCAAATGCCTGCAGCGTCTGCTCCAGTTCGCCCACCTGCTCCGGGGTGAGCGTACCGGTCTGGTCCGTCACACGTGCCGTCAAGGGCGGAACCGCGACCTCAGCGCCTACCTGCGGCGTCAGACACAGCGCGAACGCGGCAATCAGCGCCAGCGAGACTTTCTCCAGCACATTCAATTGGTGGCCCCAGCAGCCGCCGGGCGGCCCCCTTGCGTCGTGTCGAACTCGACGCGGGGCGGTCTGGCAATATCCGCTTCGTTGCTGACGGAGAAATTCGGTTTCTCCTTATACTCAAACGCCATGGC
Organism: Paraburkholderia sp. BR10141; assembly: GCF_056155635.1. Taxonomy (NCBI): domain Bacteria; kingdom Pseudomonadati; phylum Pseudomonadota; class Betaproteobacteria; order Burkholderiales; family Burkholderiaceae; genus Paraburkholderia; species Paraburkholderia sp. BR10141. The sequence continues at coordinate 132,842 of NZ_JBMIQH010000005.1, read as the reverse complement.
GGTGAGGTCGGACGGAAACGAGCGCACGCTCTTGATGCTGCAGGTCGCGGCACCAGCAAGCTCAAGGAAGTGTCCGGGGGGCGGGCGATTTCCTTTGCATGGCCGCTTGATATCGATCAATTCACGCCCACTCCGCGTCGCTACGATGTCCGCGTAGTGAAGGCGATCTGCGCGCGGAATCAATGCGCCTGAGTCGTTGCGGGAGCTGGTCATGAACATGAAGCCGTACTGGAAATTCGGGGTCGCCATTGCATTGACGCTCGCGACCAGCTACACGGTATGCGCCGCACTATATGCGGCGTGGCCCGCGCTCGGCATTGACTTCCTGAATGCACTGTTTCACGGCCTGGACTTCCGCAAGCACGATACCGGCGTCACTTTCACGCTGGGTATGTTCGTCTACCCGTTTGTCGTGTTCGTCGTCTGGGGTTTTGCTGTAGGAAGACGCTTTTCGCCTGGGTTCGCGAAATCTTGTATCGTGGAGAAGCATGATGGAATGGCTATCACAAGACTGGTTGTGGATCTTGCTTGCGCTCGCTGTTTTCGTTCTGATGCGACGCGGCGGGATGAGTTGCGGCATGGGCGGATACCGTCGAGAACCTCGCGAACATCAACCCCAAGACGCCGGCCCTCCGCGCGATCCGGTCAACGGATATTCGGTCGACCCGACTCACGCGCTTACCTCGATATTTGATGGGCGCACGTACTACTTTGAGTCCGAGGAGTCACGCTCGGAGTCCCGTGGGACGTTCATGTTCGGTAACGCTTGCCACACCGGCGCCGCGACCGACAGATCGATCCACTCTGCGGTCTGCAAAGGGTTCGCTTCAGACGGCGACCAGCTTGCGCCGTTGCTCGTCCCGCCGGCAACCATCACCCGCGGCTCGTAGTGCGGAGGCCGCAAGGGAAGGAGAATCGCAGTACCGTCGCCGCTCGGGGGAATCTGCAAGAGCACCGATAGCGCAAGACTCTGAGCGTCCTGACAAGACACTAATCGCGGGCTGCCAGCTCATTCGCGAACGACACGGCCTCCTCAAAAAGATCTTCAAGTGAGGTAAAGGCTGGGCTCCTCGCTTCGAATGCGAGCCAGCGTCGCATGGGACCACGCCCGTGTGGCTGGAAGGACGAACAGCCTGGTGTTTTCATCAGCGCAGCCACGGAAAGCTGCGGAAGCCTCAGTGCGATCATCTCGCCGTACACGCAAGCTGCCATCCTTCGTCTAACAAAGAAGGCCGGGCAGCCAAAAAACTTGCGCTCCGCAATAACGTCATATCGGCACGCCACTATCCTCAGCGCGACAAGCATCGCCGCGCTGTGCTCCAGCCTGGGTGTCTTCATCTGATTTTCTTTCGATTGCCAGCAACGCAGGAATAGTTAGCCCGGGCCTCACTGGAAAGTACGGCACGGCGGCCTACGCTGCTTGTCGCGCGTTACTTTGGGAGCGGCCAATTGTGCGAGCGAGAAGAACGATGAGCGCAAGTATTGTGACATAGGTCACGATCTGAATCCCCGCCGGACGGGCTGTGTAGCCAATGAGGGTGTGAAGCATCTTGCCGGGAATGGTAGTCTCGTTGAGCAACCACGATGTGTCCCAGACGGTATCACCCCGCGACGGCAAGAGGGCCGCAGACACCAGGTGACCAACATCCGAGCATGACGACTGCGACGAACATCACACAGGCATTGAACACTTCCTGGCCCATACCCGACGCCCATGAAGCAATGACGTCAGCAAATATGGCAATGAGCGCAGCCCCTATGATCCCGCAGACCAGGCCGACGCTCACCCACCGTCCACGGTTAAGCACCCCTTTGGTTGCTGCCATTACGATCGACACGACGAGCGCGGCTTCAAGAACTTCACCGGAAGACGATGAGGGCGGTGGAGAGCATGGTGTTGCAAACGGCTACTTAACGATCAGATGGGTCTTCGACTCTACTTCGTGATATTCGTCGTGAAACTCGTACGTTCCAGCTTTCAGCGGTCCGATGAGAATATCGCCCTGCTTGCCGGCGGGGATCCACCTTCACGGCCTTGAAATCATCACTCTCGAATTCGGCTGGCGTCGAATCAAGATTCTTGACCGTAACCTTCACTCTTTTACCAGCAGGGATGGTCAGCTCGGGCGGTGAGAACTTGTGGTCCTTGAGCATCAGGTTGTGAGCCTCCTGTGCAGCAACTGCGTTTGCTGCGGACAGAACCAACGAGGTCTTCGCAAAGACAACTGAGACGCGCGCGTTGTTTTCATCAGATGTCTGCCGGTTTGTAACAGGTGGTAGTAGAGGTGATAATAAGAGTGGTTATCATCTTCGGCCGCATGACCCATAAATTCAGTAGGGGATTGTGCTTCACTGCCACAGGGCAACACCAGCGGAAAGCCGCGACATCTGCCTGTCGATAGCGCGCTCCGCGTCCGGGCTTTCAGTTATTCTCCCTGGTAATGCAGCGGGTTGCGCTGCCCTGGTGGCCCTTCTCCCCGTCCGCGTGAACTTCGACGAGCTTTTGATTGCGTCAACCCGCAACCCGAGTCATGCGCCAAGCATGAGGTAACATGAAACATTCCTCCCAAATTTCGCAACGGCGGGTTAGGTAGTCAAGGCAATGAGAGCGGTCTCTTACGAACTGGCAAGGGCCCGCCTGAGTGCGGGGTCCGGTCGCGTCGCCGTGCTCACTGCGTTTTATGAATGTCCTCGTGAGCACACGACTGCGGAACAAGTGTTTCGCCGGCCATCGGCAGGGGCCGACCGATGCAGTCAGGCGAGTGTCTATCGCGCACTGTCCAGCCTTCTGGAAGCTGGACTCATCTCGAATGCATGGGTGGGTGAAACGCGGGTGGTCTACGAGCTCAATCGCGGAGCGCCACAGTGGAAGCTGATGGCATCCACGTAGGACGCGCGAGTTGACTCTTGCACCGGTGGCTCAGGATCGTCCTGAAACGCAAAAGCAGGAGCGGTACGTGGCCAAGATATTGCTGGTGGAGGACGATCCGCGCATGCTCGACGCCCTGGTCTGGCTGATCGAGTCCGAAGGTCATCAGGTGGCTCAGGCACGCAATGGCGCAGAAGCGCTGGCGCTCGCGCGTTCGCAACCGCCAGAATTAGTCGTCACCGATTACATGATGCCACTTATGAATGGACTCGAACTGGCCAGAGCATTCGCTGACGACCCCCGGCTTTCGATGGTGCCGGTCGTACTCACCTCGGCCATCGCGGAGCCGCCTGACCCGAGTGCCTTTTTTGCCTTCCTGCGCAAACCGTTCGCCGCGTCCCAGTTCCTCGACCTGATCAACAAGACTGTCGCCCCGCCACACGGCTAGCCGCAGGGCTGGCATGCCGTTTCCTGCCTGGCGGCGGCAGACTCCCTCTAGCAGAACTCACGGCGCGCCAAGCCACGGACGCCGTCAGCCGGTTGCGGGAGCGTCAGGTCAGGGGAGGCTGTGCAGGAGCCGCTTGGTCGTTCCGCCGCGTGCAACGTCAGCCCGTCCATTGGCAGAAGGGGGAGCCGATGAACGGGTGCCCTGATGAACTGCGGATACAGGGTCGAGAATGCTCGAGGCCTGATACAGACAAACCCATTCCGGCTGCTCCGGCTGCCGCGGATCGAGTTCGAGCAACCAGTTCGTGTTGCAGTTGCAGCAAACGTAATGTCGCAGAAGCACTGGGCGTCGGCCGAGCGGCCGCAGCCGAGTCTGGGCGCCGACTCTCCGCAGTCCCACATGTGGCTGGACGGTGTTTCCCAGTTGCATTCGTTCGCACGCTTCGCAGGACATGGCTGGCAGAGTGTCACTGGACGAGCGAAGCACTATAGCACCGAGCTCTGCGACAGAGAGTCAGCAATCGAAGAAAAAGCCCGCAGCGGCGGACTGAACACATATGCATGGAGGAGACGATGCTCGGTTCATACGAGCGTCGCCCTTGGGAGAATACGAACGGGTCGCATGGACACAACGCGGCCATTGCGCATCGCCGCGGCAATCGCTGCTTTCAGGACCACAACGTCCGATCCAGGTATCGCTCGCGCTGAACACGTTGCGGTGCCCATTCCCGCCATTTCGGACCATTCTTGCTAATCCACGCACGGGCATCCGCTTCGCAGGTAAAGCCATGCACCTGGGTTTGAAAGCCATCTTGCCACGTCGCCAGCACAAAGCAGCAGGAGCCATCGTTTAGGCTCATGGTCACGTAGTTCGGAGTTTGACGGCGCATCAATGTTTCTCCGCCGGCGGAAATCAGCAGGCATACCCCATTAGATCGAGATCGGCACTTCACCGATAGGAAGATAGAGATGGTCGCCGATACCCTTGATGCCAGGCACCCCTTCTACCGCTGCGCGGATCGCAGTCCGTTCGTCTTCTGACTGAACGACGCCCCAAAAGTGCACGACGCCGTCCTGGACCAGGACGCCGTGGCGGGGCAACGCCCAGCGGCGTTTGCTGAGTTCGCGCAGAACCGCTTCGCGGATCTCCCGATCGCTGGACGAGGTCGCCAGCTTGACGGGCGTGACGGTTGCAAGCGCACGGATCAGATTCGAGCGGCTTACGATTCCGACGAGCTTATCGTCGCGTAGTACGGGAACGCGCTTGACGCGGTGCCGTTCGAGCAGGTGCAGCGGCGTATCTTCGCTCACTGACACGACGGGCTGGCTCATGATGTCCATCACCGTGTGCGCGTGCTCCTTGACATACTCGCTCGCAAGTTTGCGGTTCGAAGTAAACAACTCCAGCCACCACGAACGCCGCCTCTCGCCAGTGCCGATTTCCGTTCGCCGCACCAGATCGCCCTCGCTGAGCATGCCTACCACCTGTCCGGTGGAGTTGACAACAGGCATGCCGCTAATGCGGTTGTCGTCAAGCAGCTTGGCCGCTGTCTGCACGTTCATATCGGGCGAGGCAACCACCACGTGCGAAGTCATGACGTCAATAGCGCGCATAAGTTTCTCCTTCAAAACCGATGGTCATTCTTTGCTGCCGCGAGGACGCTCAGTTGACCTATATCAAGGGTTCGGCCGCGGCCCGGTCGAGGTGATCTCGCTCCAGCTCTTTTCGGCGGGATTCGGCTTCGAGATCGTTCAACACCCCCACGCGCTGTACACGGGCGTCGAAGTCGCCCGACGTGCGGCATCGCGGCTGGGCGAGCAAGACTATCGTTTGCTGACGAACAATTGCGAACATCTCTGCATGTGGTGCGTGGCAGGCCACGGAAAAAGCGATCAGGTCGATGCGTGCATCCGCAATCCCGCTCGCGCTGTGCGGGTCCTCTTCACGCTGTTCTTCTGCAAGCTCGTTCGTGATTGCAAGCCTGCTGCTTTCGGCAAGACGTTCGAAGCCGTTGTACCGGCGCTGAACTACTGATCCAACCAACAGCAGACGCCTGCACCACCGTTTGCGCGCCCCGACATTCGCAGCGCCATGCCTGCCGCGCGAAAGCAAACCGGGCGCCGAAGATTGACATGTATCAAGCCTGACAGCAGGCACGCGCCGAAAATCCACCTGCTGACGCCCGATCACTACGCAGTGCGCCGGTACCCTTCCCAGAGACAGGTCTCGATGAATGCCGGCCCATCTCCACCAGAGTGTCGCCCCGATGGCGAGCCGTCCGCGCCGCGAGCCGACGCACTGAACATCGTCCGAACGCTCTCTGCACCGAACGCGCGACCACGCGCCCAGGCAGCCTGGGCGGTCGGCCTCCTTTGCCTGCTCGTGCTGGTGGTCGCGGTCGTGCGCGCCGGTTCACTCGAGCGCAGTCTCGCGCTCGCACGCGCGGCGCGCCCAGGCTGGCTGCTGATCGCGGTCGCAGCCCAGATTTCGACCTACTTGAGCGCCGCGCTTGTCTGGCGCCAGCCTCTGCACGATTCGGGCTACGAACTGCCGATGCGCGTACTGGTACGGCTCGGCATCATCAAGGTCTTTACCGATCAAGCGCTTCCGAGCGCCGGCCTCGGCGGCAGCCTCATGGCCATTCGCGGGCTGCTGCGCCGGGGCGTGCCGCGCTCGATCGCGCTGACCGCACTGCTGTCGAGTCTGCTCTCGCGCGATATCGCCTTTCTGATCGTCGTGTTCATGAGCGCCGCGATTCTCTGGCTCCATCACGCTGCGGGCACCACGCTCTTCGCCGGCGTTGCCGTATTCCTGCTGGTGCTATTGCTCGTTCCTGCCATCCTGATTCACCTTCTGGCTGCCCATGCTGCCCGGCTTCTGGCTTGCCCGCGTCGAATTGCGCGCGAGCCGGCGCAAAGCGGAGGCGCCGCATGATTCGTCACAGCGATAGCGAGCGCGCGTCTTTAAAGGGCATATGGCGGGGCCTGCGGCGTATCTACGTGACACGCAAGCACCGCGAAAGGCCGGCGTAGTGAATGACCCGGCCATTTCCGATATAGATGCCGTGATGCCGATAACTCGCGCGCTTCGTGGCGAGGTGGGTGCCCACCGACAGAAAACGCGTGGACATGACCTCTGTGCAACCGGATTCTTCAGGCTGGCTCATGACTCGCTCCCGGCCATTGCGGCGGCGTCTGTGCTGTCGGGACTACGCCCCTGATGCTAGATTTGCGCACCGCGTGATCACACTGCTGCTTTCGCCACGCTTCAAGTATTGGATTTGGCGCCGGTAGCAACAATCAGCCCCGGCTGAGATTGGTGTCCGATCTGCGCCGTGCGTGTCAGAAATGACTGACACCACGTGATCGGAACGCTGATCCCGAATTGCCAGGCATGTGCTGGCGGACTGCACGCCGCGCGACCGCCGTCTGCTTGATGCAGATCAGCTGAAGGAGGGCGGCCCGTGCCACGCTTGTTTTGATGGTCCGCATTGGGACCCGATTCGAAGGAGGTGAGGATGAAGACCGATTTGCAGCTCAAGCATGACGTGGAAGCCGAACTGGAGTGGGAGCCCGCGGTGACCGCCTCGAACATAGGGGTGGAGGTGAAGGACGGTGTCGTGACCCTTGCCGGGCACCTATCGAGCCTTGGCGAGAAGATCGCAGCCGAGCAGGCGACACGACGTGTGGGCGGCGTGCGCGCGCTCGTGATCGAACTGGATGTGCATCTGCCGGGCGAAGACGTTCGCACCGACGAGGACATCGCGCACATCGCGCGTTCCGTTTTGCGCTGGACCGCAGGACTGACCGAGGACGCGGTGCAGGTGCAGGTCGAGCGTGGCCACGTTGTGCTCAGGGGCGCGGTTGACTGGCCATGGCAGAGTCAGACCGCAGTGCGTGCCATTGCCCAACTTCGAGGCGTCGCGGACGTGATGGACCACATCGAAATCCATCATAAGGTAGGGCCGGACCAGATCAGCAAGGACATCCTCGACGCCATGCGCCGACATGCGGACCGCGAGGCACGGCATATTCAGGTCACCGTGCAGGAGGGCACGGTCAGGTTGTCCGGCAAGGTTCATTCGTTTGCCGAACGCTCCGTGGCTCGAGGCGCGGCGTGGGCGGCGCCTGGTGTGCGCGCCGTGGTGGACGATCTGACAGTGGAGTGACGCGGCGATTGCGGGCGGGGGCGCGCTGACGTACGTGTGCTGAGGCTTTGCGGGAGATCGCGCGGCTGGTTTGGCGATCAGCGCGCAGCGACGTTGCGAGCGATGGCCGATTTCGCGCGCAAGACGCCGAATCCAGCAGCTTGCACAAGAAGCGCGCGGCCGCGCGGATGCAGGCCGACGGCTGCGAGAACGAAGAACGAGCCGGGCAGGGCGAGGACGGCGAGAAAGATCAATCGCTTGTACATGATGGGTCCCGCAAGGCTTCAACGAAGATGGATAAAGCTTAGATTGGGGCTGACTCGCACACTTGACCTGCATCAGGGGAACTTGCGCCGGGCCATGCGCTTGCGCTCATTGCGCGACGGGCGGCGTCTGACAACACGGTGCGGCGGCACGGTGCACAAGAACGGGGAAATCGAACTCGACATTCGTGGCCTGACGCACATTCACGAGCACCACGCGGGTCTGCTTCGCCCCTGCCGCGTATGCGGCGACCTGGTATCTTCCGGTCGGAAGCGACACGTAAAGGAACGGGCCGAGCGTGCGTGTCTTGAGCAACGACGCCCCGGAAGGACCGACGATCTCGACGTCCACGTCCGAAAGGAATTGTCCACCTTGCGTGACGAACGTCAGCCGCAGGCTGTACTGGCCGGCGACGCTGCGTATCGCGGCGGCTTCGTCACTGCCCACGCCGCCAGTAATGTAGGCGACGCCGTTCTGGACGGTCCGCGTCGCGGCGGCGTCCGTTCCAGCGGCGACGGTTTGCGCCGAGCAAACGCCGGCGCCGAGGGTCATTGCGGCAACCAGGGCAGCGCTCAGCGTGAAGCCAAGGGCAGGTTTCATGGTTTGCTCCTCGCGTAAGTGGCCGGTATTGCCACGATGGGAGCATCCCGCCTTCCAGCGGCGCTGCGTCTGATGCAAATCAAACCGCCCCGCGCTGCCTCGACGTCGTAGCTCTCTTGATGCAAATCAATGGTGTGACGCGACGCAAACCGATGATGGGCGTCAGGCAACGCGATGTGGTGCGGGATATCCCGCGGGACAGGAGGCAGAACATGTACGAGAGGATTCTGGCGGCGTTCGACGGTAGCGAAACCTCGAATCTGGCACTCGCCGAGGCACTGCGCACGGCGCAACTGACGGGCGGCCAACTTTATGTGGCACACGTGATCGACGTTGTGGCGCCGCCCGGCATGGGACTCACCTACGTTCCGGTGGAACTGCTCGCGTCGTATCGGGAGGAGGCCAGGAAGCTGCTGGAAGCTGCGCACGCCGAAGCGAAGGCGGCGGGCGTGAAGTGCGAGACGGAACTGCTCGAAGTGGGCGGCGTCACGCAAAGCGTGGCGGACTGCCTGCAAGCCTGTGCATCGCGCATTGACGCTCAACTCGTGGTGCTTGGCACACATGGTCGGCGCGGCGTCAGGCGCGCCTTCCTCGGCAGCGTGGCGGAGGAATTCGTCCGCAAGGCGGAGTGCCCTGTGCTGCTCGTGCGCGGCGAGGCCGCGTGAGGCGTAGCGGCCCGATGCATTGCGAACCCAATGCACGAACCTGATGCCTTCCGGTCAATACATGGAGCAACCCATGGAAAACGCAACTTCTCCCATTGTTTCGCTTGCACAGGTCACGCGCGCCGACCTTGCACGCGTGGGCGGCAAGAACGCCTCGCTCGGCGAGCTGATCGCCGACCTCGCGCCCCACGGCGTGAAGGTGCCGCCTGGTTTCGCAACCACGGCGCAGGCATACCGCGACTTCATCGAAGCGAACCGTCTCGACGAAGTGATCGCATCCGCGCTCGACGGCCTTGCTGCCCAGCGCAGCACGCTCGCCGAAACGGGCGCACTGATCCGTTCCGCCATCCTGCGCGGCGAATGGCCTGCCGCCATCGCGCAAGGCATCCGGACTGCCTACGAGGACCTCTGCCGCCAGACCGGCAATGAAAAGCTCGGTGTCGCTGTGCGTTCGAGCGCGACGGCCGAGGATCTGCCCGAAGCAAGCTTCGCCGGGCAGTTCGAAACGTTCCTGAACATATCCGGCAGTACGGCGGTGCTCGACGCATGCCGGCGCTGCTACGCGTCGCTCTATACCGACCGCGCGATCAGCTACCGCCAGGCCAAGGGATTCGACGCGCTGCAGGTCGCAGTCTCGGTAGGCGTGCAGCAGATGGTGCGCGCCGATCTCGGTGGCGCGGGCGTCATGTTTTCGATCGATACCGAAACCGGCTTCGATCGCATCGTGCTGATCAACGCGGCCTGGGGGCTGGGCGAAAACGTCGTGCAGGGCGCGGTCGACCCCGACGAGTACGAGGTCTTCAAGCCGCTGCTGGACGCGCCGTCGATCACGCCTATTGTCGGCAAGACGCGTGGCGCAAAGGCGGTCAAAATGGTCTGCACGCGCAGCCGCACCCAGCCGACGAAGAACGCGCGGACTTCGCGCGCGGAGCGCACGGCCTGGGTACTGAGCGATGACGAAATCCTGCATCTATCGCGCTGGGCCTGCCTGATCGAAGCACATTATGGCTGCCCGATGGACATGGAGTGGGCCAAGGACGGCGCCACTGGAGAAATCTTCATCGTCCAGGCGCGTCCAGAAACGGTTCAGTCGCGCCGCGACGCGGGCGCGCTCAAGACCTGGCGACTCGGCAAGACGGGACCGAAGCTGCTGTCGGGCGTGAGTGTCGGGGAGGCCATCGGCGCGGGGCAGGTCTGCGTGATCGATCAGCCGCGCGACATGGCTCGCTTCGTGGACGGCGCGGTGCTGGTCGCCCAGACCACCGATCCCGACTGGGTGCCGATCATGCGCCGCGCTTCGGCGATCGTCACGGATCATGGCGGCCGCACTTCGCACGCGGCGATTGTCAGCCGCGAACTCGGCCTGCCGGCGATCGTTGGAACCGGCAACGCCACGCGCGTGCTGCGCAACCGTCAGCAAGTCACAGTGAGTTGTGCGCAGGGCGAGGAAGGCATGGTTTATGAGGGCATCGCCGAATTTCACGCCGACGAGATCGACTTCTCGAACATGCCGCCTACGCGCACCGGGATCATGCTCAACCTCGCGAATCCGGCTGCGGCGTTTCGCTGGTGGCGCATCCCGTCCGACGGGGTGGGGCTCGCAAGAATGGAGTTCGTGATCAGCAACCAGATCCGGGTTCACCCAATGGCGCTCGTCCATTTCGACGACCTGAAGGACGAACAGGCGAAACGGACCATTCGCGATCTGACCGCCGGCTATGAAGACCGCACCGAGTATTTCGTCGAGCATCTCGCTCGTGCGCTTGGGCGTATCGCGGCCGCACAGTATCCGCGTCCCGTCATTGTGCGCATGAGCGACTTCAAGACCAACGAATACGCGAACCTGGTGGGCGGCGCGCAGTTCGAGCCGAAGGAAGCCAACCCGATGCTCGGCTTTCGCGGGGCCTCGCGCTACTACTCGCCGTTGTACCGCGAAGGGTTCGCGCTGGAATCCCGAGCGATCCGCCGCCTGCGTGAAACGATGGGGTTCACCAACGTCGTCGTGATGATTCCGTTCTGCCGCACGCCCGAGGAAGCCGACCGCGTGCTGGCTGTCATGAAGGAAAACGGCCTCGAACGCGGGGGCCATGGTCTGGAGATCTATGTGATGTGCGAGATTCCGTCCAATGTCGTGCTCGCGCGTCAGTTCGCGCAACGCTTCGATGGATTCTCGATCGGCAGCAATGATCTCACGCAGCTCACGCTGGGCGTGGATCGCGATTCGGCGCAGCTTTTCGGGCTCTTCGACGAGCAAAACGAAGCGGTCAAGTGGATGGTGCGCAGAGTGATCGCCGAGGCCCATCATGCCGGGGCCAAGATCGGCCTGTGCGGCGAGGCACCGGCGCACCACCCCGACTTTGCCGCTTTCCTCGTGGAATGCGGCATCGACTCGATCTCGGTGAGCCCCGACAGTTTCGTCGCGGTCAAGTGGCGCGTCGCGGACAGCGAGCCGGCGCTCGATGCGCAGGCCGGCATGCCCGTGAGCCTGACCGAGCGTTTGCCGCTCTGAGCGGGGCGGCGTCAATCGCGCCGCCACCAGCGCACGCCATCGTGGACCAGAAAGGCAAGGATCATCGCGACGCAGGACGGCGATGTCCATTGCCTGATGGTCCTCTCATTCACTCCGGCGCGATGGTTGCATCCTTCGTTGTGGCGTGTGCGTCGAGCTGTTCGAGGCGCGTTGCCTGATCGTCCGCATCGGGCTCCCCGCATTTCGCGAGCAGCGCCGCGCGCGTATGCTCGCGCAGACTCACCATCGCGCGGAAATCGGCTCCCTGCGCATAGATCGGGGCGAGCACTTCGATCTCGATGTCCCCGCTCTCCGGTATCCAGTGTCCGTCGCGCAGCGCCGTGCGCGCGCCGCGCACGGCGACGGGCAGCACGGGCCTCGCAGCCAGCACGGCCGCGCGAAACGCGCCCAGCCTGAATGCCCGCAGGCCGGCGGCGGATACGAATGTCCCTTCGGGGAAGAACAGCAGCGTCTCGCCTGCGCGCGCGCATTCGACCAGTTGCGCTTCGTCGGCCAGGCTCTGACCATAGTCGTCGCGCGCCACGAAGCGGGTGCCTAGCGCGCGCAGCAGCCCGCCCACGAACGGGCGCCGCGAGAGCTCCCGCTTCGCGACGAAGTGCACCGGCACAGGCAGCGTGGCCAGTAGCGCGACCACGTCGAGGTAGCTCGTATGATTGGCGGCCAGTACGGGATGCGTTGGTGCGTCAAGGTGCTCCGCGCCGCGCAGCGTCGTACGCAGTCCGACGGCGCGCAGCACGAAGCGGCACGCGCGAGCGGCCGCGTGCCAGCGGCGGGCAGGCTCGCGTTCGAGTGCGACCCACACCGAGACTGCCGAAAACGCCAGTCCGACGAGGCACCAGCACCAGGCGCCGCGGGTGCTGCGCCGCAGCCGCGCGACGCCAGCCCGCGTGAGCGGAACCACGTTTGCCACAACGAGAGCGAATGCCTGACGCCAGGGTGCGAACGCGCTCATCGGCGCTTCAGGCGCATCGCCGCGGCGTAGTCGCTCGATCGTCGCAGCCCGACGGATTTTTCCGCCAGGCGTTCTGAAGATGCCATGCGGAGCGACGAGCATGACGCGCTCGGCGGGCGCACCGCACAGCCGCCGCGCGACGGCATTGACGCGCGCCTGGAGATCGGCGCGATCTGCGGCATCGCGCATCGAAGTTTCGACGATCAGGACGAGCCGCTCGGTACCGGCCAGGGGATCAGGCTCGCCGCAGGCCGCCACGCCGCCCGGTTCGACGCCGTTCAACTGTGCGAGCGCGTGCTCCAGCTCATCGGGAAAAATGTGGCGGCCAGCCCGGATGATGAGATCCTTCGTGCGCCCTGTCACGAAAAGCTCCCCGTCTGCGAGATAGCCGAGGTCCCCGCTGTCGAGCCAGCCGTCGTGCGCGAGACGCGCCGTTTGCTCGGGATTGCGGTAATAGCCCGCCGTTGCGCTCGCGCCGCGAAACTCGATATGTCCAATCCGGCGTTCGGCAAGCGGCTGGCGCCGCTCGTCCACGATGCGCAGTTGGGTATCCGCGAGCGGATAGCCGCAGGCAACGAAGACAAGCGGGTCGTCGTCCATGCGCGTCGTCTTTACGGCTTCGCCGAGCGTACTGAGCGCCTCACGCTCCACCAAGTCCACGCGCAGGCCGCGCGACGGGGTAGGGAACGTGACAGCGAGCGTGTTCTCGGCGAGTCCATAGACCGGCGTGATGGCGTGCGCGTCGAACCCGAACGCCGCGAAGCGGCTTGCGAAGGCCCGCAGCGTAGCTGGATTCACCGGCTCGGAGCCGCAGAACGCGAACCGCAACGACCGGAGATCGAGCCCGGCGAGCTGGCGCTCCGGCACACGCCGCGCGCACCACTCGTAGGCGAAGTTGGGTGCCGCGGTGATCGTCGCGCGGTGTTGCGAGATCGTTTCCAGCCAGACGGCGGGGCGCGCCAGAAAGGCGAGCGGCGACATCGCGACAAGTGGAAAGCCGAAATAGAGCGGCGCGAGCCATGCGCCGATCAGCCCCATGTCGTGATAGAGCGGCAGCCAGCTCACAAGCCTGTCGCCGGGCTGCACGATCATGCGCTCGCCCATCGCGCGGATGTTCGAAAGCAGGTTCGCGTGGCTCAGCATGACGCCCTTGGGCTCGCCGGTGCTGCCCGAGGTGTACTGGAGCAAGGCGAGGTCGCGTGTTCCGGTCCTGACGAGCGGCGCCTGCCCGCTATCGTCGATTTGCACCGGGGCGAGCGCCGCGCTGATAACGAGCTGACGCAGCGTCGGAACCTTCAGCCTGAGCAGATGCGCTACCGGGCCCAGCGACGCCGAAGCGATCAGCGTGGAGACTCCGGCATTCGCAAGGATCGAAGCATGACGCGCGACGTGCTCCTCGACCTGCGCGAGGCTCGTGGGCGGATAGATCGGCACGGGAACGGCTCCGCACAGCATCAACGCCGCGAAGGCGACGAAATAATCGATGCCGGTTGGCAGCATGAGTGCGACCCGCGCGCCAGGATCCACGCCGAGCGAACGCAGCACATTGGCGGCATGCGAGGCGCGATGGAAGAGCGCAGCGTAAGTGAGCTCCGTCGTGGTGCCGTTGTCGATGAGCGTGAGATGGAGCCGATCCGGATGCCTGAGCGCGTGCCATTGGAGTACCTCGGCGAGCGTTTGGGCCTGTTCGGGCACCGCCAGCGCAGGTTCGCTGCACATTTCGGGCAGCGGGACGAGACGTGCCGCTGCCTCGACCGGCATGGCTTCGGCGCCCAGCTCGATTGCCTTGAGCAGGTCAGCGGGCGTGACCGCCGCAAACGCGTCGGGCGGCAAACGGACGCCGAACGCCTGTTCGATGCGTTCGGCCAGTTCGGCGCGCGCGAGGCTGTCGAAGCCGAGATCGCGCTCGAGTTGCGTCGTCATCGAAACGCGGTCGCGATGCTGCGCCTCGCCGTGCAACTCCGTGGCGAGGGTATCGACGAGACGCAGCAGACATACCGCGCGAGTGTCGTCGGATTGTGGAGTCATGGCGTGCAGTGGCGCGGTTCCAGCGGGGAGCGATCGTCTAGAGCGGGACCCAGTACATCCCGTCGCGAACATACAGGCGCTTTACGGCCGCCCAGGCAATCCGGCGAGCCGCTTCCTCGCGGCGCGGGTCCAGGGCGTGGTCGGCGTAGGCGCGATTGAACGCGGCCCGGAAGATGTCCTGCGCATGAGGCGGCAAATGATTGCGTACGCCCAGAGGCAAGTCGCTATTCGTCGGGTAAGGCATGGCTGTGAGGTGCGGGTTGCACACGAAGTCAAGCGGAACAAGTGAGAGGCTCGCGCGCCTCAGTCGACCTGCATCTGATTCAAATCAAGAGACGCCAGATCTTGTCTGCACGCACGCGCGTTCCGCCGGCCGGCTACCCGTCCCCCAAAAAGTACTGATGCAGGTCAATTGCGCGGGAAGCCCCTCCGATAGATTGAACGAGGAATGCGACCTGCCGGGCGAAGCCGCGCGTTGCGGATCAGGCGGTGGTGGTCGATCGATCTGGAGATTGCAAATGAGAGAGAGCCCCCAGAATCTACCGTTTTCACCCGTTTCCATGCTGAGCATGAGCGCGCGCATGGTGCAGCTTGGCCTGGACGATTTTCAGGCCCTGCTCGGACTGCAGGCGAAGTGCGTCGAGCGTGACCGCGTGGCGGCCCAACATGCGTGTGAAGCCCTGACGGATGTCCGCACGTACGATAAGGGGGCGCTCGTGCAGACGTGTCAAAACTTGTTCCGGGAGTACTGCGCGGCGAGCGTGGCCTTGTTCGAGCAAAGTCAGGAACTGGCTATGCGAAGCCAGACGGCGTTTGGGGCGTTGCTGCGAGCCGGCGCGATCGACTTCGAAAAAGCCTGTATCCGTGCGCAGGCTCGGGCGACCCGCCAGACTGGCGCCGTGCCGCAGGCGGCCGACTGGTTGACGTACCTGGGCCAATTCGCGGGCGTGCGCCCGAATGGTGAGGCGAAGTTCGAAAGTCGTCCCGCAGCCACCGGTGCCTGATAGTCAGGAGTCCAGATTCCGCCAATGACGCCCGCGCGTACGGAGCACGCCATGAAAGCCGATACGCAACTGAAGCAGGACGTGCTGGACGAACTGGCGTTCGACTCAGCGTTGGACGCGTCGCGTATTCGTGTCGAAGTGGCAAACGGAGTCGTGACGCTGGCGGGCGCGGTGCCGGTGTTTGCCCACACGCATGCCGCCGAACACGCTGCGCAGCGCGTGAGCGGCGTGTGTTCGGTCGTTACGCGGATGCGGGTCGAACGGCCGGTTATCGACCCGCCAGGCGACGACGAGATTGCGGATATGGCGCGCGCTGTCCTGCACTGGACGGCCGGCGTGCCGCAGCGGGCCGTGGAGGTCGAGGCTGAGAACGGCCATCTTTTCTTGCGGGGAGCGGTCGAATGGGAATGGCAGCGCGAGCTTGCGATTCGCGCGCTCGTGCGCTTGCGAGGCGTGACGGGAATCACGAGCCGCGTGGAGGCGCGTCGGCGCATGGACCCGCGGAAAATCGGCGAGCGCATCGGCAAGGCGTTTCAGCGCTATGCGGACGACGAGGCGAGCCGCATTCACGTCGAAGCAAGCGAGGGCATGGTGACGCTGAGAGGGACGGTAGCATCGGACGCCGAACGCACCGTAGCGCGCGGCGCGGCGTGGGCGCATCCCGGCGTGCACGCGGTTATCGACGAACTCGTGCTGGTTTGACGCCGCGGAGTCCCGCCATGCCAGTGAGCCTCGCCCCGAACCATCCTTCGACCTCGGCCGCTGCAACCGTGCCGCGCGCCGTGGGGCGCGTGAGCGCCTTGCGCGGCGCGGTTCTGGACATTGTGTTTGAAGACGGGCCGCTGCCTCCCGTCGAAGACGCGCTGACTATCGTCTGCGACGACGGCTCGCGGCTCGTCGCGGAAGTCGAGGCGCATCTCGGCAGCACGATGCTGCGCGCGCTCGCCTTGCAATCCACGGCGGGATTGCGTCGCGGCGCCCGCGTCGAGGCGCAGGGCAGCCCGCTCGTGGTGCCCGTGGGCGACGCGGTGCTCGGACGGCTGCTCGACGTGAGCGGCACGGCGCGCGACGGCGGAGCGCCGCTCGACGCCGGCGCGCCGCGCCGTCCGATCCACCGCGCGGCGCCCCCGCTTGCGGCCCTGCGCGGGTCAAACGAGATCTTCACCACCGGCATCAAGGTGATCGACCTGCTCGCGCCGCTCGCACAGGGCGGCAAGGCCGCGATGTTCGGTGGCGCGGGCGTGGGCAAGACCGTGCTTCTGATGGAGCTGATTCACGCGATGGTCGAGCGCTATCAGGGCATCTCGGTGTTTGCGGGCGTGGGCGAGCGCTCGCGCGAGGGGCACGAGATGCTCTCGGACATGCGTGGCTCGGACGTCCTCGCGCGCACGGTGCTGGTGTACGGCCAGATGAACGAGCCGCCGGGGGCGCGCTGGCGCGTGCCGCTCACGGCGCTCACGATCGCGGAGCATTTTCGCGACGAGAAGCACCAAAACGTGTTGCTGATGATCGACAACGTGTTTCGCTTCGTGCAGGCGGGCGCCGAGGTGTCGGCGTCGCTCGGGCGCATGCCTTCGCGGGTCGGCTATCAGCCCACGCTGGCGAGCGAAGTGGCCGCGCTGCAGGAGCGCATCGTCTCGGTGGGCGATGCTGCGGTGACGGCCGTCGAGGCTGTGTATGTGCCCGCCGACGATTTCACCGATCCCGCCGTGACGACCATCGCGGCGCATGTAGACAGTATGGTCGTGCTCTCACGCGCCATGGCCGCCGAGGGCATGTATCCGGCCATCGATCCGATCGCCTCGTCGTCGGTGCTGCTCGATCCGCTGGTCGTGGGCGCGGAACACGCAGCGGTCGCGGTCGAGGTGCGCAGGCTCATCGAACACCATCGCGAACTGCAGGACGTGATCGCGCTGCTTGGCGTCGAGGAACTGGGCGCCGAGGACCGGCTGCTCGTACAGCGCGCGCGCCGCCTGCAGCGCTTTCTTACGCAGCCCTTCGCGGTGACTGAGGCGTTCTCGGGGCAGCCGGGCCGCTCGGTCACCATTGCGGAAACGCTCGCAGGCTGCAAGGCGATAATCGCCGGCGAGTGCGACGACTGGCAGGAGCGATCGCTCTTCATGGTCGGCACACTCGATGAGGCGCGCGAGAAGGAACGCGCATCGGCAACGCGAATGGGCGCCGCGGCCGCACCCGCACCCGTCCAGGGGGACGAATGACCACCACGCTGCTCGATCTGACGATCGCCACGCCGCTCGACATGGCGGTGAACCACGAGGCCGCCGGTTCGCTGCGCGCCGAGGACGAAAGCGGTGCGTTCGGCATTCGGCCAGGTCACGCCGACTTCATCACGATGCTTGCGCCTTCAGTGGTGCGCTGGGTCGCGCCGGACGGCAAGCGACGCTATTGCGCCGTGGACGGCGGCGTCCTGACGGTTTCCGGCGGCCAGACGGTGTCCGTTGCGTGCCGCGAGGCGATCGTCGGCGATTCGCTCGAACGGCTGGAGCGTGAAGTCGCCCGCGTGCGCGCGGCGCAACTCGATGCCGAGCGGCGCGTGCGTGTGGAGACCGTGCGCTTGCACGCCCAGGCGGTGCGGCAGATTCTGCGCTATCTGCGCGGCCCGGTCGTGCCGGACGGGCAAGAGATTCCGGCGGCACGGGAGCGCGGGCAATGAGCGATCCGTCACGAGAGTCCAACCACATGGCACGGGCGGCGCGCGACGCCGCGCAACGGGAAGCGCGCGGACGCGCGCAACCGGAGCCTTCGCTCGGCAGCCGGCTCGGACAGATCGGCATTCTCGGCTGGACCATCGTGCTGCCCACGCTGGCCGGGCTCGCGATCGGCCACGTGCTCGACAGGTGGTTCGGCACGCGCGTGTTCTTTTCGGCGCCGATGCTCATGCTGGGCGCGGCGGCGGGCCTCTGGTTCGCGTGGAAGTGGATGCATCGGCAGGAACGGAGTCATCAGGACGACTGATCACTGGACGATCTGGGCAGGCGCGGCGGGACTGATTGCCGGTGTGGCGGTGGGCGCCGTGCACTTCGCCGCGCTGCGCTGGAATGCGCGCCTGTTTGCGTCGGGCCGAATCGGCTTCGCGCTCGGTGCACAGGCGCTACGCTGCGTGCTGACCGCGTTGCTCCTGTTCGCGCTCGCGCGCGCCGGCGTCCCGGCGCTGCTCGCGGGCATGGCCGGGCTGCTGCTTGCATGCCATACCGCGCTTCGCATGATGGTGCGGACACGATGAAAGCATCGCCTCTCGTCACCTCGCCGCTCTGGCATGTCGGCCCGCTGGCGATTACTGCGCCCGTCGTGATCACGTGGGTCACCATGGCCTGCATGGCTGCCGCCGCGGTACTGCTGACACGGCGGCTAGCGCTGAAGCCTTCGAAGACGCAAGTCGTGCTGGAGTTGCTCGTTACGACGCTCGACACGCAGATACGCGACACCATAGAGAGCGACCCCGCCCCCTATCGTGCGCTGATCGGTACGCTCTTCCTGTTCGTGCTGGCGGCGAACTGGTCGTCGCTGCTGCCAGGCGTGGAACCGCCGACCGCCCATCTCGAGACCGACGCGGCGCTCGCGCTGATCGTGCTTGCCGCAACCGTCTTTCACGGCTTGCGCACGCGCGGGCTGCGCGGCTATCTCGCCACTTTCGCCGAGCCGACCTGGGTGATGATCCCGCTGAATGTCGTCGAGCAACTCACGCGCACCTTCTCGCTCGTCGTGCGCCTTTTCGGCAACGTGATGAGCGGCGTCTTCGTGGTCGGCATCGTGCTCTCGCTCGCGGGGCTGCTCGTGCCCATTCCGCTGATGGCGCTCGATCTGCTCACCGGCGCCGTACAGGCCTACATTTTCGCGGTGCTGGCGATGGTGTTCGTGGGCGCCGCGGCGGGCGGCGCGCCCTCGGGCGCCGGCCATCGCGCACAGGGACAGCCATGAACATGATCGAAATCGTCAGCATCGCGGCCGCAGCGCTTGCAGTGTCATTCGGCGCGATCGGCCCTGCGCTGGCCGAAGGCCGCGCCGTCGCCGCCGCGATGGACGCCATTGCGCGCCAGCCGGATTCCTCAGGCACGATCTCGCGCACGCTATTCGTCGGCCTCGCGATGATCGAAACGATGGCGATCTACTGCCTCGTGATCGCACTCCTGCTGCTGTTCGCCAATCCATTCGTCAAGTAGGAAGACCGCTCCATGCATATCGACTGGTCGACGCTCGCGCTGCAGACAGTCAACGCCCTGGTGCTGGTCTGGCTGCTCGCGCGTTTCCTGTTCCGCCCCGTGGCGGATATCGTCGCCGCGCGCCAAAAGGCGGCGCAGGCGCTGCTTGCGGACGCCGAGGCGAGCCGCCGCGCGGCGCAGGCCGGGCAGGACGCAGCACGCGAGGAAAACGCGCGGCTCGCGGCTTCGCGTGAGGCGGCGCTGCGGGCAGCGGAGGCGGACGCCGAAGCCCACAAGGCCAGACTGCTCGCACTGGCGCGGGCCGAAGCAGCGCAGGTGCGCGTGCAGGCCGAAAACGAGATCGACCGCGAGCGCGCCGCGCAGGCGCGCGCCATCGAGGGCGATGCGGTGCGGCTGGCGGTGGAGATCGCCGGCCGGTTGCTCGACCGCATGCCGCCGGAGGCGCGTGTGCAGGGCTTTATCAACGGTACGGCCGAGGCGCTGGCGAGCCTGCCACCCGAGACGCGCGCGGGGTTCGGCGCGCATGGCGAGCCGCTTGAGCTTGCCGCGCCACGCGAACTGAGCGCCTCCGAACGAAAGGCTTGCGAGGATGCGTTCGGCGCGGTGCTCGGGCACGACATCACGCTGCGCGTGCGTGCTGATCCCGAGCTGATCGCCGGGATCGAACTCACCGGCGCGCATGCGGCTGTGCGCAACCATTTGCGTCGCGATCTCGATGCCATCCGCGAGACGCTGCGGGAGCAGGGCGGTGTGCGCGGCTGAATCCAACGCGCATTCCTGGCTCGCGCGGGCGCAAGACGCGCTCGCTCGCGTGCGCTTTGCCGCCGAGGCACAGACCAATGGCAGCGTGGAGCAGGTGGCCGACGGCGTCGCCCGCATCTCGGGCCTGGCTGATGTCGCGCTCGACGAAACCGTGCGCTTCGCAAGCGGTGCGACCGGCTACGTGCGCACGCTAGACGCCAACCTCGCGAATGTCGTGCTGCTTGACGGCGCAGCGGGCGTGGAGGCCGGCGAGCGCGTTGAGCGTACCGGCACCGTGCTTCAGGTGCCGGTGGGCGAGCAACTGCTCGGGCGCGTGATCGATCCGCTTGGCCGGCCTCTCGACGGCGGCGATTTGCCTGCGGCCGGGACATGGCTGCCCGTGGAGCGCCCCGCGCCCGCCATCGTCGAACGGGCCGCCGTGAGCGAGCCGCTCGAAACCGGTTTGCTGATCGTCGACGCGCTGTTTGTGATCGGGCGCGGACAGCGCGAGCTCATCATCGGCGACCGGGCGACCGGCAAGACCTCGCTCGCGGTCGACGCCATCGTCAACCAGCGCGCGAGCGACGTGATCTGCGTGTACATCGCTGTGGGTCAGCGCGCCACGGCGATACAGCGCGTGATCGACGCAGTGCGCGCGCGCGGCGCGCCGCAACGCTGCGTATTCGTGGTGGCGCCGTCGTCGGCAACGCCTGGCATGCAGTGGATTGCGCCGTTCGCGGGCTTCTCCGTCGCCGAGTATTTCCGCGACCGCGGCCAGCATGCGCTCGTCGTGATCGACGATCTCTCGAAGCACGCGGCCACGCACCGCGAGCTGGCGCTGCTCACCGGCGAGCCGCCAGGCCGCGAGGCGTACCCTGGCGACATCTTTTACCTGCACGCACGGCTGCTGGAGCGCGCAGCGAAGCTGAGTGCGGAACTCGGCGGCGGCTCACTCACCGCGCTGCCGATCGCCGAGACCGACGCGGGCAATCTCTCCGCTTACATTCCGACCAATCTGATTTCGATTACCGATGGCCAACTCGTGATAGACGCCGCGCTCTTCGCGGCGAACCAGCGGCCCGCGGTCAACGTGGGGCTGAGCGTGAGCCGTGTGGGCGGCAAGGCGCAACTGCCCGAGCTGCGGCAGGTGGCGGGGCGGCTGAGAATCGACTACGCACAGTTCCTCGAGCTGGAGATGTTCGCGCGCTTTGGCGGCCTCACGGATACGCGCGTGAGTGCGCAGATCACGCGCGGCGAGCGGATTCGCGCGTTGCTCGCGCAGCCGCGCTTCAGCCCCCTTGGCGCTGCCGGTCAGGTGGCGCTGCTCGGTGCGCTCGCCGACGGCGAGTTCGATGCGTTGCCCGCGCACGCTGTGGCGCAGATTCGCGAGCGACTCGCACAGGGAAGCGCCCAGGCGAAGACCTACGCTTCGCATGACGAATCATCATCGAACGCACAGGCCTTGCGCGAGCGCGTGCGCGAATGCATCGCGGCCTTTGCCGGCGGCTCGGACGAGGCGGCCGCTGCAAAGCCTGGCGAGGGGGCGCAATGAGCGGCAAGCTCGGCGAGATCGAAGCGAGGATCGCAGCCACCCATCAACTCGAAGCCGTGGTCGGGGCTATGCGCGGGATTGCCGCGGCGCGTTCGCACGACGCGCATGCAAAGCTCGCCGGTATCCGCGCTTGTGCGGCGGCGGCCGGGGCCGCGATCGGGGACGTCCTTGCGTTTGACCCTTCGGGCGTGCCGGCACGCGCGGCGAACGCCGACGACGGCCCCGAGGCGTGCGTTGTCATCGGCGCGGAGCAGGGCTTCGTCGGCGGCCTCAACGACCGGATCGCGGAGGAAGTGTTGGGCGGTGCTCGAGAGCGCGTCCGCCATTGGCTGCTGGTCGGCACGCGGCTCGTGAACGCGTGCGCCGAGCGTGGGCTGACCGGGACGTGGTCGGCGCCGATGGCCGCGCATCCGGCAGGGGTTCCGCATCTGGCGGCCCGCGTGTCCGATGCGCTCTACGCGCGTCTTGCCGATGGCGAGCGCGCCACACGCGTCACGGTCACCCACGCGCTGCCAGGCGAGTCGCGGATGCGTATCGTTCAGCGCACGCTCATTCCATTCGATTTCGCACGTTTTCACGTAACGCCGCGTGCGCTGCCGCCGCTCGTCAACGTGGCGCCCGCGCGCCTCCTCGGCGGGCTCGTCGAGCTATATGTTTCGCTGGAACTGTGCGAGGCGCTGATGCTCTCGTTCGCCGCCGAGAACGAAGCGCGCGTGCGCGCCATGCTGGCCGCGCGCTCGAACGTGCGAGAGCGGCTGGCAGGTCTTTCGCAACAGTACCGGGCGATGCGCCAGGACGAGATCACCTCGGAAATCGTCGAGTTGTCCACGGGGCGCGAGGCGACGCAGCGCGCAATGATTTGATCGACATCAGCCGGGCAGCGTCGCCCTGCGCGATGCTTGAACCGGCGCACTCGGGCAAAAGCCCGGCAAGGAGGCGGCAATGAAATCCGACGAGACGTTGAGCGAACAGGTGGCTTGCGAACTCGCGTGGGACCCCGAGGTGGATGTCTCGCGCCTCGAGATCGGTGTGCAGGACGGCATCGTGACGCTGTTGGGCTCGGTACCGGGCTACGCGCAAAAAGTGGCCGCCCAGCGAGCGGTCGAGCGTGTGGCCGGCTGCCGGGCAATCGTCATCGAGCTCAAGATCGACGCGCCGCCGGTGCTCCAGCATCCGGATTTCGATCTCGCCGAAGCCATCGTGCTCGCGTTGCGCTGGCAGGCGGGTCTTGCCGGGAACCAGGTTCACGTCGAAGTGGAGCGCGGCTGTGTGACGCTCAGCGGCGAGGTGGACTGGGGCTATCAGCGCAATCTGGCCGAGAAGGTGGTGAGCCGCATGCGTGGCGTGATGGGCGTGGCCAACCGGATCGCCGTGCGCAACAGCGACGCCGTCACTCATGTCGCCGAGCATATTTCGGCGGCGCTTGCGCGCCGCGCCCAGCGTGAGTTCGCGGGCATCCAGATCAAGGTCGAGGATGGCGTGGCGACGCTGAGCGGCAAGGTGTCGTCGCTGCGCGACCGGCGCGCTGCATGTGGCGCCGCGTGGGCGACGCGCGGCGTGCGGCGCGTGGTGGACGAACTGGTCGTGGAGTGACCCGGAGTCAAGACGTCGAAGTCTTCGCATGATTGACGTGTGTCAATTGAATGGCCGCGAGGACGCGCACGATGGATTTGTCCGTGTGCAGCGCTATTTTTGAAAGGAGCCACCGCCATGCAGAAACACCTGATCGTGGTCGCGCATCCGGTGGAAGACAGCTTCACCATGAGCGTGACGCGTGCCTACCTCGGCGAGTTGGTCCGCATGGGCCATGACGTGCGTGTTCATGACCTCTACCGCATGGGGTTCGATCCCGTGCTGTCCGCAGAGGAATTGACCGAGGGAAGCGACGTGCACGTTCGCATGGCCGACGTCGTGATCGCGCAAAAGGATGTGCTTGCGGCCGACGTCGTGACAGTCATCTATCCGCTCTGGTGGATGGCGATGCCCGCGATGATGAAAGGCTATATCGACCGCGTGTTCAGTCGCGGCTTCGCGTACGCGACGCAACCGGACGGCGTGCACGGCTTGCTGGCGGGTCGCCGCGCCGTCGTGGTGACCATCTCGGCCGCACCGCGCGCCTCGTTCATGAAAGACGGCCGGTGGCAGGCGATGCAGCTTTTGCAGGACACCCACGTTTTTCGCGCGTCCGGTTTCGACCTGATCGGGCACCTGCATTTCGACGAAGTCGGCCCGGGAATGTCTCCCGCCACGGCTTCCGACGACCTCGCTCAAGTGCGTGAATTTGTGCGCGGGCATTTCGCCTCTGTGCCGGCGGCGTGAATCCTGGCTGAAACCAACCTTCGGCCTGGCGAAATCAGGAGTGGACCGCAATGAAATCGGATCTGGAATTGAAGCATGACGTAGAGGCTGAATTGGCGTGCGACCGGTCGATCCAGCCTGCGAGTGTCGGCGTCGAGGTGTCGAGCGGCGTGGTGACGCTGTCAGGCCATCCGGCGAGCTACGCGGCCAAGCTCGCCGCGCAGAGGGCGACGGCACGGGTTGCCGGCGTGCGCGGCATCGTCGTGCAGATGGAGGTGCGCGTGCCGCGGCACGATGAGCGCAGCGACGAAGAGATCGCAAATACGGCGCGCTCGATCCTCGAATGGACCGTGGGAATCAATCATGAGGATGTCCAGGTAGAAGTCGAGAAAGGCTGCGTCAGGCTGCTCGGCGAGTGCGACTGGGGCTACCAGAGCCATGCCGCGCAGAACGCGATCGCGCATCTGCGCGGCGTGACGGGCGTGGACAACAAGATCCGCATACGCGGCACGACCTCGGCAGAAGACATCGCACGCGGCATTCGCGCCGCGATTGGGCGGCACGGCGAGCGGGAAGCGAAACACGTCGAGATCAAGATCGAAGGCGGCACGGTCACATTGACCGGCAAGGTGGCTTCGCACGCCGAGCGGCAACTCGTCTACGGAGCGGCCAAAGCGACGCCGGGCGTGCACACGATCGTGAATCTGCTGAACGTCGAATGAAACAGGAGGGCACAGCCATGTATCGCTTCTTTCGCCGATTCGAACGCCTGGCGTTCGGAATCGTGACGGCGTCGGCCATCCTGTGCACGGGCGTTCTCGTCGTCCACCGGTTCGGTGACGCGCTGGTGCCCGATTTTGTCTCCGGGCACGCCGTCGATGCCGGCGTGCCGTTCGCACAGATTTGCAAGGAAGCGAGCGAGACTGGCTCGTGCGAAGCGTTGCTCGCCGGCTGGAAGGGGGCGATATGAACGCTGCTGCGCTTTGTACACGCGAGGTAGCCACCTGCGACGCGCAAACGTCCATCGTGGAAGCCGCGAAGAGGATGCGCGCGCTGCATGCCGGAGATCTGGTGGTGGTGCGTGACGATGGCGGTGTACGCGTGCCACTTGGCGTGCTGACCGATCGGGACATCGTGCTGGCCGTGGTGAGCCCGGACGCGGCGGCAAACAAGCTGTACGCCGGCGACGTGATGTCGACGCCAGCGGTGATCGCAAACGGGGCCGACGATATCTGGCTGCTCGCAAAGCGAATGCGTCTGCACGGTGTGCGCCGCATGCCGGTGGTCGGGGAAGACGGCGGACTGATCGGCATCGTATCGCTCGACGATCTGCTGCATGCGGCCGCGAACCTGCTCGACGAGTTGCGCCTCATCGCGGCACGCCAGGCGCATACAGAGGGCAAGCGCCGAGCGTAGCGTCGCGAGGTTTGCTTCGGCCGAACATGATGGAGGTGGCCTTGAACGCACCATTACGAATTCTCGTGGTCTTTTATTCACGCAGCGAGACGACGGCGGAGTTTGCCGGGCGACTCGCCGCCGAACTCGAAGGCGATTACGAACGGCTGCAAGAGGTCGAACCCCGGCGGCGCAGGGGCCCCTTGGGATTCCTGCTGTCGATTCTCGACGTGGTCCGCAAGCGCCCCGCGCACTTGCAGCCCATGACGCACAGACTTGCCGATTACGACGTCGTCCTGATCGGTACGCCGGTGTGGGCGGCGCGCGCCTCGACGCCGGTTTCGACCTGGCTTTCGCTGCACTGGCACCAGATGAGCACGGTGGCGTTTTTCTGCACGATGGGCGTCCGCGGTAGCGAAGACGCGTTCGAGCAGATGCAGCGGCTCGCCCAGCGTGTGCCGATCGCCACCTGCGCGATCTCCGCGCAAGACATGCGGGCAGATGCGGCCGTCGAAAAGGTTTCGCGCTTCGTGCTGACGATCAAGGACGCGCTTGCCGTGCGCGAGCACGAGGCGGCAACGAGATGAAACCGGCGCCGGAGCGGGGCATATGCGAGCGGCGCTTCGACTATGTACTGGCAGGCGGCGGGATTGCGAGCGTGTCGGCTGCGCGCTCGCTGCGCCACGAAGAGCCGTGTGCGAGCATCGCGATTCTCTGCGGCGAACCCGTTCTGCCATACCGGCGGCCACCGCTCACGAAGGGATTCCTCACGGGTAAGGTCGGCGCGGCGCGAGTCACGATCCATCCGGCGGACTTCTACGCGAAGCAGAACATTGCGTTGCTCCTGCATGCGAGAGCCGTAGCGCTCGATCGCGCCGCGCATTTCGTGCGGCTCGACGACGGTAGCGCGGTTCACTACGGCAAGCTGCTGATCGCAACGGGTGCGGCCCCGCGCATGCTCGATATTCCCGGCGCCGCGCTTGCGGGCGTGCACCTTCTCCACGATATCGGCGATGCGGTCACGTTGCGAGCGGATACGGCGAGCAAGCAACGGGCGCTGGTGATCGGTGCAGGCTTCGTCGGTGTCGAGACCGCAGCGGCGTTGCGCGAACTGGGCCTCGAAGTCACGCTCGTCGAACGCAGTGCGAAATTGCTGCCGCAGTTGCATTCCGCGTTGCTCTCGGAGCATTTCAGGCGCCTTGTAGCGGCGCGCGGCGTCGAGGTGTTGACCGGAGCCACGGTTGAACGTTTCACGGGGCACGACGCGCTCGCAGGCGCGGTGCTCAGCGATGGCCGCGCGCTCGCGTGCGAGCTTGCCGTCGTCGCGGCCGGCGTGGAGCCGAACTGCACATGGCTTGCCGGCAGCGGCGTGACGTTGGCTGATGGCGTGCTTGTAGACGAGTGCTTGCAATCGTCGGACCCGGACATCTACGCGGCAGGTGACGTGGCGAATTTCCATGACCCTGTGCTGGGCGCGAGGCGGCGTGTCGAGCACTGGGACAACGCGGTGCGCCAGGGACGCCTCGCCGCTCGCAACATGCGTGGCGCACGCATGCCGTACCGCGACGTCTCGATCTTCTATGGGGACGTCTTCGACGTGCCCTACAACTTCCAGGGCGATCCATCGGATGCGCAGGACGTCGTCGAGCGCGGCGAGTTTCCGCAGCGACCGTACTCGCTGCTCTTCCTGAAGCACGATGTGCTACGGGCGATGTTCTCGATCGGCGCACCTGCCGACGAAGCGGTGGCAGCGGAAGAAATGATACGCCACCGGCGCAATCTCGCGAACAGTTGCGCGGCGCTTGCGCTAGCGGGTTCTCGCCTGGGCGCGCTGCCTTCGCAGACTGTGCTCATCCTGCAAGGGGGCGGCGCGCTCGGGGCGTTCGAGAGCGGAGCGATCGCCGCGCTGGAGTCGCATGGCGTGCGTCCCGACATCGTCTCGGCCGTGTCGATCGGCGCGTTCAACGGAGCGATCGCTGCGAGCCATCCCGGTCACGCGATTGAGGCGCTTCGTGCTTTCTGGCGCGAACTGTCGATCGAGGGGCTTGCTGCGCCGCAGGCATATGCGCATATGCGGCAGACCGAGCTGGCCTGGCATCTCGCGCTCTTTGGCGTGCCGAATTTCATGCGCCCGCGCTGGTGGATGGGCGCACCGGGAACCGGCAGCTTTGCGCCATGGTGGACGAGCTACTACGACACGCAGGCCATGCTCGCGCTCTTGCGCCGCTACGTCGATTTCGACGCGCTGACTGCAAGCCCGACGCGCCTGCTGCTCGGCGCGGTGGATGTGGCAAGCGGCGAACGGCGCATTTTCGACAGTTACGTCGACCGTCTGACGCCCGAGCATCTGCTCGCAAGCGGCAGCCTGCCGCCCGCGATGCCGTGGACGACGGTGGAGGGCCGCGCATACTGGGACGGCGGTATCGTCAGTAACTCGCCGCTCGACCTCGTGATCGAGCGCTGCGGCCAGGTGGCAGGACGCGTATTCGTCGTCGACCTCTTTTCCGGGCTTCGGCCGTTGCCGTCGAATCTGATCGAGGTCATGCTGCGGCGGGACGAGATCGTCTACGCGGACCGGGTGCGCAACGATCTGCGCTTCGAGGAGAACGCCAATGATTTCCGCGATCTCGTCGAGCGCATCACCTCTCAGCTCGACGCCGATGCGGCTGCGCGCGTACGGCAGTCGCCGGAGTACATCCGCCTGATGGGCAACCATGCGCCCGTGCAGATTCACCGCATTGCGCTCGATGGCGCAAGCCTGAGCAGGGTGCCGTTTGCGCGCGACTTCGATTTTTCGGCAGAGTCGATCGCGGCGATGCAGGAGCTAGGCCGGGCGGCCGCGCTGGCGGTGCTCGAACCGGGCGAAGCGAAACTGCGCGGCGCCGAGACGGCCTCGGACTACGAGGACGAGGTGTGCAAATAGCGCGCTTACGCGCGCGACGCTACGGGACGCCTCGATGCAATACTTCGACGTGTGCAACGGCGACGCGGACGGCCTGTTCGCGCTGCACCAACTGCGCCTCGCGACGCCGCGCGACGCAACGCTGATCACAGGAGCGAAGCGCGACAACGCGCTGCTTGCGCGTGTCGCCGCGAGCCGCGGCGACCACGTGACTGCGCTCGACCTCTCCTTCGACGTGAATCGCGCCGCCGTACTCGCATTGCTCGAGCATGGCGTGACGATCGACTATATCGACCATCACGTAGCCGGCGCGTTGCCGCGGCACCCGCTGCTGCATGCGGATATCGATACGGCGCCCGACGTTTGCACGAGCATTCTGGTCGACCGGCGGCTAGGCGGCTGCTATCGCGCGTGGGCGGTCGCTGCGGCGTTCGGCGACAACCTGCCAGGCGCGGCTCACCGGCTCGCCCAACTCGAAGGTATCGATTCCGACGACGAGGCGACGCTGCGCGAACTCGGCGAAAACGTGAACTACGCGGCCTATGGAGACTCGGCCGCCGATCTGCTGATCGATCCTGCGGCGATCTACGCGCTGCTCGAACCCTGTACGGACCCGCTCGACTTTGCCGGCGCTTGCCCGGTGCTCGCGATAATCGGGCGGGCGCGTCACGAGGACCTTGAACTCGCGTGTGCGCAGCACCCAGCGGCGGCTTCGGCAGGTACCGAGGTCTACACGCTGCCGGGCGAACGCTGGGCGCGGCGGGTGCGTGGCGCTTTCGCTAACCGCCTTGCGCTGACGGCGCCCGACCGCGCGCATGCGGTGCTGACACCTGCAGCCGATGGCTTCTGGACCGTGAGCGTGCGTGCGCCGCTTGCGTCACCATTTGGCGCGGACAGTGTTTGCCGCCGTTTCAGCGGAGCGGGGCGGGCCGGGGCCGCAGGCATCGGCCGCTTGCCGTGCGAGGCTTTCGATGCATTCGTTGCTGCGTTTCGTGAGGCATACGAAATTTCCGCATGAATCAGGCGGCGACGGCCTGCGCGTTCAGCGCGCGAGATCGGGATAGAGCCGCGCGCACACGGTGACGAGCACGACGAGCGTCGCCGCGAGCACACCGGCATCCAGCACGAGGCCCGGGCCGGCAACGCTCGCGAAGCCCGGCAACAGTAGCCGCCGCAACGCGTCGACCTGATAGGTCAACGGATTGGCCTCGGAGACGACCTGCAGCGCACGCGGCATCAGCGAAGTGGGATAGATCGCGTTGCTCGCGAAAAAGAGCGGCATCGTGAGGACCTGCCCGACGCCCATGAAG
Source organism: Paraburkholderia sp. BR10141 (assembly GCF_056155635.1). Classification (NCBI taxonomy): domain Bacteria; kingdom Pseudomonadati; phylum Pseudomonadota; class Betaproteobacteria; order Burkholderiales; family Burkholderiaceae; genus Paraburkholderia; species Paraburkholderia sp. BR10141. The sequence goes on along the minus strand of NZ_JBMIQH010000005.1, from coordinate 102,956 downwards.
CGCTCGCGCGTCTTCACGATGCAGGCAATGATGAGCGAGAAGCTCGAAAAGACGGCAGCCCCCAGCACGACGAAGAACCCCACTCCTGCGATCGAAAGCGGGTCGATGCGCAGATGCACGCCGATCGCGAGCGCGAGCAGCATGACGACCGCGGCCTGCACGAGCGCGCGAACGCCGCCGCCGAGCGACTTGCCGAGCACGAGTGCCGAGCGCGGTGTGGGGCTGGCGAGCAGCTTGTGAACGATGCCGAGATCACGCTCCCAGATCACCGATATGCCGTTGAAGATCGCGATGAACAGTACGCTTTGCGCGAGGATGCCGGGTGTGAGGAAGTCGAGATAAGGCGCGCCGCCCGTGTCGATCACGCGGCCCCGGCTCATGACCTGCCCGAACACGAGAAGCCACAGGACGGGCTGCACGGCGCGCGTCGCGAGTTCGGTCGGATCGTGACGCAGCTTGCGCACTTCCATCGCGCCGATCGCCAGGGTTTTGGCCACGAACGAGACAAGCGGTGAGCGGCGCGAACCGGACGCGTTGACCGGCGCGGCGTTAGCCGAGGCGTTGACTGGTTCTGCGGGTCTGGGAGACTTCATCGTAGGCTCCGGCGAGTGCCGTCTCGTCGCTTGTGTAGTGCTCGAACACGTCCTCGAAACTCGCGTCCGGACCGAGTGCTGCGCGCAGCGCGGCAGGGGTGCCGATGGCCGCCACACGCCCGCGGCTCATGATGGCGACGCGCCGGCACAAGTGCTCGGCTTCCTCCAGGTAATGCGTGGTGAGGAGGATCGCGGCGCCAAAGCGCGATTGCAGCCGCTCGACCTGTTCCCAGACCGACTGCCGCGCAACAGGGTCGAGCCCGACCGTGGGTTCGTCGAGAAAGAGCACGCGCGGGCGGTGCAGTGTGGACTGCGCGATTTCAAGCCGGCGGATCATGCCGCCCGAGTAGGTCTTGACGAGCCGGTGCGTGGCTTCCTTCAATCCCATGAACGCGAGCGCGCGGCCAATGCGCTCGGCACGTTCGGCGCGCGGAATGTCGTAGAGTTGGGCGAACACAAGCAGGTTTTAATAGCCGGTGAGGTCGCCGTCCGCCGAAAGGGCTTGCGGAACGTATCCAATCATCTGCCGCACCCGGGCGGACTCGCGCACGACGTCAAAACCGCACACCGTGGCCGAACCAGAGGTTGGCGGCAGCAAGGTTGTGAGCATCTTGATGACGGTCGATTTGCCGGCGCCATTGCGGCCGAGCAGCCCGAACGTTTCGCCGGCGTCGACTGAAAGCGTCAGCGCATCGACCGCCGTCACCTCGCCGAAGCGTCGGCAAAGCGCATGCGTTTCGATGACGGGAGTGGACATGGCTGGTTGGCGCGCCGGGCGGTGATGGGTACGGTGCTCGCATGGTGGCAGCCGTCAGCCAGTGTCGGTTGATCTGGCTCAACTACGAGCCGCTTGGCAGGACGCATGCGCATGGTTTCACCCCGGGACAACGCGCGTCTTGCGGCACGGTGCGCTGCCGCAGCCAGGCCGAATCCGCTCGAGCAAACACCGCCTGTAGCGCCGGGTGCACGTCGTCACGCCAACGATCGCCTGTAAATAGCCCGTAGTGGTCGCAGCCCTCGACATCGAGGCGCCGCCGGGCGGCCATCGCGATGCCGCTGCACATGTTCAGTGCCGCGTGCGTCTGTCCGGCGCCGGTCACGGCATCGCGCGTACCCTCAACGGTCAGCACTTCGACGTCTCGCAGTGCAGCGGGCTCGACGAGCGTGCCGTTCACACGCCATGCACGGTTTGCCAACATGGCGCGCTGGAACACGATATCCACGGTATCGAGAAAATATTCTGCCGGCATGTCGAGCAACGCGGTGTACTCGATCAACGCGCGGCGTGCATCGGCGAGCGCGCCGGGCTCGCCGCGCGAGGTGGCTTGCGCATAGTGGTCGATCAGCGACATGTACCGATGCGGGTAGACAATCGCGATCTCGGCCTGCTGGAGGTAAGTCGGGAACACATGCCGGCCGTGACCGGCGAACCCGGCTGGCACGACATCGATCAGGTGGCGCCGGCACCAGTCCAGCGAATGCGATGCCGCCGCGAGGCCGAGCGTGCTCGGATTGACGCGCGCGTCGAGTGGGCCGCCGATCAGCGTAATACTCGCGGGCGGTGCGCAGCCGCGCTGCGCGCGCAGCGCCAGCGCACCTAGCAGGGGAAATGTGGACTGGCAGACGGCGACGACGTGCAATGGCCGCTTGTCCCGCGCGAGGCTGTCGATGAAACCGTCGAGCATCGCCACGTATTCGCAGAGTCCGAAGCGACCCGCGGCGAGCGCCACATCGCGTGCATTGACCCAGTTGGTGATGAAGACGTCGCCGTCGCCGAGCAGCGTCTCGACGGTCTCCCGCATCATGACGGCCGCGTGTCCGGCCAGTGGCGCGCACAGCAGCACGGCTCGCGCCGCCCCGGCGCGCGTAAAGCGGCGTAGCTCGCAGAACGGCGTGCGCGCGACGATACGCTCGTCAACTTCGCAAGGGCCGCCATCGAGCGGGACGGAGCGGATTGCAAATGGCGGCGGACCAGCCGCAAGGCCGAGAAGGGGCTCAAACAGATCCGCATAGCAGGACGAGGCGACACGGGCCAGCGCGAAGGTGGTGGGCCATGTATCGTATGTGCGGCGCGCGTACTGTGTCGCCGCGCGCCACGCGCGTAGCCATTCACGCTGTTGTTCGACAATGGAATACCACATCGTTGACCTCGATGGTTCGCGCGAACGTTCGGGCCTCGCGCGACACCCATGCATACGCGTCGACTCCCATCGTGGATGCGAACGGCGGCATGGGTTTGACGCATATCAATTGGACCGAGGTGCGCCGAACGCCGCGGTACCGCTCTATTGGCTTTCCGACGTTTCGCGAGCGGGCGCACGCATCGTGCGTGCAAGCAGCGTGCGCAACTTCGCGAGCGTGCGAGTGTTCAGTACGTCCGCTTTTTCGAGCCACCCGCGGCGAGCCTGATTAACGCCGTAATGCAAATTGTCGAATTCGGCCGTCCTGTGCGCGTCGGAATTGATCGAAACGAGTACGCCATGATCTTTTGCCATGCGGCAGGCCGTATCGATCAGATCGAGACGCTCGGGTTGGGCATTGAGCTCGAGAAAGCAGCCGCGCTCTTTTGCCTTGCGCATTACGCGCAGCATATCGATATCGCAAGGTTCCCGATTGCCAATCAGTCGGCCGGTCGGATGCGCGAGCACGGTGAAGCAGGGGTGTTCCATCGCGCGCAGGAGGCGTTCGGTCTGGCGCTCTCGTGGCAGGTCGAAATGGCTGTGAATCGCACCGACCACGAGATCGAGACGCGCAAGAATGCAATCGTCGAGATCGAGCCGGCCGTCTTCGAGTATGTCGACCTCGATGCCTTTGAGCAGCGTGATGCCCGTCAACTTCGCGTTTAGCCGCTCGATCTCTTCGATCTGCGCGGCGAGCCTGGCCGCGTCCAGTCCATGCGCCATTGCGACGTGCTTCGAATGGTCCGTGATGGCGAGGTACGACAGGCCACGCTCTCGGGCGGCGAGCGCCATTTCGCGAAGCGTTGCATGACCGTCGCTCGCGCTGGAGTGGGCGTGCAAATCTCCGCGCAGGTCGTTGCGTGCGATAAGCGCAGGCAGCGCGGCGTCACGTGCGGCTTCTATCTCGCCCCGGTCTTCGCGCAATTCCGGTGGAATCCATGGAAGGCCGACACTCGCATACACGGATTCTTCGGTCTCGCCCGCAATGCGCGTCTGTCCGCAAAAAACGCCGTACTCGTTGATCTTGAGACCGCGCTCCTGGCCAAGGCGGCGCAATGCCACGTTGTGCGCTTTCGAGCCGGTCAAGTAGATGAGCGCAGCGCCGAAGCTATCGGGTTCGACCACGCGGAGGTCGACCTGCAGGCCGCCGCGAAGCACGACACTTGCGCGGGTCGGGCCGTGCGACAGCACCTCGGTGACATCTTCGTAACCGACGAACAGGCGCGTCACCGCGGCCGGGTCGCGCGCGGTGGCGAGGATGTCGATGTCGCCGGCAGTGTCGCGCAGGCGCCGCAGGCTGCCCGCCGCTTCGGTGCGCTCCACGTCGGGCGATGCGGCGAGCCAGGCCAGCAGCGGTTCCGCGCGCTGGCTGGCCTGCGCAAACAGAAAGCGCCGCGACTTGTCGAGACGCGTCTGGATGTTCGCGAGAATATGCGCCTCAGTCAGCGTGCCGAAGCCGGGCAATTCGTGGATCCGGCCCTCGGTGGCTGCCTGTGTCAGATCTTCCAGCGACTGCACGTGCAATTGCTCGTATAGCTTGCGCACACGCTTTGGCCCGAGACCGGGCACGTGCAGCAGCGCCGTGACCGCCGAAGGCACCTGGCCGTGCAAACTCTCAAGCAGCGAGCATGAGCCGGTACTGACGATCTCCCGGATCTTGAGCGCAAGGTCGTTGCCGATCGCCGGGATCGCCTTCAGGTCGGCGCCTTGGGCCACCATCGTCCGCAGGTTTTGCGCATACTCGCCAACCGACCGCGCCGCGTTGCGGTACGCGCGTACCCGAAATGGATTGCCACCCTGAATTTCGAGCAGATCGGCGATTTCGCCAAAAACCTCGGCGACGTCGGCGTTGTGAATGGGCATGGGTTCAACTCGCTGCGCGCGAAGCATGGTGTGGCTGAGTGCGTGAGCGCACAGCCCCTGTTTGGTCAAAGCATGGACGGCAGCGTGGCTTGAGCGTTGATCCAGGTCAGCGTCTTTGTTTTCGAGAAGGAGAGCAGGCAATTGATCGAGGTCAATGGGCGGCGCGCGACGAACACGATGATCCATGCAGGGACAGCGCTCGCCGCGGTCCGCGCTCCGACGCTGCTGATCGTCGGCGAACTCGACACGGAAGTCATTCGCCTGAACCGCAAGGCTGCCGGGCAACTCGTTTGCGAGCATCACATCGAGATCGTGCCCGGCGCGACCCATCTCTTCGAGGAGAACGGCGCGCTCGACGAAGTCACGCGCCTCGCCGCCGACTGGTTCGAGCGCTGGCTGGTCACCGTGACATCCTGACCCCGGCAGCTTCGTCACAGGCGACACATCGCATACAGGACATCGACCATGAGTAACGTTTTTCGCAATCGCGTTGACGCCGGCCAACAGCTCGCGGCGGCCCTGGATCGTTACGCCGGGCGCACCGACGTCGTCGTGCTGGCGCTGCCTCGCGGCGGCGTGCCCGTTGGGTACGAGGTCGCGAAGGCGTTGCATTGCCCCCTGGACGTGCTGCTTGTGCGCAAGCTCGGCGCGCCGCACAACCCTGAGCTTGCGATGGGAGCCATCGCAACCGGCGACGCGATCTACCTCAACGAGTCGGTGCTGCGCGCGCTCCGCGTGAGCGAGGAGGATGTCATGGATGCCATTGGGCGAGAGCGCGTCGAGCTTCGGCGTCGCGAGCTGGCCTACCGGGGTCAGCAGCCACCTCTCGGCATAGAGGGCAAAACCGTCATCGTCGTGGACGACGGCATGGCGACGGGTTCGACGATGCACGCTGCCATCAATGCGCTGCGCACGCGGCGCCCGAAGCAGATCGTCGTCGCCCTGCCAGTGTGCCCGGAAGGCGTCGAAGCCCGCTTCGACCCAGTAGCGGACGATTTTGTCTACGTGATGCAGCCTGACTGGTTCATGGGCATCGGGCAGTTCTACGCCGACTTCACGCAGACGAGCGACGAAGAAGTACGAACCTGTCTCAACGCCGCGCAGGGCTGGCAACCGCACGCCACACGTGACGTTGGCGACACCTTGCGCTCGGCTCCGGCCGAGGGCGGGCCGGCTTGACAGGTAAACCTGCCAACGCGTTGCGCCAGACTGAGCCCGTGCGCACGGAAACTTCCTGGCAGCACTAATTTTGGATCTCGCATGGAGGAGAATTCGTCATGCAGCCATCGATGACCCCATTCCTTGCCGTTCGCGCGCTTGGTCAGCGTCTGGACGGCGATACTACGGATTACGACGAACTTCTGGAAATGGTGCACGGCCGCGATCTGGTCCTGCTTGGCGAAGCGACCCATGGCACCGCCGAGTTCTACCGTATGCGCGCGGAAATCACGCTGCGCCTCATCGCCGAATGCGGCTTCGACACCGTCGCCATTGAAGGCGACTGGCCCGGCGCGTGGCGCATCAACCGTTTCGTGCAGGGCGAGGGGACCGACAATGCGACATCCGCTCTCGATGACTTCGAGCGCTTTCCCGAATGGATGTGGCGCAATCGGGAAGTGCGCGATTTCATCGCGGCGCTGCGAGAAATCACCCTCGAACGGCGCGCCCTGCTGCTTCATCTTGGGCGTACGCTGCAATTGCTGGCCCGCATTCTCGAAGTGCGCCCGGATACCACGAGCGCCACCACCATCGGGGAGCTTATCGAGCTGAATCCGATACTCGAGGATGGCGTCCTGCTCGGACATGTTTCGGCTTTCCTGAACGTCGAAGACTTCATCGCACGCACACTGCGGGCTTTCTGCGCATGGCCGCAGGCATTGCTCGACGAGAAGCTCGACCACGACGCATTGGCCGTATCGGTACGCGACGCCTTGTTCGGTATGAACCTGCCCGGCTGGCATAGCTGTACCACCGGCCTGCGCGCTGAGGTCGCCTGCTTTGGCCTGGAACCGGCCGGGCGGCGAGGCGTGCGGCGTCGCGAAGCCGCGCGGACAACAACGCCCACGCGACGCCGCACCGATGTATCCGGCCCGCAAGCCGACGCTACAGCGCCTCGGGACATCGAGCGTGACAAAGACAAGACGGAACGGACTTCGGAGAGTGTCGAGGGACTCTCGCCATCCAACGGTGCCGAGCGCACAAACGAGCAGTCCCTTCCCGAATTCGAGTAAGGACCGGGATCAGTTCAACAAGGCTGGCAGCGGACAACGGACAGGTGTGATGCGAACCAGTCAGCTGCTAGCCGTGCCTCAAATTTCAGTTGGCCTGGTTCTCGGACAAATGCGTATCGCCAGGCAGAATCACAAGCCGTCGCTCGCAGCTGAGCTCCGCGCTCGCACGCTGGCTTAGTTCGATCAGGTCCTCGTCATGCTCTCCGGCGATGAACAGGGTTGGCGCGCTCACGCGCAGGAGTGCTTCACCGGCTAGATCGGGTCTGCCTCCAAGCGACACGACCGCGCGCACGTATGGCGACCGGGACGCAGCAACCAGCGCGGCCGCGTCGCAAGTGCCCGCGCCGATGAGGCCAACGGGCAGCGCCCGCGTCTCTCGACGCGCCGCGAGCCAACCGAGGACCTGCAACAGACGCCGCGTGAGCAGCGGAACATCGAACCGGTATGCCGCCGTGCCCAGGTCATGCCAGCGCTCCGCTTCGCCAAGGAGATCGATCGTCAGGATGTCTAACCCTACCGCCTGAAGTCGATCCGTGACGTGCGCGTCGCGAAGGTGCAGGCGGCCGGTCCCACTGCCATACGCACACACGACAAGTCCTGTCGCACCGCCCGACGACGTCAGCTCACCGTCGAGCAGTTGCCCATCAACAGGAATCCGGATTTTCTGGGATGGTCGCACTCCTGTCCCGCCCCGCCTATACCAGAGGCTCCTCGGCACTCCCCTCGCGCCTGTGCCAGCCGGCCGCCGGTTCTATCGGCTCGATCGCGGTGGTTTCGTCGAGGTGAAAAAGCGCGTCGAACTGCAAGGCCGGCTTGGCTTCGAAATAATGACTCTGCCGTTCCGTCTGGGGAAGATACAACACCCCGATCGCACGCTCGAGCAGGGGTTCATCTAGTGTGCGAGCGGTCTCGTCCCGCATCGGCAAGAAGAATCGGTCGTAGCCCGTGGTGTGGAACAAGTGCTCCCAGCTTCCGTGAAGCGCGGGTCGCACCCATTTTGCTCGACCTCGCCATCCCATTGCGATGCTGCGGACACGTGTCCGGTGTACGTCGTGAATCCGACCAGCAACGCCCTGTGTTGCGCGCTCTCGCGCACGATCTGGCCGAGGTTCCACTCGCCGCGCCGCCGCGACTCCGTTGCGTGGGCGTCGCCAAGATGCGAGTTGTGCGCCCAGACGACCACCTTGCCGCTGCTGCCGCGGCGCACGCGGTAGCGAGCGAGGGCAAACAGCGTGTTGGCCATGTGCGCATCGCGCAGATCCCACGTGTTCAGCCGGCTCGTGAACATGCCACGGTAGTACGCTTCGGCGTTGACCACAACCTGCGCGTTCTGCTCGGCGAAGAACTGCGCGTCGAGCGCCTCGGTGCCGTCGCGCGAAAGGTAGTCGAACTCGTCGGCGCGCAGCTGCAAAAGCTGTCGCACCGCACCGGCCTGGGCCCCGGGCCGCGCACCAAGCGCTACCGCATAGCCATACACCTGTGGTTCGCGCACATGGTCCAGCGCCGCGTAGCGCTCGCGCGCCATGGCGGCTTCGGCCGGGTCCACGCCCTCGAGATAGCGGATCACCGCGTCGGCGGACCGGTGGAGGCTGTAGAGGTCGAGACCATAAACGCCTACCCGCTGGCGCCGCGGCCGGGCCGTATTGGCGTCTTTCATGTCGGTATCTCGTGATCCGCCCGGTCAGGGCGGGTTGTGTCCATGAGTTGCGTTGCGCAGACCGGATCTCGGATACCCCGGCTCACTCAGTTTGTTCGTAGCTCGAAGCGGGTTGACGGGCGATCATGCAGTCCGTGGTGAGCAGCAGGGAAGCAATGGACACGGCGTTCTGCAGCGCCGTGCGGGTGACCTTCAGCGGGTCCACGATGCCAGCCGTCATCATGTCGCCATACGTGCCGCGCGCGGCGTCATAACCCCATGCGTCCTGCGCGGCACTCACGGCATGCACGACCACCTGGGCGTCGGCGCCCGCGTTCTCGGCAATTTGACCGAGCGGCGCGGCCAGCGCGTCGTAGACAATCTTCGCACCGGCCCGCTCGGTTTGGTCGGCGCCCACGCCTTCTAGAGCCGACCTCGCGCGTAGCAGCGCGACCCCGCCGCCCGGCACGATGCCTTCCTCGACCGCCGCGCGTGTGGCATGGAGTGCATCTTCGAAGCGGTTCTTGCGCTCGTGCAGCGCCGTTTCCGTGGCGGCGCCGACGCGAATGACAGCCACGCCGCCCGCGAGGCGTGTGAGGCGGCGCGTGAGCGCGTCGCGTTCGTTGCCGGGGCCGACCTGTTCGATGCGCGCGCGCAGCGCGCCAACGCGCTCCTCGATGCGGTGCCGGTCGCCGCGCGCTTCGACGATCGTCGTGGTGTCGCGGGCGATCTCGACGCGCCGCGCGCTTCCCAGGTCGTCCAGCGTTGCATGCTCCAACGTGCGGCCGGTTTGTGGCGAGATGACGGTGGCGCCAGTCAGCGTGGCGAGATCGGTCAGCGTTTCGCTGCGCCGTTCGCCGAATTCGGGGGAGCGAACCGCGCACGACTTGAGCGCACCGCGCAGATGGTTGACGACGAGCGTCGCCAGCGCTTCGCCCTCGATCTCGTTCGCTACGACGAGCAGCGGCTTGCCCGTGGCGCTGAGCGCTTCGAGCAAAGGCAGCATCTGCGCGATCGAGCTGATGGCCGCGTCGCACAGCAGGATGCGCGGCTCTTCGAGCACGACTTCGCGTGCGTCGTCGCCGACAAAAAGGGGCGAAGCGTAACCGTGCTCGATCAATGAACCTTCCACGGTCTCCAGCTCGTCTTCGAGCTTCGAGCCGTCCTCGATGCTGATCGCGCCATCCCGGCCTACGCGCTCGACGGCCTGCGCGACGATGCCGCCGATACTCGCGTCGCCGCTTGCCGAAATCGTGGCGATGTGGCGCACCTCGTCTGTGCCGGCGCAGGGGCGCGCCAGCTCGCGCAAGCGCGCGACGACACGCTGGCCGGCGGACTCGATCGCGCGGCGCAGCGCCATCGGGTCGAAGCCCGCCGCGACATACTTGTTGCCCTCCACCATGATGGCCTGCGCGAGCGTGGTCGCGGTGGTCGTGCCGTCGCCCGCGAGTTCGCTCGTGCGCGTGGCGACTTCACGCGGAAGACGTACACCCATCTCCTCGAAAGAATCGGGCACGGCCACCGAGCCGGCCACGACGACGCCCGAGTTCGCGATGAGCGGCGTGTCGCCGCTGCGTTCGACGATCACGTTGCGCCCGCCTGGGCCGAGCGTCACCTTCACAGCCTCGGCAAGCGCGTTGACACCGTCGAGAAGGCGCTGTCGCGCCGCATGGTGGAATACGAGAGTTTTACCGGTCACGATGGATCTCGCTGGTCGGGAGTTGCTGTAAGTACGGAATCAGTGCAACGGCTCGCCGTCGCGCAGGATCTGCACGGCGGTTGCCTCGACGTAGTCGACACGCACGCTGTCGCCTGCCTGGAGTCCGTCGAGCTGACTGTCCGATGACGCCTGCAATACCACCGTGCGCGTTGGGCCGCGCAAGGTGATCAGGCGCTTGTCGCGGTCGATCTCGACGACCGTCGTCACCGCTTCGACGCGGTACATCGACAGTGACGAACGCAAGGACGGCCCCGTCGCGAAGCCTTTTTCGACGCGTTCGCGAATGCCGCTCGAAGCGGACTTGTCGGCGCGCAGCAGGAGCGCCCGGCTGAACGTTGCGGCGACGGTGTCGCCGAGCTGCAGTTTGCTGACATCGCCGACATTTCGGTCGACCAGCACGTCGAACGGTTCGCCATTGTCTCCGAGCAGCGTGATGCTGTTGCGGCCTGTATCGATGGCGATAACGACCGCATTCGCATGCTTGATGCTGGTGCCAGAAAACTGGCCCGCGGGCACAGCGCTCTCAACGGATTCGTCGGAGGGTGTCGCACGTGTCGGCGCAGCGCCAACTGCGAGGGCCGCCGCGGCGAGAAGGACGCCGCATCGCCATCTGCTTCTCATGGTGAATTCTCCGTTTGTACGGCAAGCGCGAAGTCGTCGGGGTTTCCGGCGCTTCGGCGATTGATCTCATTCGACCGTCAGTAAGCCTCGAAACGCTTGACCTGCATCAACTGCTGCACCGCCCCTTCGCCAAATGATTGTTTCTAAGGGCGCTGAACTTCGACCGTCCCGATGGACCCGGGGCCTGCAGCGTTGTCCTGGTCAGGGAAGCAATGAGCCAGGAAAATATCCAGGCAAAGAGATGGAGACAGACATGATCAAGAACGTTGGGAGTGCTGAGAAGATCAGGGCGGAAATTCTGCGCCGGGTGCAAGAGAGCGCTGACCTTGGCGACAGATATCGCGATTGCGACATCACGATTCCGCGCAAGGTTGATCCCGCGGACAACGGCGGCTGCAATTGGGCAGTCGACGACTTTCGAGGGGTTGCGCAGGAGTGCAAGGCGCCTTTGAAGGCAGTGATTGCCGAAATGATGCGAGAATATGATCTCGCATGAGATGAAAGCAAAGGCAGGAAACCGCTCGTTATTCGCTCGTGCTTCGATGGCCACTCTCGATGCGGAGGGTGGCTCATCGGCTCGTCAATGGACTTTGGTCAACCAGTGGAGGGGACGGGCGCTTTAAGGCGCGCCCTCAACGGGGTGCCATGTAACCCGGCTGGCCGATCTGTTCGGGGTGTTGAGGAACCCGCCGGAGCCCTTCGGTGTGGATACCCATTGCCGCGAGCCGGCGTACCAAGCCGGCGTACACGTTGTCATCAATGGCCGGCGTACGGGACAAAATCCAGATGGGGCTGCCGTCCTCCTCGCAGCGCACGGTGTAGCGGTAATCGGGGTCCACGTAGACTGTGAGGACCACCACGTTGAACGGCCACAAAATCGTGACTCGCCATCTTCCACCGCCGCTGCCAGGCACGATGGCCGCAACCAGCGTACCTCCCGTTACCGGCTGATCGAAACCGTAGCGTCTTCCGAAGTAGTTGTCATCGATCCTGCCGTCCTCGCGCAGCTCCCAGTCCGCGTAGCTGCCAACGTATTCGCGTTCGTTCAGGTAGGGCACGGTGGCGATCGTGTACCAACGGCCCATGTAGCGCGTCAGATCGACTGGCACCGGCTGCAATGCGGGCAGAGACGCTTCACTGGAGACCGCATCGGAGGGGGTGTTCGATGTGCGGGTTGCGCAAGCCACGAGGAGGAAAAAGATGACGGCCACGACCGCAGGGCGCAGGCGCTTTGTGGCGGCTGGCTTGGCCCCAGTTGCGGCGCGTTCCAGTTCCCGGTGGATAAGCGATTCGCTGTGCGGTTGCATCGTATTCAGGTTTTTTCGTCACGAGCGGCTGCGCCGGACACACACTCGGCTTGCTCCGGAAAGAAGGGGGGGCGCCACGTTTCACGATCGGACTACCGTCAGGTAGGTCTCCGCGACACGGTTGCAGGCCCGATCGGTACGCGCGTCGCATGGCCGGGCCGCCCGCCGGGACGGGAGGGCCACCTCACAACCGCGCTTCGAGCACGGGTGTGACGGGTGCATCCTCTGATGCCCAGGCGTAACCGGCCTCGTGCGGCCAGCCAACGTGCGCTCCCGTAACGTGCCGCTGCCGGGACCGCTTGAAGCGCAGAAACGTGGCGCTTGATAACAGGATGGATCACGGCGCGCCGCGCTGGCTGACCTATGTCAATCATTTCGCCCAGACTCGTTCGAGCGCGTGGTGCACGGCCAGAAGGGGATAGTCGTTGTAGCCCGCCGCTTCGCCGCCGAAATACGTGGCGGGATCGGGTTCGTTCAACGGCGCGTCGATCCGCAGCCGTTCGACCAGATCGGGGTTCGCGATGTAGAGCCGCCCAAAGGCGACCAGGTCGGCGCGGCCCTCTCCACAGGCTTCGATGGCGAGGCGCCGGTCATAGCCATTGTTCGCGATATAGCGGCCGCGGAACGCCTTGCGCAGTGTAGCGTAATCGAAGCCACCCGGCACCTCGCGCGGACCTTGCGTGATGCCTTCGATGATATGGATATACGCGAGGCCGACCGCATCGAGCCGCTCGACGACATGGCGATACGTTCTCATCGGGTTGCGATCGGGCACGGAGTCATTGACCGTACTGACCGGCGAAAGCCGAATGCCGGTGCGACCAGGGCCGCACACCGACGCCACCGCCACGGCCACTTCGAGCACGAGCCGCGCGCGGTCTTCGAGGCTGCCGCCGTAGCAGTCCGTGCGCCGGTTGGTTTGCTCGCGCAGGAATTGTTCGAGCAGATAGCCGTTGGCCGCGTGAATCTCGACCCCGTCGAATCCGGCGTCGAGCGCGCACTGCGCGGCACGCGCGTAGTCCGTGACGATGGCGCGAATCTCGTCTGTGTCCAGCGCGCGCGGCGTCGGGCACGGCTTGAAGCCGGAGGGCGTATAGGACGTCGTGCCTTCGGCGCGGACGGCCGATGGCGCAACCGGCAGCGCGCCGCCGGGCTGCAACTCCTGGTGCGAGATGCGGCCAACATGCCAGAGTTGCGGGAAGATGCGGCCTCCGCGCGCATGCACGGCCTGTGTGACGCGGCGCCAGCCTTCGGCTTGCTCGTCCGTGTAGAGGCCCGGCGTGAGGTCGTAACCGCGCGCGGACGGCGAGATGTTCACGCCCTCGGTGATGATGAGCCCGGCGCTCGCGCGTTGCGCATAGTGTTCGACCGTCAGCGGACCAGGGACGCCATCGGCAAGCGCGCGGCAACGTGTGAGGGGCGCCATCACAATGCGGTTCGCGAGGACGACGGGGCCCAACTGTATGGGTTCGAAGAGGCTGCCACGCTCACGGGTGGCTGGCGAGGAGGGAGTTGGGGTTGCGGTTGACATTGAACTGCTCTCCTGATTGTTTGGCAATCCGTAATTTGATGATCATTGGCGCGCGATGTGCCGGCAGTGGAGCGAAGCGGTACCCGGTCAGTTCAGCGGCGCCGATGTCCCAATAGACGCAGCAGCATCACGAAGATGTTGAGAAAGTCGAGATAGAGCGCGAGTGCGCCGACGATGGCTTTCTTGCCGGCAACGACATCGTCTTCATCCGCGATATAGAGGTTCCTGATTCGCTGCGTGTCGTATGCGGTGAGACCCGTGAATACCAATGCGCCAATCACAGAAACGGCGAGCTGCAAGGTACTGGAATCCACGAAGAGATTCACGAGCCCCGCTATCACGATGCCGGCGAGCCCCATGAACAGAAAGGAGCCCAAGCGCGAGAGGTCGGCCCGCGTTGTGTAACCGTAGACGCTCGTTGCCCCGTAGGTGCCGGCGCTGATCACGAACACGGCGCGATGCTCTCGCCGGTGTAGACGAGAAAGATGCCGGAAAGCGAAAGCCCAACCAGAGCGGCATAGGCCCAGAAACACAACTGCGCCGCGGCTGGGCTCATGCGCTCGATGTGCCAGGTCAGCAATACGACCAACGCGAATGGAGCCAGCAGGACGACCCAGAAGAGGGGCGTCGTGGCTATCGACGCATAGATGCCGCTCGCTGCCCCGCCATAGCTAATGACGCCGGTCAGCAAGAGGCCCCCGGCCATATAGTTATAGACGCGCAGCATATGGCGCCTGAGGCCGGAGTCGCCTTCTTCCCATCCGCGCTGCAAGTCTCCAGAGCGGCCGTGCCCGGTGAAATCGATTCCCATGTTCAATCCTCTCGATCGTGATCGCAAGACGAATTCAGTTGGCGTCAGCCGGCCCTGGCAAGTCGCTTCAATCGGCCGCCGCGCCCCAACCCATGCAGCGGGTAGCGAATCCGAAGATGCGCAAGCGGCTGCGCAGGAGGCCCTACCGTAGACGGTACGGGCACTTGCAGGCCGCCGAAAGCCGAGAGTGCATGACGTCCAGCGCTTGAGCGTGCGGTTCGCTGCGTTCGCGTGGTTGCCGGGATGGTTACGGGCCGCCAGGGCAACTGCATGTGGGCGTCGAACACGAGATGACCCGGGCTCAACCTCGTGTGGTCGCGCGAAGTGACCTGCTTCAAGAGTCCGATCAGTTCACTCGCGCGAGTCAGGTGTGCGGCATTGAGACGTCCAGACGCGAAGAGCGGGAGATCGGCGCCCTTCGGCATTGCGTGCCAAACCTCTATATGGCAGCCGCCGCCTGGTTCGTTCAGCGTCATGAGCACGTCATAGAGCCGCCGATGGCCTCGGACGCCGCGGTAGCGAAAGCAGAACTTTGCGGGCTCGTCACGGCGGTTGGCTGCGACGGTCTTCGGCATGGTGGAACGCTCTCGCACGATGGTGGCTCCGGTGAGTGCAGGCTTGCCGAGGCGTCGGTTCTTTGCATCGGCTGGTCTCATTCGACCTCCCGGCAGTGTTGGCGCGCTTGACCTGCATCAAAGGCTTTGCAGCTGTTTCTTCTGTGGCGTCGCGCCCCGCCGCTCAATGCGACATCAAGACGGGCAGTGTCATCGAAGAGAGAATCTTGCGCGTAACTCCGCCCAGCACGAACTCGTGGAACCTGGCGTGGCCGTAAGCACCCGCGACGAGCAGGTCATAGTTGCCGTCGGCCGCATGTTTGAGAAGCGTGTCGCCCGTCGACACGCTCGCCGGATGGTCGAGGCGGGAAATGTCCACCGGGATTGTCACGTGACGCTTGAGCATCGCCACGACGTCGGCGCACGATGCGTCTGCCGGGCGAGGCGCAAGCGCTGTAGAAACGGCCGCGATGGTGACATGCGCCGCGCGTGCGATAAAGGGAAGCGCGTCATGAATGGCACGAGCGGCCTCGCGGCTGCCGTTCCATGCGACCAGTACGCGTTCGCCAACGGTTCCTGAATCGCCTGTTTCCGGCACCAGCAACACGGGGCTACCGGCGCCCAGTACAACGGTCTCCAGAAAATCGTCAGCCACGTACGACTGCGGGTCCTTCGGCCTCGATTGCCCGAGGATCACGAGGTCGGCGGACCGGCCGCATTGCATGACCGTAGCGACGGGATATCCATCCGGCGCTGCCCACGCGCCAGGCACCTGTGTGCGGGACAGTTCCGCACGGAACAGCCGTTCGACTGCCTCACGCTTTTCCGCAAGGAATCTGCGATGGGCGTCGTAAATGTCCGGGGCGCCTGTCATCGCATAGAACCCGACCGGATGCGGGTCACTCATTGCGAACACGCCGTCCAGGTGCGCGTCGAATTTACTGGCGAGCTTCAGCGCGAGCGACAGGCGTGCATGCGCGCCTGTGCTCGTGTCGAGATGGACCATGACGGTCTTGTAGGTCATTGTGGATCTCCATGCGGAAGATTCATTCCGGTAACGCTGCCCAGCGGAAGAACGCACTGGAATCCGCATCGAGGTTCCCAAACCATTTTCCGTAGACGGCGGCGAACTCCGGCGATCTGTACAAACGGCTGAGCGCGCGGTCTACCAGCAGGCGCAGGTCATCGTCGCCGCGCGCCATGCCAATCGCCACCGAAACTCTCGTGAAACGGCGGTCAAGAACGATCAGATCGCTCGCGGCGGGACTCTCGCGCGCCATGGCACGAGCAGCGCGCGGTCGGCGAAGAAGACGTTCGACTGGCGGCCAACGACTTTCTGCACACCGGCCTGTATCGACGTGACGGGTACCACCGTCGCCGAGATCGCGAATTCGTCGAGCTTGCCGGCAAGCCAACGCTGCGCAGGCGAATCGGCGATGACCGAAACCGTCTGCCGGGACAGCAGTTCCGCAGGCGACGCGCGCCAGATCGGGTGAGACGCACGCTCGCCAGACAATATCTCGCGGAGTCCGGGGGCTGCATCCGTGCGGAGCAGCGCTCCGATGCCCGCCGGATACACGGGGATGGAGAGCGCCATGCCCTGCCTGTTCGCGAGCGTATCGAGCGCTCCGCATACGAGATCGACCCGCCGTTCGCGCAGCGCGCGGGCGTCGTCGCCGGCTGAGAGCGGAACCCACTGGATATTTAGCGCGGCCAGTCCCGAGTCGCTTTTGATCTGTTCCGCGATCTTCTGGCACAACGCCACTGTGTAACCGGTCACTTGCCCGGCAGCGTCCTTATACGCATAAGGACGCGCCTCGCTGAGATAGCCCATGCGAATGTTGCCGGACCGATTGATTCGCTGGAGCGTCTCGCTCGTCGTCTGTTCCTGCGCGCGCACCGGGTGCGGCATCAGCGTCGAAAGCGCGAGTATGCCGATCATCATTGCCGTGGCCGCCGAGTCCGCAGCGGCGCGCCGCGCGGAAGCCGGCGAGCCGGTGCGATTGAGCGCAAAGCCATAAATCGCGTAACCGATCGCCATGACCAGCATGCCGCCCATTACCGCATCCTTGCCCGAGGCGTAGATCGCATAGACGGAGTGCGCGAGCGCCACGATGGCAACCGCAGCATTGACCCGGTACTTTGCTTCCTGCGTGCCCCCGTTGCGCATCATCACAAAGAGCGCCGAGAGCGAAATGACGTACGGAATCACGTTGGTGACGACTGCAAGATTGACGAGGGCTGCGAACTGCGCGCTCAGATTCGGAGAGATCGTGGACAAGGCCATCAGCGACTGGACGATGCCCATGATCACCATGCCGGCAATTGGCGCACCCAGGCGGTTCGTCTTGCCGAATACAGCGGGGAACATCTGGCTCGCGGAGGCGTCGCTGGCCGTTTGCGCCAGGGTGAACTGCCATCCCAGCAAGGAACCGACGCACGCCATTGCGGCGAGGCCCATGACGATGGAACCAACGGCGGGGCTGAACATCTGCGCAAAGGCGAGGCCGAACGGTCCGGTCGATCTGGCGAGTTCGGCATTCGGCACGATGCCCTGGATCACGGCCGTGGAGAGAATATAGATGACCGCTGCGCCCAGGGTGCCGAACATGCAGGCCAAAGGCACGTCGCGCTTGGGGTTCTCGACAGCGGACGAATTCTGCACCGCCGATTCCATGCCGAGGAATGCCCAAAGCGTGAGCGAGATGCTGGAACCCATGCCCTCCACGAGGCGCAGGCCCTTGGGGTTCCACGCCGCCGCAAACGTACCGGCGTGAAACCAGAACCAGCCTGCAATCGAGATGAAACCCACGGGCAGGATGACGCCCCAAACCGTGACCGCGCCAATCCGACCTGTTATTTTCGGTCCGCCGAAATTCGCCACTGTGGTCAGCCAGAGAAGAGTGATCACACCTAGACAGGTCGCCAGTGGAGAAGAGGTCAGCATGGGAAAGAATGCCGCGAGATAGCCGAGCGCCGAACTCGCGACCGCCACGTTCGCGATGGCGATGGACAAGAAGTACAGAAAGAAGACCTGGAAATACCCGTCCTTGCCGTAGGCATCCTCGGCGTAGGCGGCCATGCCGCCGGCACGCTGGTTGAGCAGGCCGGCTTGAGCAAAACCGTAGGCAATCGCGAGCGAGCCGATTGCCGTGACGAGCCAGGACAGCAGCGCAATTGCGCCGACTTGCGCCATGTTGGCGGGCAACATGATGATGCCCGATCCCATCATGTTCACGGTGACGATGAATGTCAGTTGCGTGACGTTCATCTTTTTGGGCTGATCCGCCATGGTGATTCTCCTGCTCGCACCACCGTGCCATGCCTCGCCGCCGAAGTGGCGCGCGTTGTATCCAGCGCTAAACGCGCTGGGCCTGTGTGAAGGCTAGGTTGGGTGGCGAAGATCAGATTGACATAAGTCAATCGGGCCCAGCCGACAGGTCGCCCGAATACTCAACCGTTCAGAGTCGATTCGTGAAGCGCACACAGAAATCGCGTAATGGGGTGGGTGTGATCCAGGTCAATCACTAACGATTTTCCTTCGTTACTGTCAACGCAACGGGAGGCTCGCCTGCGTGAGGGAGAGCTCGGAACAGGCTCAGGCTGGTGCGGGGCAACCGAAGTGGAGGAAGAAACGGTGATCAAGGCAAACGAGGGCAACGGCAAGCTAAATCTCGACCGCTCCATGGCAACGCAGGCATTGGCTAGCGCTTTCTCGTGGTTCAGGAGGATGACGGCGCATGAAGCGCGGTTCGCTGATGCACTCACGCCGCCGCAATGCCGCGATGTTCAGGAGAACATCATCGACGGCAACGCGAGGATTCCCGAAGTCGTGCCGGCGGTAGCTGAGAACGAGCCGCGGCGATTGCATAGGGAAAGGGCATCGGAACTCGGCGACATGGCCGCCGCGCTGGCCCACGAAGTCGACCAGCCGCTCACGGCCATTTTCAGCAACGCCCAGGCCGCGCAGCGCTTTCTCGCCCAGACTCCGCCCGCACTGGGCGACCTGCAGGAGTTGCTCGCCGAGGTCGTTGCAGATAGCGCGCGCGCACGCAATCATCCGGAAGATGCGTCAAGCGGCGCGATGCGAGCCACCCGAAACAAGCGTGATCGATGTGGGCAGCCTCGTGCGCGAAGTAACGCGCCTGCTGCGCCGCGAGACGCAGGCGCTCGACGCGGCCATGGCCACTCGCATCGAGGCCGCCCTTCCCCGATTGCGCGGGGATGCCTTGCAACTGCAGCAGGTCCTCGTGAATCTTTTGCTGAATGCGTTGGACGCCGTGCACGACAGTGCCTGTGAAGACCGCCGGATTTGCGTTTGCGTGACGACCACCGCGAATCGGGACAAGGTGTGCATTGCCATCCGCGATCACGGGTGCGGTGTCGACGTCAGCCAGTTCGCCACGCTGTTCAAGCCATTCGTGACATCGAAGCCCGGCGGGCTCGGGCTCGGTCTTTCGATCAGCCGCACCATCGTCGTGGCGCACGGTGGTCAACTGTGGGCCGAGCGCAATCCCGATCGGGGCATGACTTTCCATGTCGACCTTCCGGCGCAGGCCGAAAGCATGAACGCACAAATCTGAAGCACGAAAGGAGCAGACGTCATGGATAAAGCTGTTTCGCGCAAGGCGGCGCCCGCTACAGAGGGAGTGCCGCTGCCCTACCGTACGCCGGACGAGCGGGCGGCCCAGGGCCGGGTCGTTCGCGACGAGGTACCCCGGTCGTCCCAGGCGGGATGGAAGCTGCCAGACCAGCGCCGCAATGTGATCGAACTGCTCGAGGAGTCCAACGCCGGCCGTTTGCCGCGCCTGATCCCCATCCGCTTCGGTCGAATGTCCGCCTCGCCGTTTGCGTTCTATCGAGGCGCGGCCGCCATCATGGCTGCGGACCTTGCCACGACGCCGACGAGCGGATTGCGCGTACAGGCGTGCGGCGACGCGCATCTGATGAACTTCGGCGGGTTTGCGACTCCCGAGCGCAACGTGATCTTCGATATCAACGATCTCGACGAGACACTGCCGGCTCCCTTCGAGTGGGACCTGAAACGGCTTGCCGCGAGCGTCGTGATTGCGGCGCAGCATCTCGAACTGCCTTATAGCGATACTGTGCGTCTCACGACCGATCTCGTGCGCCAATATCGCGAGCGCATGCACGACTACGCCTATATGCGCGTGCTGGATGTCTGGTACGACCGCATCGATCTGCAAAAGTATCAGGACAAGTCAGGCGACCCCGAGGTCATCGACGCTGCGCGCAAGCGCATTGCGCAGCGTATCGAAACAGAGCGCCAGAAGACTGCCCCCGATTTTCTCTATCCGAAGTTCGTGACCGAAGAGGGTGGCCGCCCGCGTATCAAGGACGAGCCGCCGCTCATCTTTCATCCTGACGCAGAGCTCGCACCCGGCCTCGAGTCGGGATATGCAGAGGCGATCGCGTCGTACCGCGAGAGCCTTGCCGAACACGTGCGCACACTGTTCGACCGGTTCCAGATGGTCGATCTTGCGGCCAAGGTCGTGGGCGTCGGCAGCGTCGGCACGATGTGCTGTGTGGCACTCTTCCTGGCTTCCGACAACGACCCGTTATTTCTACAGGTCAAGGAGGCGAGAGCTTCGGTCCTGGAGCCGTATGCGGGAAAGAGTCTGCATGCCAACCATGGTCAGCGGGTGATTGCGGGCCAGCGCATCATGCAGTCCGCAAGTGATGTGTTTCTCGGCTGGACTCGGGGAAAGAACGGGCGCGACTTCTATATCAGGCAACTGCGCGACATGAAAATGTCTGTCGTGATCGAAGCACTCGATGCGGGAATGCTCCGGCAATACGGACGCATGTGCGCGCACGCGCTTGCCCGGGCCCATGCGCGCTCCGGTGACGCCGCGATGATTGCCGGGTACATGGGTTCGGGCGGGGCTTTCGACGACGCCATCACCGAGTTCGCAACGGAATACAGCGCGCAGAACCGGCGCGATTATCGAGAGTACATCCACGCAATCCGTGAAGGCCGGATCGAGGCGATGATGGAGGACTGAGCCGGGAACGACACGCAAAGTCACGCACCGGAACTTGAGGGGCCATAGTCATGGGCATACTGAGCTGGCTGACACGCCGCAAGGAAGCGCGCGTTGCGGACGACGCGCTCGACGACACGCTCGTGCGCGAAGGGTTCGACCGTGTCGTCAAGCTCAATCCGCAGTTGCGCCTTGCGTCCGGTTACGAGCGGCGGCTTACGCGCGCCGTGCGCATATCGCTGTGTCATCTCGATGGACTGATCGGCACGCTGCCCCCGGCGCGCCACGCAAGCGGCGCGGTCTGGCCGACGGATGCCTGTATTCACGCGTACTTCGCCGCACCCGCCGATGTGGCCCAGATATTGAGCCGATCGGAGGAATTGCGGCGTTTCTTCGATGACCAGCCTGGCGCCGACGAAGCCTTCGCGGTGCTGGGCATGGAGATGATCGAGCGCCGCACGCTGGGCGCGAAGCAGGAGGGCGAAATCGTGCGCACGGACGCTGTACGCACCACGATTAGCTTTACTGATCATCAGGTGCGCATATGCGGGCGAACGGACCTTGAACTCAGGCGTGAAATCGTGCTGCGCATGCTCGAACAGCTTGCGATGGCGGGCCTTGCGCGCGTCGCGGCCACCGTCGCGCAGCGCGACGTGCTCGAGCAGGAACGCGCGCTTCTGAAAACCCGTCTGCAACTGCTCGAGCGGCAGGGCGTCGGTATGGGGCAGGTGGTGGGTGGCGCGGCGTCGGCCGATCCCGGGGAGCTGGCCAGGCTGCAGGCGCAGATCGTGGAGAACGCACAGAATCTCGCGAAGCTGGGCCTGCGTAGCGACGCACTGCAACAGGACCTCGAACAGGTCTGCGAGGTGCTGGACGATCCGGCAGCGCACATGGACGTGACGCTCAGGCATGTGCGGCTCGACGCCATGAACGTCGTGGTCGACGCAACGTCGTCGGCGCGGGCGCAAGCGCTCGACCTGCGCGTGGCGCGCGTTCCCGCCCTGCCTGGGCAACTGCGGGCCTTCGATCTCGTCCGGTTTGCGCGCCGTGACCTGCTGTCCATGCCGAGCATGATCGATGAGGCAAGGCGCCCGCTCATTTGAGCTTCATGGGAGCAACGCCCGAGTATCGAGAATAGCGCTCAAGCCGAAAGGGAGGGAAATGTCATGAGAGATTCACGCAAAGCAGACCATGCCGCCGGCCAGCAACACGAGGACAGCGGCAAGCTGAGCAACAGTACCTACCTGAAGGAGCTCGCGCGACTGCATGTGGAACTGGTGAAGCTGCAGGAGTGGGTCGTGCATGAGGGCGCGAAGATCTGTATTGTCTTCGAGGGCCGGGACGGAGCGGGCAAGGGCGGTGCCATCAAGGCGATCACCGAACGTGTGAGTCCGCGAATCTTCCGCGTGGTCGCATTGCCGGCGCCTACGGAGCGCGAAAAATCGCAGATGTACGTGCAGCGTTATCTGCCACACCTGCCGGCCGCGGGCGAGGTGGTGATATTCGATCGCAGCTGGTACAACCGCGCCGGCGTCGAGCGGGTCATGGGATTTTGCACGCAGGAGCAGGTCAGTGCGTTCCTGAAAGACGTGCCGCTCGTCGAAAAGGCCATCATCGACTCTGGCGTGATCCTGCTTAAGTACTGGCTCGAAGTGAGTCAGGAGGAGCAGACGCGGCGTCTGGAGTCGCGCATCCACGACGAACGCAAGATATGGAAGCTTTCGCCGATGGATCTGGAGTCCTACCGGCGCTGGTACGACTACTCGAAAGCGCGCGATGACATGTTTGCCGCCACCGACACCGAGTTCTCACCGTGGTTTGTCGTGAACTCGAACAACAAGAAGCGTGCGCGGCTCAACATCATCAGCGATCTGCTGCACAGGATTCCGTACAAACCGGTGTCGCGTGATCCGGTCAAGCTGCCCAAACGGGATAAAGCGCGTGACTATAAAGAGCCGGATCGTCCATTTCGCTTCGTTGAGGAGCGGTTTTGAGCATCGGCTGGCACATGGCAGGACTCGGCGGGGTCGATACACATGACGGAGCCGCTGCACTGCATGCATGGTCACGTGCCCGCTGGTTTTTGCTTGCGGGCTGCCTGATTGCGATTCCGGCGTTCTATCTCGAACTGCTCTCGACATCGAGCTGGATGCTGCTGACCGCGCGGGTCCTGTACGGCGGCATGGCCGTGGCTTGCGCGGGCGCTATCGCGCGGACCGCCATGTCGACTCACAAACCCGCGCGATTTCTGGATCGCAATGCGTTTGACGTGGCGCTTGCCTGTGGCGCGCTCGTCAGCATGACCGGCGGAGCGAATCCATGGTCTGTGCTCGAATGGGTGCTCAGGCTCGCATTCATGGCGATGATCGCGCTGCGCATCGTCGTTGCGCTGAGTGCGTATTTCGAGCTGAACCGGCTCGCGCTGCTCCCGCTCGCGGGCTTGATCGTTCTGCTGCTTGGCGGCGCCGGGTTCTACGCTCTGGAGCCGCGAGTGCATAGCTACGCCGAAGGGTTGTGGCTCGCATTCGAAAGCAGTGCCACGGTCGGCTACGGCGATTTCGCGCCGACCACACCCGCGTCGCGCATCTTTGCGGTGTTCGTCGTGCTGCTCGGCTACGGCATGTTCTCGCTGGCGTTCGCCGGCATTGCCGCGTGGCTCATCGGCAAGGAAGAGCGGCGGCTCAGGCGCGAGATGCATCGGGATATCAAGGCGCTGCATGCGGAAATCATCGCGCTCCATCGCGAACTCGAGGGGCTTCGTGATGCGTTCGCTCCCCGGCACGGCGGTTCGCAAGGCGCAAGCAACGACACAACGCAGCAACTGAGGACTCGTTGAACGGGCGGGCAGCGCTCCGTGTACTTGATTCAGATCAATGGTCACCCTGGGCCGCCAACGCACAGTGATGCGGTTGACTGCGCCGCCGGCCATACCGCACACGGCGGGCGTATCGAACGAAGGGCTCCCTCATCATGACCGATTCCGTCGTTAGCGATGCTGAACCTCTGCATGCGAGCCTCACAGTCCGTGAAGCGCCTGAACGCGCCGCGGAGCACAGGCGACCCGACCTCACGCCCGCCGATCAGTGGAACCGGGCAGCCCATGCCGCTTTGGCCGCCGCGACATTCGGCCTTTCGCCGATGGCGCTCGCGCTAGCGACACTCGATTGGGCCGGGCACCTCGCGGTCTCGCCCGGAAAATGCTTCGAGCTTGCGACGCGTGCATGGCATGCGGCGGGTGTGTTTCCTGCCGCGTCGCGCTGCGCCGGCGACGATGCGGATGAGGGTGAGACGTCGGTGTACGCGGGGCATGCCGACCCTCGTTTTACGGCCGCCGCGTGGTCGAACTGGCCATTCCGGATGTATCGCGACGCGTTTCTGGCGGTCGAGCGCTGGTGGCGCGACGCTACCAGCGGCGTTCCGGGCGTCGAGCGGCACCACGCGGAACTCGCCGCCTTCGCGGCGCGCCAGTGGCTCGACGCGTGTTCGCCCGGCAACTTCATCGCGACCAATCCGGTCGTGCAGCAGGCCACGTTGCGCAACTGCGGTGCCAACCTTGTTGCGGGCATGCGCAACTGGCTCGACGACGCGACCGCAATGGCCGACACGATGCGTGGCACGCGTGAGCACGTGGCACAGTCCTGGCTCCCTGGGCGCGACGTTGCGGTGACGCCGGGCCGGGTCGTCTGGCGCAACGCTCTGTGCGAGCTGCTGCAGTACGCGCCCATGACGCCCGACGTCGCTCGCGAGCCGATCCTGGTCGTGCCGTCGTGGATCATGAAGTACTACATCCTGGACCTGCAACCGCACGACTCGCTCATCCGCTTTCTGGTGGAGCAGGGCTACACGGTTTTCACGATATCGTGGCGCAACCCCGGCCCCGAGGCGCGCGATCTCGGCCTTGAGGACTACCTGCGCGACGGCTTCTTCGCCGCGCTCGACGCCGTTCGCTCGCGGTGCGGCGAGGCGGTCCACGCGGCCGGATATTGTCTCGGCGGAACACTGCTCGCAATCGGTGCGGCCGCGCTGGCGCGCGACGGCCGGCAGGACCTGCTGCGCTCCGTCACGTTGTTTGCCGCGCTCACCGACTTCAGCGAGCCCGGCGAACTCGGACTGTTCATCGACGCAAGCGAACTCTCCGCGCTCGATGCGCTGATGTGGCGGCAGGGGTATCTAGATGGCGCGCAAATGTCCGCAGCGTTCCAGTTGCTGAATGCGCGCGACCTGATCTGGTCGCGCATGATGAGCGAGTACCTGCTTGGCCAGCGCACGAAGCCCACCGATCTGATGTCGTGGAACGCCGACACGACGCGCATGCCGTACCGCATGCATATCGAATACCTGACACACCTCTTTCTCGACAACGATCTCGCTGCCGGCCGCTATTGCGTCGACGGCCGACCGATCGCGCTGTCGGACGTCGAAGCGCCGATGTTCGTCGTCGGTACCGAGCGCGATCACGTATCGCCGTGGCGCTCGGTCTACAAGCTGCATCTGCTCACGCATAACGCGCTGACGTTCGTGCTCACGGCGGGCGGGCACAACGCCGGCATCGTGTCCGAGCCGGGTCATCCAGGGCGTCACTTCCGGTGCGCCACGCGCGAGCCCGACGCGCCGTACCGCAGCCGCCATGAGTACATGAGCGATACGCCCGTGACCGAAGGGTCGTGGTGGACCTGCTGGCGCGACTGGCTGCGCGAGCACTCCACGGGCGAAGTGCCGGCGCGCATGCCGCAGGCCGGGCTCGGCCAGGCTCCGGGCGAATACGTGCTCGAAACATGAGCGGGCGGGACGTGCCGCCGAACCAACGGATCGAGATCAAGCGCGCTCAAGTGAACAGAGGAACGAAGTGGAACACCATGCCGAAGTACTGAGAGGACTACGCTGGTATCCGCGCATGCCGGGCTGGCGCGACGTTGCGGCCGTGGTTCTGGTGCTCGGCACGATTGTCGTACTGGGCGAGGGCGCGCGCCAGATGACGGGGCCACTCGCGGGCGGCCATGGTCCGGCCATCTCGCTTTCGCCTGCGGCACTGCCCGGTTACACGCTGCGCACCGTCATGCGCATGCTGATCGCGCTCGTCGCCTCGTTCGTCTTCACGTTCACGTATGCGACGCTCGCGGCGCGGAGCCGCCGGGCAGAGCGCATTCTCATTCCGCTGCTCGACGTGCTGCAGTCGGTGCCCATCCTCGGCTATCTGTCGTTCACCGTGGTGTTCTTCATGTCACTCTTTCCGGGCAACGTACTGGGCGCCGAGCTTGCCTCGATCTTCGCGATCTTCACGAGCCAGGCGTGGAACATGGCGTTCAGCTTCTATCAGGCGCTGCGCACCGTGCCGACCGATCTGGACGAAGCGAGCCGCAGCTTTCGCCTCTCGGGCTGGCAGCGCTTCTGGCGTCTGGAAGTGCCGTTCGCGATGCCGGGACTCATCTGGAACGCGATGATGTCGATGTCGGGCGGCTGGTTCTTCGTGGTCGCCTCGGAGGCCATCTCGGTTGGCGACGTGCAGGTGGCGCTGCCAGGCGTAGGGTCGTGGGTGGGGCTGGCAATCATGAAGCGCGATCTGGCTGCGGTGGGCTGGGCAATACTCGCCATGAGCCTCGCGATCGTGCTTTACGACCAGTTGCTGTTTCGCCCGCTGGTGGCCTGGTCCGACCGCTTTCGCTATGGTGACACCGCGGCTCAGGCGTGCCCGCGCAGCTGGCTGCTCGACCTGTTTCATCGTTCGCCGTGGATGCAGCACGCATGCCGGCCGGCGGGCGCAGCGCTCGGGCGCGCCGCACACCTGCGGCTGTCGCCGGACGCGCATTGGCGCGGCTTCGCGTGGGCAAACGGACGGCTTTCGCGGCGTGCGGGCGACGTGCTCTGGTTCGCGCTGTGCGCCGCGGCGGTTGCCGCCGCAGCCGTGTCCGTGCTGCGCTTCGCCGCGCCGGCTCTTGCATGGGCCGACGTGGTGGACGCGACGCGCAACGGTTTGCTCACGCTGCTGCGAGTCGCGGTGCTGATTGCACTTGCCTCCGTGATCTGGGTGCCGGTGGGCGTGGCGGTGGGGTTGCGCCCGCGGCTGGCCGCCTGGATACAGCCGACCGCGCAATTTCTCGCCGCCTTCCCAGCGAATTTGCTGTTTCCCGTGGTCGCGTTCTGCATCGTGCGCTTCAGGCTCGCCCCGGACATCTGGCTGTGCCCGCTGATGATCCTCGGCACGCAGTGGTACATCCTCTTCAACGTGATAGCGGGCGCCACGGCCTTGCCCACCGATCTACGCGAGGCGGCCACGAGCCTGCGCCTGCGGCGGCGAGCGCGGTGGTTGCAGGTGCTGCTGCCCGGCATCTTTCCGTATTACGTGACCGGAGCCATCACGGCGAGCGGCGGTGCGTGGAACGC
Organism: Paraburkholderia sp. BR10141; assembly: GCF_056155635.1. NCBI lineage: Bacteria > Pseudomonadati > Pseudomonadota > Betaproteobacteria > Burkholderiales > Burkholderiaceae > Paraburkholderia > Paraburkholderia sp. BR10141. Next base: position 75,523 of record NZ_JBMIQH010000005.1, on the reverse strand, counting down.
CAGCATCGTCTCGGAAACGATCAGTTGGGGAACAACCAACCTGAGTGCGGGCGGCCTCGGCGCCTATATCGCCGAAATGACGGCAAGGGGCGACTACCCGCGCATCGCCCTCGGCATTGCCGTCATGTCGATCATGGTCGTCGCCGCCAACCGACTCGTATGGCGCCCCCTCTACGCCTTCGCCGAACGCCGCACGCGGCTCGCCTGAACGCATCGCCATGGAAAACGCACCAATGCCCGCTCTCGCACACCCCGAAACGACGCTCGACGGCAAGTCTCAGCGAGACCTCGCTGCACCGGTGCTGGAACTCGCCCAGATGGGTATGTCGTTCGCGCGGCCCTCCGGCGAACCGTTGCCGGTACTCGTGGATATCGACGTCACGCTGCGCGAAGGCGAAATCCTCGGCCTCCTCGGGCGCTCGGGATCGGGCAAGTCAACGCTCTTGCGCGTGGCCGCCGGCCTCGCGCGACCGTCGGCCGGCCGTGTGCTGTACCGGGGCGCGACGCTCGAGGGTCCAGCCGAAGGCATCGCCGTCGTGTTCCAGACCTTCGCGCTGTATCCGTGGCTCACGGTGCTCGCCAACGTCGAGTTGGGGCTCGACGCATCGGCGCTCACGCCCGCCGTGGTGCGAGAGCGCGCGATGTCCGCTATCGAGATGATCGGGCTCGATGGCTTCGAATCCGCTTTTCCGCGCGAACTCTCGGGCGGCATGCGTCAGCGTGTGGGATTTGCACGCGCGCTGGTGAGCGAGCCGAAGCTACTGCTCATGGATGAACCGTTTTCTGCGCTCGACGTACTGACCGCCGAAACGCTGCGCAGCGACTTTCTCGACCTTTGGACGCAGCGGCAAACGCCGATCGAGGCGGTGCTCATGGTCACGCACAACATCGAGGAGGCGGTGCTGATGTGCGATCGCATTCACGTGCTGGGCGGCCATCCGGGACATGTCGTGGCGACGCTGAACGTGTCGTTGCCGCGTCCGCGCAACCGCCTCGACCCGGCCTTTCGCGCCATCCTGGACGCGCTGTATGGAATCCTGACGGCTCGCCTTGCCGAATCCGCCAATGGCGAGGGCGCCGTTCATGGTGCATTTGGGCTGCGGCTGCCGGCTGTCTCGAGCCACCGCCTCGTCGGTATCGTCGACACGCTCGCGGCGGCGGCGCAAGATGGCCACGCGGAGCTGGCGGCGCTGGGCGCGGCGCTGATGCTCAAGCCCGACGAACTCTTTCCCGTAGCAGCGGCGCTGCATCTGCTGGCGTTCGCCGAGTTGAAGGAGCACACGATCAAGCTCACGGCGGCGGGGCGCATGTTCGTGCACGCAGACGACGCCGAGCGCAAACGGCTTTTTCGCGAGCATGTGGTGCAGTTCGTGCCGTTCATTGCCCATATTCGCGAGGTCCTCGACGAACGGGAAGGGCACCGCGCGCCGCGTGCGCGCTTCGAGCTCGAACTGGAGGACCACCTGCATCGCGCCGACGCCGAAACGACCTTGCGGACCGCGATCGACTGGGGCCGGTACGCGGGATTGTTCAGTTACGACGACCACACGCGCACGTTTGGCGATTGAGCCTGCGGGGCTGGCAAGTGCTTGATCGATGTCAAATGCGCACGCTTGGCGCCGCTCATCATGAAACCGGTGCCGCGTTCGCGCTGCAAGTGCAGGCGGTCGCGACGGCGCACGCGTGTTTCTGAACCTTTATGGAGAGAACATGAAAGCACTGGTCTACAACGGTCCGGGCAAGTTTGCGGTGGAAACGCGGCCGATGCCCGCATTGCAGGGTCCCGGCGACGCCATCGTCAAGATGTCGAAAACCACGATCTGCGGGACCGATCTGCATATTCTCAAGGGCGACGTGCCGAGCTGCGAGCCGGGCCGTATTCTCGGCCACGAAGGCGTGGGCATCGTGCACGAAACGGGTAGCGGCGTATCGGATCTAAAAGCTGGCGATCACGTGCTCGTGTCGTGCATTTCGAGCTGCGGGCAGTGCGCATACTGCCGCCGCGGCATGTACTCGCACTGCAAGACGGGCGGCTGGATCCTCGGCAACCGCATCGACGGCACCCAGGCCGAATATGTGCGGACTCCGCACGCGCAGACGAGCCTCTACAAGATTCCCGCCGGCCTCGACGAGGCCGCGCTCGTGATGCTCTCGGACATCCTGCCCACCGGCTTCGAATGCGGAGTGCTCAACGGCAAGGTCGAGCCCGGCAGCACGGTCGCCATCGTCGGCTCGGGACCGATCGGACTCGCGGCGCTGCTGACCGCCCAGTTCTATTCGCCCGCGCAGATCATCATGATCGACCTGGACGCCAACCGCCTGGAATGTGCGAAGAAATTCGGCGCTACGGCGTGCATCGACTCGCGCGCCACCGACGCTGTCGAAGCAGTGATGAAGCTCACTGACGGTGTCGGCGTGGACTGCGCCGTGGAGGCCGTCGGCGTGCCCGCGACGTTCGAACTGTGCGAGCAACTCGTCGCACCGGGCGGCGTGATTGCGAACATCGGCGTGCATGGCGTGCCGGCGTCGATCTTTCTCGACAAGTTGTGGGACCGCAACGTGGCGATCACGACGCGTCTCGTCGATACCGTCAGCACACCCATGCTGCTCAAGACCGTGTGCGCCGGGCGGATCGATCCGAGCCGGCTGATTACGCATCGTTTTGTGTTCGACGATGTGCTCAAGGCCTACGAGACGTTTTCGCACGCGGCGAGTACGCAAGCGCTGAAAGTCATCATCGAGATGTAACGGGCCATGGACATCCGGGGGCTTTCCACCACCGTGCGCGTCGACCATGCCGGAGCGCGGCCGTCGCAACGCGAGCGGCACCAGGCAGGCGAGCAAGCGTTGCGGCTAGCGCCGCGTGTGCGGCAACTGATCGAAAGCCAGAGTTACGTCCAGGCCGACGAGGACGCGGCGTTTCTGCGGCGGCCCGAAATGTGCGGCGTGCGGCTTCAGCTCGACTACTGGAAAACCGAAGAGCGCTTGCAGCACCTCGGCATCGCTCATACGGTGGTCGTCTACGGAAGCACGCGCGTCACGAGCCCGGCGCGGGCGCGCAGGCGTCTCGCAGCCACGCGCCGTCTCGCGCAGGTCGACACCGGCGCTCAAGCGCAGCGCGAACTGCTTGTGGCGCAAGCACTGCTTCAGCGCAGCATCTACTATGACGTGGCGCGCAAGCTGGGCGCGCTGATCGGCCACGCGCGAGGCACAGGCAAGCTCCCCAGGCTCACGGTCGTGACGGGTGGCGGTCCGGGCATCATGGAGGCGGCCAACCGTGGCGCATTCGATGCGGGCGCGCCCACGGTGGGCATGAACATCACGTTGCCGAGAGAGCAGTATCCAAACCCGTATTTGACACCGGACCTGTGCTTCCGCTTTCACTACTTCGCCATCCGCAAACTTCACCTGCTGGAGCGCGCCAAGGCGGCGGTGTTCTTTCCCGGCGGATACGGTACCTGCGACGAATTATTCGAAGTCCTCACACTTCTGCAAACGGGCAAGATCGCGCCATTTCCCGTGCTCCTCGTAGGTGAAACGTGGTGGCGCAGCATAATCGACTTCGACGCAATGGCCGAGGCCGGCATGATCGACCCTGACGATCTCGCGCTCTTTCGCTTCTGCGAATCGGCCGAGGAAGTCTGGGCCGCAATTCGCAACTGGTATGGAGATGGGGACTGAGGCGACACGTCAAACAGTCCGACGCAAGGAGATAGCAATGAACTGGCTCGCTGATTACTTCGCTCAACACACGCCCGAGCTGTACCTTTCGCTCGCGGCGTGGCCGCCTCTGCGGCTCGGGCCCGAGGGGCCGATACCGCAATTGCCGCGCTGCCTGCCGTATCCGGGGGCGACATTGATTTTCCGGCCGGCAAGCCGGATTACCCGCGGCGAGCAGACCGTCGAGTTGCCGGCGTACTACGAGATGCGCATTCCTACGTCTTCGCAAACGATAGGAGGGGCGCGCAATGCGGATGGCGCTGACTTCTTCGAATCGGTGAGGATTTTTGCGCCGTCATGCTACAACCCCGACTTCCTTATCACGATCAACGATTCGCTCTCGTTCGTGCCGGTTTTTTCGGCCGATGGGGCGCCTGGCTTTTACGGCAGCAGCATAGCCCACACGCCCGCTACCTCGGATGTCTTGCACATGGCGTTGCCCTGGTCCTTCCAGGGCTACGTGACGATCTAGCTCATTCACTAAAGGTCCTGCGAAGGAGTCGAACAGCGTGAACATCACCTTTTCTGACCGGTCGCCTGACTATGACGCAAACCGGCTCGCGCTGACCTTTCCGGCCACCGCGGGGGACACGCCCATCCAATGCGCGATTACGGCCGAGGCGCTCGAAGATCACTTCGGCGCGGCCTCCCTGCGCGAAACGGATTTGCGCGGCGCGTTCCTTGCACATCGGGCCGCGATCGAAAAGGCCGCCGCTCGCCTGATCGAAGCGACCCACTCCGAGGCGGTCATGCTTCACAGCGGCTATTTCCGCATGTACGCAGATTCAAACGAAGTAGGGACGGGCCGTGCACGGTGAACGCGCGTGTGACACAAGTCACTGCGTGCGTCGCTGCAAGCTCTAGATTGATTCACATCGGGGCATTAGCCCTTAACGGAGGAACACATGCAAGCATCGGACATCATGACGAGGGACGTCATCACTGTGCGGCCCAACGCGTCAATTCTCGAGGCGGCGACGCTGCTCGCCGAGCACCATATTAGCGGCATCCCGGTCGTCGACGATAACGGAGCCTTGGTCGGCATTCTCAGCGAAAACGATCTTCTGCATCGCGTGGAAACGGGAACCGGCAAGCCGCAGCGTAGCTGGTTGAGTGAGTTCCTTCATTCGACGCGCAAGCTCGCGGGCGAGTACCTCAAGGAAAACGCCGCCGAGGTCAGCGACGTCATGACGTGCAATGTCGTTTCGGTTGCACCATCGGCGACCCTGGGCGAGGTTGCCGACCTGCTCGAACGCCACCATATCAAACGGGTTCCGGTACTGACACAAGGCAAACTCGTAGGCATCGTGAGTCGAGCGAATCTGGTGCGTGCGCTGGCGAGCTCCATTGAACACGATCCGGCCGCGGTTGCTTCGGACGAGGCCATCCATCGCAACGTGCTGCGCGCGCTGGACGGCCATCGCTGGGCGATGGAAGCGGAGAGCGTCGTGGTCAAGGAAGGGATCGTTCACTTCTGGGGCACGGTGAACTCAGAGGAGGAGCGCAAGGCGATTCTCGTTTCGGCGCAGCGCGTGCCTGGCGTGAGAGGTATTGAAGACCATCTCGGCTACCCGGTGGTCTTCACGCCGATGTAAGAAGTGGAAGTGTGGTCGATGCTGGCGAAGGCTGGGTTCGGAAAAGGAGCCCAGCCTCTTGTTTGCTATTTGGTTTGCTCTTGTGTTCGCCCTCGTGTTCTCCGTCACGCGGGTACGTGTGCCTCGTGCTGCGCCGGTGTTTTCTGTCCAGACGAAACCGCACGTGCAGGCACGAGTAACACAGGGCAGCGCGCGCATCGGAGCACGCGCTCCGCAACGCTGCCTAGCACGAGGCGGCGCACGCCGCGGCGCCCGTGCGTGCCCATGACGATGAGATCGGCATGCCAGTCGGCGGCGGCGTGTTCAATGCAATCCGCGACGTCTTCCGCAGGCAGTTCGACTTCGACTGTACGTGTCGTGCCTTTCACGCCTTGATGCGCCATACGCGTCCCGGCTTCCGCGCAAATCACGCGGCCTTCCTCCAGGTACGCGTCTCGCACGATCGAGGGGTCGTAGCCCGGCACGTCGTAGGCGATGACCGGCAGGTCGATCACATAAACCGCCTGCAACTCGGCACCCGTATCGTGCGCGAGTCTGATCGCGGCGTCGAAGGCGTGCGAGGCAGTCGTGCTGCCGTCAAGGGCGATCATAATGCGCGAGTACATGGCGGATCTCCTGTGTTGAAGCTGACGTGGGAAAGACGTGGCGGCACGGTTGCAGACTGCGTTCGTCAGTGAGACATGAGCACCGGCAGCGTCATCGTGGCAAGGACCGAACGCGTGGCGCCGCCGAGGACCAGCTCCTGGAGCCGTGCGTGGCCGTACGCGCCCATGACGAGCAGGTCGTAGTCACCGTCGGCCGCGTAACTGAGCAGCGCGTCGCCTGTGGATTCAGCCGCAAGACGGTCAAAGCGGGTGATGTCGACTGTCGTCGCGCCGTGGCGCGCGAGCATGGCCGCGAGGTCGGCGCACGCCGCCTGTGATTCGGCCGGCGTAAAGCTCGTGGAGGCGGCGACGATAGTCACGCGGGCCGCTCGCGTGATGAACGGCATCGCGTCGTGAACCGCGCGCGTGGCCTCGCGGCTGCCGTTCCAGGCCACGAGCACGCGCTCGCCGATGGACTCGAAAGTGCCGGTGTACGGCAAAATCAGCACGGGGCCGCCCGCTCCCAGCACGACAGTTTCCGGGAAATGTTCCGCAATATAGGATTCCGGATCGTCCAGACTGGTTTGCCCGAGTATCGTCAGGTCGGCGGTCCGGCTGCGCTGCATGACCGCTGCGACCGGGTCGCCTTCCGGCGCAATCCAGGCGCCTTCGACCTGCGCGCGCGCCAGTTCCGCGCGAAAGAGCCGTTCGATCGCGCCGCGCTGTTCATGGCGCAGTCTGCGGTGTGTGTCGTAGTAGTCGGCGGTGCCGGCCATCACGTAAAACTCGCGCGGGCGCGGCTCGAACATCGCGAACAGTCCATCCACATGCGCACCAAAGGTGCGCGCCAGCCTCAGCGCCAGCGAGAGTCGCGCACTGGCGCGCGCGCTCGTATCCATGTGCACCATGACAGTCTTGTAGCTCATCGCGTTCTCCAGCGAACGGGTTGGTCACACCGCCCTGCGGGGCGGAGAAAGTGATTCGAGTCTAAGAACGCAGGACTTCTCGCGCTTGATTTGAATCAATCATTTTATTGAGGCGAACAGGGCGCGCGCGGCTGTCGGAACGAGGAGGTATTGAGGCAGATCAACCGGAAAACGCCGTCGCTGCCTAGATTGGATATGGCGCGACTCAACGCAGGGTTCGTGCGCCGCGATGGCCTAAAGGAGGCAATGCAATGAGCAATCTGACACGTTATGACCCGTTTTCCATGGAGCCTGTTTCGGACCTCTTCCAGGGGCTGTTCCGGCCGATGCGCGGCATGCTCGCCGCCGAGGAAACCGAACTTTCGAGCATGAAGCTCGACGTCACGGAGACCGAGAAGGCCTACACGGTGAAGGCTGAGTTGCCGGGCGTGGACAAGAAGGACATCGACGTAAAAATCGACGGGAATGTGGTTTCGATTCACGCGAAGGTCGACCGCAAGACAGAGCAGAAAGACGGCGAGCGCGTGATTCGTCGCGAACGTTATAGCGGCTCTTTCGCGCGCACGTTCTCGCTCACGAGCGATATCGACGAGAGCAGCGCCAATGCGCAGTATCAGGACGGCGTGCTTTCGCTCACGCTGCCGAAAAAGGCGCCCGCCGAACAGAAGCGGCTGCAGATCGAGTGAGCGCCTGAGTCTTCAGGAGGGGGAGATGGCGCGTCGGAACCGCGTGCGAAAACCCGGCGCGCGCCGTTTCGGCGCAGGGGCATTGGCTCCGCGCCGTCTTTTTTGGTGCGCCAGGCGCGCGACAGCGCAGACGCAGCAACGGAGGGAGCCGAAAAATGATACGACTGACTGCCGCTGCCGCCGCGATGCAGCACGTTGCGCCTTATTCGCGTCTCTTCGTCGTCTTTACCGGGATGGAGCGCGTGGCTGCGCTACTCGACTACGTGGCGGGCTGGGCCGCACGTGGCGCACAGGTGCGGCTCGCCGGGCTTGCTCCGGCGGCTGCGCTTGCCGATACGGACCTGCGGGCCGCGCAGCACTTTTCCAACCGGATCACGCTGGCCGCAACACTAGATGCGTCCCGAGAAATACTGGCGCTGCGCGGCATCGAAGCGCACTGTGAATTTCTCGCCGCCGGCCCGGACAGCACGGCGCGCAGCGAGGCACTTGTGCGCGCCGTACGCGACTGGAAGCCAGACCTCGCGATCGGTGCGCCGGCGAACCCGGTCGAGCTAGTCGGGAAAACGGACTGCCCGGTGCTTTTGCTGCCCACGCCGACCGCGCGCTACTGCACCGCGCCGCCGCGGCGTATTTTCGTAGCGAGCGACGCGAGCGCGGCCTCGGCTTGCGCCGTAAGGGAAGCGGCAAGGCTGGCAACGGCGGCCACGGCGGTGAGAGTGGGGTATCTCGCATGTGATCCCGCGGATGCTCAGCATCCCGAAGATTTCGATGCGGCCATCCTCGAGCCCCAGCACGATGGTGAATCGACTGCTCGCGCGATCATCCAGGCGGCGTTGCTCTGGCGGGCCGATTTGCTGGTGGTCGGCACGCGCGGCGGCCATGAAGGAGGCAGATGGCGCTACGCAAGCGTTGCCGCCGATGTCGCGCGGCATACGGTGCTGCCGCTGCTCCTCGTGCCGCAGTCGTCCAGAGCGGCGATGCTGAGCTAATTGCGTTGCGCCCAAGTGGCCTTCGCGCAGATGAACCGGATACGCACATGAAACTCCCGTCCAAACCATTCCGGCGAGTCGTTGTCACTGCCGAAGGCGGAAGCGGCCTCGTTTCGCTGGCGGCGTTCGCCTCGCGCTTCGCAAGCCGCAATGCGCCGATGCGGCTCGTCGAACTCATCCCAGATCCTGGCACTCTGTTCCCTGCGCTCAAGTTTGGGTTGCCTGAGCGCGCGGACACGCACGCGGCGATGCGCCGCCGGGCGGAACTCAATTTACGCGTCGCCGCGAGCACATTGGCGGCCGCGAGGCGCGAACCGGACCTGCAACTGCTCGATCTCGCGGCTTTGCACACGCGCGCGCCGTCCGCTCTTGCGCGCGCAACCGAATCTTTCGGCGCCGATCTCGTGGCACTCGCTGCGCACCATCCGGGGCAACACTGGGCTTGCCGGCTCGACCCGGAGGAGATCGCATGCGCGACGCACCGCACGTTGCTCTATGTGCCCACGCAGCTGCTCGCTGTGGACGATCCCCCGCTTGCCCGCGCGCTGATTGCTGTCGATGGAAGCGCGGGCGCGTACGCTGCGCTGGAACTCGCGATTGGCTGCCTGCCGGAGGAAGTGGAGTTGAAGGTGATTTACGTCGTCGACCGTGCGATGCCTGTGCGAGAGCCGCGGCTGCGGCAGCTGCTCGACGCCGACTGCGCCGCTGCGCTGGAACGCGCCGAGGCGCTCATCGGGGCCGCCAGCGCGCGGGTCTCGCTGGAGGCAATCGCGACGCACGAGCAACTCGACGACGTTGCCAGTGCGATGCTGCGCGAAGCGCGTGGCTGGGCCGCCGATCTCCTCGTTATCGGCTTGTGGGGACGGCGCCGCCGCGCCCAAGCGACGCTGCCCGGCAGCGTTGCGTCGCACGTCCTGCGCGACGCCCTCTGTCCTGTTCTCGTTGCCGTACCATCGAAGTCTTTGACGGACAAGGCAGCCGCGACAGCACCATCAGTTCGCGCCACGGTGAGCGGCACAAGCTAGGTTGATGTGTATCAATTGGCACCGGGCGCCGGACCTTATGCTGAATTGAACTGCAGACCGCTCGCTGCACCACTCACGGTTACGCCTGCGTCCACGACGCTTCAAGGAGATTGGACTCATGCCACTCAATGGCCATATCGATTCGGACGCCTGGAGCGTCCAGGCTGTCACGTGGCCGGCGCCGCACGGTGGGTTCAGTTGCGAGGTTAGCGTTTCGCACGGCTCGCAAGCGAAGGGTTTCAGCCACGCCTTCGCGCATCACCGCGTCTTCGAGAGCGAAAGGGAGGCGGTGCTGGATGGGCTGCGAGAAGGCATGGTGTGGATCAACCTGAAAATCCAGAACGCGTTCGAAGTGTAGTAGTCAAGCGTGGTCGACGGCGATAACGTGCCTTCGGCCCGCAACGATGCCGTTTTTTGAAGGGGCATAGTGATGGGACTCGGGATGCAAATTGTCTATCTGGGCTTCCCCGGTTCGTCCGCCCTCGAGGCGGAAGCCGGAGTCCAGTTGTTACGCCTCGAACGGTTCAGCAGCGTGCTGTCGGGCTGTCATCTCGCGATCGAGCAACTGCACCCTTTGCCGCCCGGCAATCGGCCGCCGGCCTACGACGTTCGTCTCGATCTCGTTTCGACCTCGCGGGAGCTGGCGCCGCTTGGGCACTGCGAGGGCGACGATCCCATAGCGGCCATGCGTGCGGCATTCGACGCGGCAGAACGCCGTCTGGGTTCCGACGCGGCCTCGAACGCCCACTACCAGCGCGCCGCCACGCAGCGCGATCACTAGTTCGAGCGACGACGGGCAAAGCCCGTCAAGCCTCGTCGGCGAAGAGTCCATCCTCAGGGTGCGGCAAGCTCTCATCGATGCATTGCACCTGCCAACGCCCTTCGAGTGGTTCGGCGTTGACCGAGGACAGCCATTGCGCACGCGCGCCTTCGCCTTCGAATGGGCCGTCCGCCGCCGCCAGGTAAAGCCCTTCGAGCAGGCAAACGTCGCGCAGATTTTCGCCCGCGAGCAGGACGGTGCCGCCCGGCGTGCAGCGGTATCGCCCCCACTCCGGCACGCTCACGCCTGCGTGCCCCTCGCGCGACCATTTCTGCGATTCGGTGTCGATCCAGACGATCGCGTATGCACTGGGATCGAGCCGGTCGAAATTGTCGAGATGAACGGTGACGCGCATGGCGATGCCCCTTCGCTAGGTTACGGAGAACGATGTTGCGATTACTGGCGCAGGACCCACTGAACGAGCGTCTGCGCATCCTGGGCCGATAACGGTCCGCCGCGATCTTCTGGCAGAGGCATCGACATATCGCCCCAGTGCGCCTTGCCGCCGTGCCTGAGCTTGTCTTCGAGCAGGATGTTGGCGTTGGGCTTGTCGCGATAGCGCTCGGCGATCTGGTGAAACGAGGGGGCGAGAAAAGGTGCGTCCGACGTATGACAGAACATGCAGTGCTGCTGATCGACGAGTTCGGTGGGCTCGGCAAGCTGTGCGTGGGCAGCCAAGGCGTGCAACGCGACAGCGCTTACGGCTAGCGCGCGAAACGCGACTTTGGCTGAGCCCCCGTGGAAGACCGGACCTCTCGGGAAACGAGCGAGCAGATTGGCTATACGTGGCATCGATAGTCTCCTCGAATGCGGCCGGCACACGGAAGGCGGCTGGCCAGATTCATGATGTCATCGGCGCTCGCCGTCCCGTTGATATGAATCAAGCGACTCCGGCGCGTGCATCTGTCGCGTCACACACGCTCCAGCCCCTCCAGATCGACGATCCGGATCTGCTTGCCGTTCGCCTCGACGAGGCCGTCACGCTGAAAGCGCGAAAACATCCGGCTGACGGTTTCGAGTTTCATGCCAAGAAAGCAGCCAATTTCTTCGCGGCTCATCTTCAGGTTGAATTGCGCGCCCGAGTAGCCGCGCCTCTGGAAGCGCGCCGCTAGATCGATCAGGAACGCAGCGAGGCGCTGTTCGGCGGTCATCGTACCGAGCAGCATCATCAGGCTGGATTCGCGCACGATTTCACCGCTCATGAGCTGATAGAGATGCCGTTGCATGCGCCGGCTCTCGCGGCAGAACATTTCGAGCTGACCGAACGGCATGATGCAAACCGTGCTGTCTTCAAGCGCAATGGCGTCGCAGCTGTGCGTGCCCGAGCAGACGCCGTCGAGACCGAGTGGCTCGCCCGGAATCTGGAAGCCCGTGACCTGTTCGCGCCCGTCGCGATGCAGGACCACTGTCTTGAACGAGCCCGTGCGAACGGCGTAAAGACTCTGAAATGCATCGCGCGCACGAAACAGCGTTTCGCCTTTGTGGACGTTGCGCGTCGTGAGGACCACGTTGTCGAGCTGCTGAAGTTCGCTCGATGTTAGGTCTGGCGGCATGCAAACCGCCCGCAGCGAACAGGTGGAGCAGCGCGTAGGTGGCTGCAGCGGCACGACGGGCCAGCGAGGGGCCGGCGGCTTGGACAGTGAGGGATCGCAGACAGGCTCGGCATACATGATCGTCTCCAGTTCAGCGCGCGGGGGTGACGCGCTGTCTCGCTAACGCTTCAATGGCTTCGCAGGCGGCTTCGAACTCGGACGTCTTGTCGAAGAAGTAATCGGCTCCCGCTCTTTGGCATGCTGCGCGAAACGGTGCGCCGGAGTGATTCGTCAGCACCACCGTCACGACCAAGGGTTGCTCGCGTCCAAGCAGGGTGAGTAATTCGATGCCGCTGCCGCTCGCGAGCCTTAGGTCGACCACCGCGACGTCCGCACCGCTTTGCGCGATGCCGGTCAGGGCGCTAGCCGCATCCTCGGCTTCGCCAATCACGGTCACATCAGGAATGGCCGACAGCGCTTCGGCGATTTTCCTACGCACCGCGGTCGCGTCCTCGACGAGGAAGACGTGCAGGCGCTGGTGGACAGGACTAGCTTTCATGTAGCCAGTATCGGCAACGCCGTCTCAAAAAAATATCGGCGGCGATGGAAAGTGACGTACGCGGAACGGAAGACGTGTAGGGCGATTCCTACAGTCATGCGGCAATCGGCCGCGACACTCGAGGCTCACGCCTCGTCTGGATCGTCGATGAGCTTGTGCCGCATCGCGTAGCGCACGAGCGCGGCTTCGTGCGGCATCTGCATCTTTTCGAGAATGCGCACCTTGTAGGTGCTGATAGTCTTCGCGCTCACGCAGAGTTCCTGCGCGATTTCGGTAATGGTCTGACCGGCCGCGATACGCCGGAATACCTCAAACTCCCGATCTGACAGTCTTTGGTGGGGGAGCGTGTCGGCGGGCTCGTTCAGGCTCTGGGCGAAGCGCTCGGCCATCGCCATGCTGACGTAGACGCCGCCGGCGGCGACTTTCGTCACGGCGCTGACCAGTTCCGTGCTCGCACACTCCTTGGTGAGGTAACCCGAAGCGCCCGCCTTGAAGGCACGCACCGCGTATTGCTGCTCGGCGTGCATGGTCAGCACAAGAATTCGCAACTCGGGCTTCTCGTCCTTGATCTGCTTGACGAGGTCCACGCCGCTGCGCCCTGGCATCGAGAGGTCCAGCACCAGGACCTGGGCGGGGTGTTCACGCACGAGCGCGAGCGTGGTCGTGCTGTCACAGCCTTCGCCGACGATTTCGAAGTGGATATCGCGCGCACTTTCGAGAATGCGGCGCAGTCCGTCACGCATGAGCGCATGGTCGTCGGCAATGATCACTTTGGTCATGATGCGGCCTCTTCGGGGAGGAGAGCATGAAGTGCGAACGTGATCGTCATGGCAAAACCCTTGCCAGGCGCGGTATCGATTGAAACGGTGCCGTCCAGCATGCGGGCGCGCTCGCGAATGCCGATGAGGCCAAACGATTTGTCCCGCAAGGCGTCGCGCTGTCTGTCGGCAGGGTCGCCGGTCGCGCCGAGGCCGTCGTCGGCAATGCGCAGGACACAGAGTGGCCCGTCCACCTTCAGCGTAATCTCGACGAGATTCGCGTCGGCATGACGGGCGACATTGGTCAGCGCTTCCTGAACGATGCGAAAGAGTGCAGAGGAGGCGTCGTTCGAGAAGTTCGTGGCGTCCGCGTCCAGATCACTCTCGACGGCGATACCGTAGCGGTTCGTGAAGTCGTTCGCCAGCCACTCGATGGCCGGCACGAGGCCGAGGTCGTCCAGCATGACCGGCCGCAGGTCAGCCGCGATGCGCCGCAAGGACCCGACCGTCGAATCGATCAGGTTGCGCATGCCTGCGAGGCGCGCTGGGACGTCGGCGGCATCGTCCTCACCGAGCCGGTGCTCGAGGGCGGAAAGATCGATCTTGAGCGCGGTGAGCTGCTGGCCGAGGTCGTCGTGAAGCTCGCGCGCGATGCGTGTTTTTTCGGCCTCACGCACATTCTGCAAATTGGCCGACAGTTCCCGCAGTTCTTCGCGCGAACGCTTGAGCGCCTCTTCCGCGCGGACGCGTTCAGTGATGTCGCGTAGCATGACCGTGAAAAGCTTGCCCGAGTCGTCACGGATCTGCGAAATCGATGCCTCGATGGGAAACTCCTCGCCATTGGTTCGCAACCCGTGGAGCACCCGTTGCGGGCGTCCCATCTGGCGCTCGGTGACGCCGGTCTCGCCAAACTGTTCGACATGTTGCGCGTGTGCGGCCCGGAATCGCTCGGGAATGAAACGCGAGAGCGGCGAGCCGATCGCCTCCATGGCGGACAGGCCGAACACTTGTTCGGCGGCTGGATTGAAGATCACCACGCGCTGGGTCTCGTCGACGGTGACGATCGCTTCCATCGACGAGCGGATGATCCCCATCATGCGGGCTTCGTTGAGCCGCGCGTCGCCTGCGACCTTCGGTGGCGCCAGGTTTGCGCGCATGAGGCGTTGCGCGAGAAACGCGATCACGGCGGCCCCGAGCAGCCCCGCGAGCAGAATGGCCGTGGCGCAGGCGGCTGCGCCCGTAAGCAGCGGACTTGCGTCGGCACTGACGTCGAGCGCGAGCGTTGCCCCGCCAAACACGAGCGAATCGCTACGCCGGAACCGCTGACCGGGCAACACCTCGTCTTCTTCGCCGCGCCCACTCGTGTAGAGGTGCAAGGCAGGAGTACCGATCCGTGCGCTGATCGCAAGCCCAGGATCGGCGGCAACGAGCGGTGCGAAGAGCCGCTGTGCGTCCAGCACGGCAACCGCAAAGCCGATGACCTTCTGCGCATTGCCTTGTGTATCGGGTGCCGTCTCGTACACGGGCAGCCAGAGCGTGAGAAGCGGTGGCGCATTGGCAATTTCCGGCACCGCCGCGAGCGCTGCGTTGCCGGTTTCGGCAGCGTAGCGGCGCGCGGCACGTGTCGCGACGGTCTCCGCGAATGCGTTTGCGGGGACAGTGGCGCTCAGCCCTGCCCACTGCGTCGTGACGTCGCCGCTTTCGGCTGCGCCCGCCAACGGGCCGGCGTGGGGAGTCACATAACCGAGCGCGGTGATCGCCGAACGGGAGTTGTTCAGATCGATCGCTGACACGAAGTGCTTCCAGGCTGCCGGATCGGGGCCAGGCGATTGCTCGAGCACGGCGCGTGCGCCGCGCAAGATAGCCTCGTTGGCGACCAGCGCCTGCGTCAGTGTTTCGTGTAGCGCCGCCGCGCGCCGTGTGAACCGCTGTTCCGCCGCCGCTTGCCACTGTCGCGTAACAAACGTTGCAACGACGCCGGCCAGCGCGAAGGCCACGACGAATGCCAGCACGGCCGAGACGACGGGATCGCGCAGGCGCGCGACAATTGCGGGCCCCGCGCCTTGTCCAGCGCGCATGTGCCGGTCAGCGCCCGCGCTCATGACGTTTATCCGGGGCGCAATACTTGCGCGAGATCGATGCGTAGGCCGTTCGCATATGAAGTGTCGACTTCAATGGGAGGGACGACGTTATCCCGTGTGAGGGATGCATGCCCATTTTATGAGCCACTCGAAACGGTGTCCCAAAAAAATTTGGCGCGCGTCCGCCAGGCTCGCGCGGGAGGCGCCGCCTCCCGTTTCGCGTTCAGGCAGCCTTTCAGGGCTCCGCGCCTGCCGACGGCGCGGGCGCCAGCTCATCCGCAGCGCACGGTGCGCAGGGATCGGGCCGCACGGCTTCCTCGGCGAGTTCGAAGGACTGCCCGTATTCCGGCACGCAGCAATCCCAGTGCAGCGTCTCCACAATGCGCCGCCGCAAGGCATCCGCCGCTGCGGGCTCGCCGTGTGTGACGAACGTATGAACAGGCGGGCACGTCATGCCGGCGAGCCAGCGCAGGGTTTCCCGGTAATCGCTATGCGCAGACAGAGACGTGATCGAGGACACCTCGGCGCGCACGCGCACATAGTCGCCGTGCAGCTTGATGGCTGGCGCGTGAGCCTCGAGCGCTGCGCCGCGCGTGCCGGGCGCCTGGTAGCCGACGAGCGCAATCGTGTTACGCGGGTCTGAAGCATACAGGCTCAGGTGATGCAAAATCCGGCCGCCGGTGGCCATGCCGCTGCCGGCGATGATGACCATGGGGCCGTTGCGTCCGGCAATGGCCTTCGACTCGTCCACCGTTCGGGCCATGAACGCCGCATGATCGATGGCGTGGACCTGCGAGAGCGTTAGCCGATGATCGCTCATGTGACGCCGGTAGAGGTCGGTCACGCTGATCGCCATCGGACTGTCCAGGTAGACCGGAACATTCGCCATACGGCCCGACTGTTTCAATCGCGCGATGTAGTAAAGGACCTCCTGTGCGCGTCCCACGGCGAAGCAGGGCATCACCACGATCCCGCCACGCGCAAACGTGCGCGAGAACATCTCCGCGAGCTCGTCCTCGGGGTTGGATGCGTCGTGCAGCCGGTCGCCGTAGGTCGATTCGACCACCAGGTAGTCCGCATGCACCGGCGGGGTTGGCGCACGCACGATCGGATCGTCGGGGCGCCCGAGGTCGCCCGAAAACGCAACGACCGTATGCCCGTTAGACAGCACAACGCTAGCCGCCCCAAGGATATGGCCGGCCGGCAGCAGCCGTAAAGTCAGGTGTTCGCCGAGCGTGACGGGCTCATAGAACGGACGCGGCGCGACGAGCCGCAGTGCCTGTTCGGCGTCTTCCAGCGTGTAAAGCGGCAGCGCGGGATGGTGTTTGGAGAAGTCGTGACGGTTCGCAAACGCCGCGTCCTCCTCCTGCAACCGGGCGCTGTCGCGCAGCATGATGCCGCACAGATCCGCAGTTCCCGGCGTGCAATAAACCGGACCGCGAAAACCGTTGCGCGCAAGGACTGGCAGATAGCCGCAGTGGTCGATATGGGCGTGCGTGAGGATGACGGCATCGAGCGAGTCGGCGGGAAAGGGCAACGGCTCCCAGTTGCGCAGGCGCAAGTTCTTGGTGCCCTGGAACAGCCCGCAGTCGATCAGTACCCGCTTGCTCCCAGCCTCCAGCAGGTAGCGCGACCCGGTGACCGTTTGCGCCGCGCCCAGAAACGTCAGCTTCATGATGCTCTCCTCGCGTCACGCGCGACGTGCGCGTCCGACATCGATTGGAGCGCGCGCCTGCGCGTCGGCTTTGACTTGAATCAGACGAAGGGGCATTGACCCGGACCCGTCTCGACTTGAGGTAGATCAATCGAAATGCGTCATTCGATTCATACATTGGAATCGGTGGGCCGCGGTCGCGGGCCGAAACACGGGCGGGGGGGCGGAGATGTCGAGCAGGTTGTCCTTCGGCGCGGCGCTGGGGCTGATGCTGTTGATTGCATCGCTTTTGGCGTGTACGACATACCGCGATACCGGCCGCGACGAAAACGTCGCCTTCCGTCGGTCCGAAATCGAGCTGGAAGCGCGACGCGAGCAGAGTGCGATCAAATGCGCAACGCCCGACGACTGCGCGCAAGCCTGGGCTCGCGCCAGAGCCTTCGTCCAACGGCACTCGCCCACGCCTGTCGAACGTGCGACTGACGACACGATCGAGACACGCATGCCGCATGAATTCGGCATCGCCTACTTCTGGGCGGTGCGCCAGCTGGCCGAAGATGGAACGACGACGATACGGCTCAAGGGCTTGTGCCGCGGCATGTATAGCACTGACAACGGACCTGGCTGGCTCTATGCGCGTTGCGCAGAGCAGCTCCTGCAGGCACAGCTCGCATTCGTGCGCGAAATGGGTAGCGTCAGATAATGTGGCGTGGATGTTTGCTACCGTCTAGTGCGCGCGAGCGCCGGATGAATGTCCACCGGTAAACGAATGTCCGCCGAAATCGTGACGCCCGCGCCGGGACGCCCCTCGACCGTTAGCAAGCCGCCGAGCTGCAAAATGCGCTCGCGCATGCCGATGAGCCCGAACGCTTCGGGACGCGACGCCGAGCGCGGGTCGAAGCCCACGCCGTCGTCGCTGATGCGAAGCCGGCGATGTTTCGCGTCGTTCTCGAGCTCGATAGTCACACGGTGCGCGTGAGCATGGCGTGCCACATTGGTCAGCGCTTCCTGGACGACGCGAAAGAGGGGGGGCGTAGCGAAGTCGCCGAGGTCAGGTTCCGAAACCTTCAGCCTGCACTGGACAGTCACGCCGTAGCGGCTCTGAAAGTCCTCTGCCAGCCATTCCAGCGCAGCCTGCAGTCCGAGATCGTCAAGCATGGTGGGACGCAGATCGGCGGCAATGCGCCGTACTGCCACAGCAAGCGCGTCGATCTGTGCGCCGATTTGCGCGATGGCTTCCAGTTCGGCATGCAATTGCGTCGGCAATGCAATCTCGAGTTCGGACCAGTGGATGCTGAGCGCCATTTTCAGTGCAGCGATGCGTTGCCCGAGATTGTCGTGCAACTCCCGGGCAATGCGCTTTTGCTCGTTTTCGCGCGCCTGCTGGTCGAGCGCCGACGCGGCATTAGCGCGCTCGAGTTCTTCGAGCCTGCGCCGCTCGGTCAAATCGCGCGTGATCTTTGCGAAGCCAAAGCGCGCGCCTTGGTCGTCGCGCACGGCGGTGATGACAACGTTCGCCCAGAAGCGGCTGCCGTCCTCGCGCACGCGCCAGCCCTCGTCTTCGATGTGCCCGTGCAGCGCGGCAGTCTCCAGCAGGTACGTGGGCTTGCCTGAGGCGATATCGTCCGGCGTATAGAGCACGGAGAAATGCCGGCCGACGATTTCATCCGAAGAATAGCCTTTGTTGCGCTGCGCGCCGGCATTCCAGTTCGAAACGCGCCCGCCAGGTTCGATCATGAAAATGGCGTAGTCGCGCACCGCGTCAATGAGAAGACGATACGGGTCTGCGATTGCAATATTGCTGTCGTTGCGTCCGACCCAGTTCGTAGGCCCAGCCGTTTGCATGAAACGCTCCGGATGATTTGCCGAGTCAGCGGGTATCGGACGCGGCCTGGCGCACCAGGCATGTCGCACCGATATGCCGCATGGTAGGGCAAATTCCTCGCCGCGTTCAGATCTATTGCAGGCCGAAGGATCTTGATGATTGGCTTGCGACGAGTACTTATGCTACGACATCGCTTAGCGGGCGGCGCGGCGACGGCGCGTCCGGCGTGCCGTGTCCGATGCGCAGCAAGAGCTGCGGGCAAGCGGATTTCGGCATGCCGAGCAGCGTACCCAGCTGCGCGCGTAGTTCGGCCACCTCGATGGGCTGGTTCAGATAGGAGGCGCACAGTCCGTGCAAGGTCAGCACGAGCAGCACCCGTTCGAGCGCCTCGCCCGCGGCAAGCCACGCCTGCGCATCGTCGACGCTCGTCGCGATGCACAGCAGCAGAGGCGATCCTGCCGCGAGCTCCCGGTGGGTCGCCGCCACGCCGCCCCCCACGTCGAATGTGCGGATCGCGGAGGCAACGAGCGGCGTTGCGAAGTCGAGCAGAGAATGGAGTCCGGCCGCATAGGCCGGCATGCCGTCGCCGGTGCGGCGCGGATGGATCCATTTCGCGAGTTCGCGGCGGAACCTGGGATCGGCGAACTGCCGCCGGTCGGCTTCGGCGATGACGTTGGCGATCGCCTCGCGCTTTCCGGCTTCGGTTGCACATGCAACGTCAACCCCCTCGGTGCGGGCCGCTTCGATCAGTTCGTGTTCGACGGCCGCTGCGACCGGCGCCGGAGAGAACGGGTGGCGTGTGGTGACCCGGAGCGAAATGGCATTGAGCAGCGGCACCAGTTCCGCGCCGACGGGCCGGTCGCGAAGCAGACGCACATCGGCGAGCAGATCGGGATCGAGGCTCGTTGGAAAGAGCGTGATGGCGTAGCCGATGCCGAGGCTCGCGAGCGCCACGCGCAGATTGAAGAGCGCCGCGCCGCAACTGATGATCAGTTCCCGATCGAACGGATCGACGACGGGCAGCGCCCGCAGACGGTCGGCGCACAGCAGGATCCGGTCGTGGGCGGGCACGAAGCGCCACGGCTGGCTGTTGTGGCTCGACGGGGCAAGCGTGGCGTGGCGCACGGCGTAACGCAACGCGTAGTCGTCGAGCTTGTCGAGCGGGGTGGCGCTGGCGGCAGAGTCGTGGGGCTTGTCGAGCATGGTGGTTTCCCGCCTCTTCGAAGGCGCGGTGCGCCAGGTGGAATCAGTGCGACATGAGGACCGGAACCGTCATCGCTTGCAGCAGCGTGCGCGTCACACCGCCGAGAACGGATTCATGGACACGCGAGTGCGCGTAAGCGCCTGCCACGATCAGGTCGGCGTGCAGGTCACTGGCGCGGCTGAGCAGCGCCGCTCCGGTCAGGACCGCGGGATCGCGTGCGCTTTCGTGGAACGATGCCTGCACGCCGTGCAGATCGAGCCACGCGGCAGCGTCGATAGTTTCGTTTTCGGCGCGTGTGCGCTGCGCGCCACGGTGCGAGGCGATCACTTCGATCGAGACAGACTGGGCGCGCTGCAATAAGGGAAGCGCGTCGGAGACGGCGCGCGCTGCTTCGCGGCCGCCGTTCCACGCGACCAGAATGTTCTGCGCGAATTCCGTCAAGGCGCCGGAATGCGGCACCACGACGGCAGGCCGCCCGGCTGTCATCAACAGATCCGTCACGAAGCCGCCGGCGCTCTGCGCGACCCAAACCTCGTCTTCTGGCTGGCCCAGTATGAGCAGGTCGGCATGGCGCGCGTGCATTGTCGCGATCGCGCTATCGCAAGGCTGCGGGGCGCGCCACTCGACAGAGCGGCCTGCCCGCTCCGCAGCGAGGAGAAAGTGTTCGTGCGTCCGCGCGAGGCGCGCCTCCGGTGTTGGCGCGCCGTCGGAAGTGTCCCGGTACGCATGCGACCAATACAGTCCGGTCAGATGCGCATCGAAGCGTTCCGCCAGATCGAGCGCGAGCGCGAGGCGCACCGCGCATCGTTCCGAGTCGTCGAGGTGGACGAGGAGGCTTTTGTAGCACATGGCGATTTTCCTTAAGCCTGAGCATGCGCGCCGGGCAACGCAGGCGCACGGTACGACAAATGCGCGCTCAATGCGACATCAACACCGGAACAGGCATCGACCCGAGAACGGTTTGCGTGACGCCGCCGAGGACGAGTTCTTTCCAGCGCGCGTGACCGTACGCCCCCATCACAAGCAGGTCGCTGCCCAGTTTGTCCACGCGCGAGAGCAGCGCATCGGCAACCGACACCGTGGGGGGCGTGTGCAACTGGGTGATTTCCGCGTCGACGCCGTGGCGCGCGAGGACGAGGGCGATGTCGGCGCCTGGTATGCGGCCTTCCCGCTCGGCATTGAGCGTGACGATCGTGGTATGCCCGGCAAGCTGCATGAAGGGCAGAGCGTCGTACAGTGCCCGCGTGGCGGACTGGCCTGCGTCCCACGCAACGACGATCCGTTCGCCCACAGTGGGAAACGTCCCGACATAGGGTGTCCACAGGACCGGTCGTCCCGCCGCCAGCGTCACCTGAACCTGCAGCCGGTTGCTCAGCGAAGCGTCCGGATCGTGTGGATCGCTTTGGCCAACCACGATGAGATCCGCAAACGGCGAGAGGGCAAGCAACTCTTGCTGGGCATGTTTCATGGCAGTACGCCAGGTGCCTTTGAGGTTCGTCTGGGAGAGCCCGTTAAGGAACTGGTGCTCGAGCGCGCGGCGTGTGTCTTCCCGGGTCCGCTCGCGATACCCCGTGTCGAAACTGACAGACCACGCGCTTTCGTGGTCTGTCGTGACCGGCGCAAATAGTGCGTTGAGATGGGCGCCATGCTGGCGCGCGACAAGCAACGCGAGATCGAGGCAGGCGCTTGCGCGCTCGCTGCCGTCCAGATGAACAAGAATGCTGCGGTACTCCATGATCGGCGCTCCACGATTGAGAAAACCGCGAAAACAAGGGTGGCGTGCGTTGAGTCTACGTCCCGGCGAGTGGTCACAATTGATTTGAGTCAACCCTTCGCGGATAGCGATGGTCTCCGGCGGGAAAGCATCCGATTGATGCATATCAATCGCGGGTGAACGGGCGTTTTTATAGTGGTGCGACAGTTCGATCGCGCCGATCCGCGGCCGATCACCCATCTGCGAGGAGAAGCATGATGCGCAAGGAACGGATTGCCTTTGTGAGCGGCGGAATGGGGGGGCTCGGCGCCGCCATCAGCCGGAAGCTGTACGACGCGGGCATGACTGTGGTGGTTTCCCATTCGGAGCAGAACGATCACGTGGCGACATGGCTGCACGGCGAACGCGAAGCGGGGCGCACGTTTCATGCGTTCGAACTCGACGTGGCCAGCTACGACTCGTGTGAGGAGTGCGCGCGAAGCGTGATCGCGGAGTTCGGCGGCGTCGATGTGCTCGTCAACAATGCCGGCATCACGCGCGATGCGAGCTTCATGAAGCTCTCGAAGCCCGAGTGGGATGCGGTGATGCACACGGATCTCGACAGCATGTTCAATCTCACGAAGCCATTCTTGCCGGGCATGTACGAACGTCGGTTTGGCCGCATCGTCAACATTGGTTCCGTGAACGGTTCGCGTGGGGCCTTCGGGCAGACGAACTACGCGGCCGCAAAGGCCGGCATTCATGGTTTTACGATGTCGCTCGCGCTCGAAGTTGCGAAACGTGGCGTGACGGTGAATACGGTATCGCCGGGCTACCTTGCCACTGCGATGGTGGAATCCGTGCCGCAGGACATCATGGATACGCGCATCCTGCCGCAGATTCCCGTTGGGCGTCTTGGGCGGCCGGAGGAGGTGGCTTCGCTGGTTGCGTACCTGTGCTCAGACGATGGCGCATTCGTGACCGGGGCCAATTTTGCCGTCAACGGTGGCATGCACATGGAGTAGGCGCGCGCCATCTGCGCTCCCTGAATCGCGAGGCGGCGCGCTGTGCCCGCTTCGCTCAGGGCGCGCCGGCTGCGACAAGGGCGTCGCGCAGTGCGGCAGCGAAGCGCTGGAACGCATGCAGCGAGCCCGCCACGCTCTGATATTTTTCGCGGCCTATCTGACCGTCGAGGGTGACGAGCAAGCCGGCGGTACGGGCGAGCGCGAGCAGGGTTTCGGGATCGTCGGCGACGCTGCCGTTCAGGAGCGAAGCGTCGGTCAGCGAGCGGATTTCGACGGTGGACATCTCAGCGCTCCTTGCATCGGATGGGGTACAGCGGTGCGGTGGTAGGTCTTCAGTATGTGACGCCGCCGGCCGCGTTCCAATGAGCGTGCGCTGAAATTGGCGTAAGCATTTTTCTTGGCGTGTAGGCCAATGCCTACGAAAAGGGGGCGAAGGTGGTCGAAATCGTGACGCTTACGCTGAACCCTGCCGTCGACGTCTCGACGGCAGTGGAGCGGGTTGTCGATACGCACAAGCTGCGTTGCGACGCCGCGCGCCGCTATCCGGGCGGCGGCGGCCTCAATGTGGCTCGCGTGATTCAGCGGCTCGACGGCCGGGAGGCGAATTGCCTGGCGCTCTACCTGGCGGGTGGCGCGTCGGGGAATCTGCTCGAACAGATGCTCACGGCCGAGCGCGTGCCTGGCCGCCGGCTGCGCATTGCGGGCGAGACGCGCGAAAACTTCTCGGTCACAGAGCGCTCGACCGGCCACGAATTCCGGTTCGTCCTCCCCGGGCCGCAAGTCAGCGCCGATGAGTGGTCGGCCACGCTCGCCGTGCTCGAAGCGCTCATGCCCGCGCCGCGCTATCTCGTGCTGAGCGGCAGCTTGCCGCCCGGATTGCCCGCCAAAGCCTACGCCGACCTGACTCGCTGGGCGCAGCTGCGCGGCACGCGCGTGGTGCTCGACACATCGGGCCTGCCGCTCAGGCTCGCACTCGAAGCGGGCGTCTATCTCGTGAAGCCTAGCCTTGCCGAACTGGCAGCACTGGCGGGGCAACCGCTGGCCGATGAGGCGGCGTGGCTGTCCGCTGCGCGGCAACTCGTCGAGGCGCATCGCGCGCAGATCGTTGCGTTGACGCTAGGGAAACGCGGCGCGCTGCTCGTCACATCGGACGAAACGATTCGCGTGCCAGCGCTGTCCGTGACCGTATCGAGCGCAACCGGCGCCGGCGACAGCTTTCTTGCAGGGCTGCTCGTCGCGCTGCGCCGCGGCGAGACTTTGCGGGACGCCGCGCGCCTCGCACAGGCGGCGGCCTCCGCGACCTTGCTGTCGAGCGGCACGGCGCTGTGTGACGCGGACGAGGTGACGCGGCTCTACGTCGGCACGCAAGAGGTGGCGTGACGCGGCAACGTTGCAGCGCCGCGTGAGCGCTGCGATCAGCCGCCTTTTGCGAAGGCGCGGCTGCGTGTCAATGTGAGAACAGCACAGGGACCGTCGCCGACTCGAGCAGTGCGCGTGTCACGCCGCCGAGCCATTGCTCCTTCCATTGCGGATGACTGTAGGCGCCGGCCACGACGAGGTCGCAGCCGCTCGTGGCAACCCACGAGAGCAGGGCGTCGCCGGCGGACTCGTCAGAATCGCTCACAGCTTCCGCAAAATCGACGTTCACCGCGTGTCTTGCCAGCATGATGTCGATTTCCTTGCCTTGGGCGCCCAGTGCAGCGGGCCGCAGCGAGCCGGAGGTGCGGATGCGCAGCACCGTCACACGCCCGGCGCGCTTCAGAAAAGGCATGGCGTCGTGCACGGCGCGGGCCGCCTCGCGGCTGCCGTCCCACGCGATCGCTACCGATTGGCCTGCTGGCCTCAAAGCACCGGCGTATGGCAGAACCAGCACCGGCCTGCCCGAAGTGAGCACCACGGATTCCAGAAAGCACTTGCGCAACGGCCGCGAATCGTCGTCGGGGCCGGTCTGACCAGCGATCACGAGGTCCGCGCGGCGGCTGTGCCGGATCATGGGCTGCTCGGCATAGTCGTCGAACGAAACCCACTCGCCGCCAAGCCCGGCGCCGCGCAGCGCTTGACGAAAAGCTTCCTCGGCCGCATCGCGCTGGCCGCGCCGCACATCGATCCAGTCGCCGTAATAGTGCGCGCAGCCCGCGATCGAAAAGTATTCCCGCGCCTCGGGCATGAAGGTCGTGTAGAGCCCGATGAGATGCGCGTCGAACGCCTTTGCGAGGTCCAGCGAAAAGCGTAGCCGCTGCTGGGCGCGGTCGCTCGGGTCGAGATTGGTGAGTACGGTCTTGTATGGCATGGCAACGTCTCCTCCGAGTGGCTTGAACCCGTCGAATACGGCTATTAGTCCCCCCGGCAGGCCTCGTTCATTTGACGCACGTCAACAGGATGCGGGCCGGCTGCCCGAGAATCGGCTCACGCTCATGCTGACATTCGGCGTGGCAGGTTTGACCTCCTTCTCGACCCAGGACCGCTCAATCATGGCTAAACGGCTCGTCTTGCCGGGTATCCTGCGCCTCGCATTCAAGCTGCTTGTGAACGACAGCGCCAAATTCACGGCGCTGCTGATCGGCACTACGTTCGCCGTGTTCCTGATGGTCGAGATGATGTCGATGTTCGCCGGCATTCTGAATCGCTCGTCGTCTACCGTCATCAACGTGGGCGCGAAGATCTGGGTCATGGATCCCGCGGTGCAGACGATTGCCAGCAGCATCGGCATGCCCGACTACGTGCTCGACGCCGTGCGCAGCATCGACGGCGTGAAGTACGCTGTGCCGCTTTACTCAGGCGTCGCGCTCGTCAAGCTGCGCGACGGCACATACCAGGCTACGACGGTCATCGGACTGGACGACACCACGCTCTATGGCTGGCCGCGCATGAAGCGCGGGCGCATCGAGGACATCTACGCGGAGAACGGCTTCATCGCCGTACAGGACGCCGAGTTCTACAAGCTCGGCAACCCCGCGCCCGGTACCGACTTCGAACTGAACGACCACCGCGCCGTCATTGTCGGAACCGCGACGGTGGCGAGCAGCGGACTCTTTGGCACCCCTACGCTTTACACGACGTACAGCCGCGCCATCCAGTACATCCCGTCCACGCGCTACACCACGTCGTACATCCTCGTCGAGCCGAAGTCGGAGCGCGACATCCCGCACATCAAGGCCGTGGTGGCGTCGCTTGGCTACATCGCCTACACGAAAGATGAGTTCATGCGCCGGATCGCCAACTTCTACAAGTACGAGACGAGTCTCGGCACCAACATTCTCCTGATGACGGCGATCAGCTTCGTCGTCGGGCTGTCGATTTCAGGGCAGACGTTCTACACCTTCATTCTCGAAAACCTCGAAAAATTCGGCGCACTCAAGGCGATCGGCGCGAAACGCCGGGAGCTCGTGGCGATGATCCTTTTCCAGGCCGCCTTTACGGCGCTCACGGGCTATGGTCTGGGCGTGGGGCTGTGTGCCGCTTCCATCTCGCTCGCGCGGCTGCGCATCCGCGATTACGCGGCGATGATCACGTACGGCAATCTCGCGCTGGCTTTCGCGATGGTCGTGGTGATCGCCGCGCTTTCGAGTTATCTCGGTGTGCGCCGCGTGCTGCGCATCGAGCCGTTCGACATCTTCCGGGGCTGAAGCGATGACGGATTCGATCGCTATCGAAGCACGCGCACTCGACAAATGGTTCGGCGAAGGCGCCGCACGCACGCAGGCGCTGCAAGGCGTTTCGATGCAGGCGCACTTCGGCGAAATGGTTCTGATCGTCGGGCCGTCGGGCAGCGGCAAGACCACGCTGCTCAGCGTCATCTCGGGCATTCTGCGGCCCGATGCCGGAACGGTTTCGATCGACGGCGTGGATCTGTGGGCGCAACCGGACGATAGCCTTGCCGATTTCCGGCTCAACCGCATCGGCTTCGTGTTTCAGGACTATCACCTGTTCCCGCGCCTCACCACGGCGGAGAATGTGGCGATTCCCCTGATCCTCAAGCGCCGGCCGTGGGAAGACGCGCTGGCCGAAGCCGCACGCTATCTCGAGGTGGTGGGTCTGGCCGGCCGTGCGGCGCTGCCGCCCGTGAAGCTCTCCGGTGGCGAGCAGCAGCGCGTGGCAATCGCGCGCGCGATCGTGAGTCAGCCCGACATTCTCGTGCTCGACGAGCCTACTGCGTCGCTCGACGGCGACACGGGGCGCAACATCATCGAATTCGTCAAGCATCAGGTGCTCAATGAGCGCCGCTGCATCGTGATCGTCACGCACGACGCCCGCATCTTCGAATACGCCGACCGCATCCTGCACATGGAGGACGGCAAGCTCAAAGGCATCGACGCGGGAGGTGCGCGATGAAGCATCGCATTTTGTTCGCCGCCGCGATTGCGGGCTTCGTTGCCAGCGCGATTGCCGCGTGGGTGTTCGGCATCCAGCAGCCGCCGCAGCCGCCGGTTTTCCAGCCGGCGGCCAACCCTTACGAGCACGGCGTGTACGCAACGGGCATCGTGGAGAGCGACCAGCCGGCCGGCGCGAACGTCAATATCTATCCCGACGTGGGAGGGGCTGTCACGCGCCTCGACGTGCACGACGGCGACCGTGTCAAAGCCGGCGACGTACTGCTGACCATCGATGATTCGGTGCAGCGCGCCAATGCCCAACAGCTTGCTGCCCAGGCTGACGCCGCGCAGGCGTTGCTCGAAGAACTGAAGGCGCAGCCGCGGCCGGAAATGCGCGACGTCGCCGATGCCCAGGTGAGCGCGGCGCAGGCGAACCTGAAGATGGCCGAGGACACCTACGAAAAGCAGAAACGGGCATGGGACATCGACCCGAAGGCCGTGAGCCGCGATGTGCTCGACAACGCGGAAAACGGCGTGCGGGTGGCGAGCGCGAACCTGGGTGTCGTCACGCGCCAGGACCGCCTCACGCGCGCGGGCGCGTGGGTCTATGACGTGCGCAACCAGGAGGGGCAGGTTGAGGCGCTGCGCAAGGCCGCCGTCTCCGCCGAAGCGCTGCTCGCTCACTATACGCTGCGCGCGCCGGCCGACGGCGTGGTGCTCGCGGTGAACACGGCGCAGGGCTCGTACCTTTCACAACAGGGCGTCTACGACACCTACACCCAGGGCATGGTCCCGGCGATTGTGCTCGGCACCGCGCCGGAGCGCCTGGCGGTGCGCTGCTACGTGGACGAAATCCTGATTGCACGGCTGCCGGAGCCGGCGCGGCTCAAGGCGCGCATGTCGGTGCGCGGGGCGAGCATCGATGCCGATCTCGAATTCGAGCGCATTCAGCCGTACGTCACGCCGAAGA
Source organism: Paraburkholderia sp. BR10141 (assembly GCF_056155635.1). Classification (NCBI taxonomy): domain Bacteria; kingdom Pseudomonadati; phylum Pseudomonadota; class Betaproteobacteria; order Burkholderiales; family Burkholderiaceae; genus Paraburkholderia; species Paraburkholderia sp. BR10141. Next base: position 47,564 of record NZ_JBMIQH010000005.1, on the reverse strand, counting down.
TCGAACTCTCCGACCAGCGCACCGAGCGCGTGGACCTGCGTGTGCTGCCGGTCATCTTTCGCGTCAAACCGAACGCGGGGCTCCATCTCTATCCCGGGCAGATCGTCGATGTCTACATATCCGCCCGCTGATACGGCGACTGCGCAGCTGCGTGGCCGCCCGCGCCTCGCGGCCGGCCGCTGCGGCTTGCTTTGCGTAGCGTTGCTCGCGGGCTGCGCGGTGGGGCCGGACTTCTCCCGGCCGCCTCTGCCGAAAGTCGATGCCTTCCTCCCCAGCGGCAGCCCGGCTGCGTTCACCGCTGCTGGAGCCTCGCAGACGCTTCGCGCGAATGTCAGCGTGCGCGACGACTGGTGGACGCAATTCGGCAGTGTCGCCATCGACAGCGCAGTGGATGACGCGCTCACCGACAACGCCACGCTCGTGCAGGCGCAAGCCTCGCTGCGCCGCGCCGAGGATCAGGTGCGCGCGGGGGCGGGCGTTTTCTATCCTCAGGTCAATGCCGAGGCGGGCGCGTCACGCGAGCGCTATTCCCCGCTGCACATGGGTTCGCAGGCGGCGCCCTCCATCTTCAATCTGTTCACGTTTTCCGCGTCGATCAGCTATGCCATCGACCTGTGGGGCGGCAACCGCCGCTACGTCGAGGGGCTCGCGGCCGAGCGCGATGCGCAGCGCTACGCGCTGGAGGCGGCGTGGCTGACCATCGAGTCGAACGTGGTCAACGCCATGATCGCGCGTGCGGCGTGGCGCGACGAGATCGACGCCACGCAGGAAATGATCGGCCTCGTCCACGAGCAGGTCCACATTGCCGAGGTACGCGCGCGAGCCGGTACCGCTGCTTACGCGGCGGTGCTCACACTGCAAAACGAGCAGGCCACGCTAGAGGCCACATTGCCGGTACTGGAGCAAAAGCGCGCACAGGCCGGCGACCTGCTGGCTTCGCTCACGGGTGCGTTGCCGGCCCAATGGACTGCGCCCGATCTTTCGCTGAGCGACGTCACGCTACCCGCGGATCTGCCGCAAACCGTGCCGTCGCATCTCGTGCGTCAGCGGCCCGATGTGCTACAGGCCGAAGCGCTGCTGCATGCGGCCAGCGCGCAGATTGGCGTGGCGACGGCGGCGATGTTGCCGAACATCACGCTTTCAGCCACTGGCGGGCTCACGGGCGCGTCGCCCGCGGCGATTGCGGAGCGTGCAGGGCAAACGTGGAGTCTCGCGGCGGATGTCGCGGCACCGCTTTTTCAGGGAGGGACGCTGTGGTACGGCCGCAAGGCCGCGCAGGAAGCCTATGCCGCCTCGCGCGCGCAGTATCGCCAAACGGTGCTGTCGGCCTTCGCCCAGGTCGCGGACGTCCTCTACGCGCTCGAATACGACGCGGGCGCACTCGACGCGCAGTCGCGCGCGCTCACGGCGGCGCAGGAGGCGCTACGCCTGCTGCGAGCCGACTATCGCGCCGGGACGGTGGACTATCTGCAGATTCTGGTCGCCGACGGCCAATTGCATCAGGCGCAGATCGCATGGCTCGAAGCAGCTGCACAGCGTTTGCAGGACACCGTGGCGTTGTATGCGGCATTGGGCGGCGGCTGGCACGACGAGCCAGCCCGCGGCGAGGACGCTGCGGCCGCGAACTGACGGCGACGCACGCCGCGCCCGCGTTACTTGATGCAAATCAAGCGCATAGCGCTGATCGATTCGAAGATAGAGGCGCACAAATCAGATCCGCAGGGCATTGGCTCAAAAGGAGATCCCTATGTACGAAAAGATCCTGGTCGCGTACGACGGCAGCGAAACATCCAGACTGGCGCTCGCCGAGGCGTTGAAGCTCGCGGCCCTGGCCGGCGCGCAACTGCACATCGTGCATGCGCTCGATATCCTGGCGCCCGTCGGCATTGGCATGGGCATGGCCTACGTGCCGGCTGACATCATGGAAACGTACCGCGAGGCCGCCATCCAGCAGCTCGACGAGGCCGGCGCCGAAGCGGTCGCGGCTGGAGTGCGCTGCGAGACAGAGTTGATCGAAGTGCGGGACATCAACGACACCGTGGCGCAATGCCTGCAGCGCTGCGCGTCGAGCCACGGCGCGCAGTTGGTGGTGCTCGGCACGCACGGCAGGCGCGGTTTCAAACGCGCATTGCTCGGCAGCGTGGCGGAGCAGTTCGTGCGCGTGGCGCCATGCCCGGTGCTCCTCGTTCGGGGTACGGGCGAATGACGCGCGACGTATAGCAAACGGGAGCGACCGGCGCATGGAGAAGAAGTCGGACATTGCCAGCATCGCAATATTCATCGGCGTACTGGTGCTGCTCGCCGCGCAAGTGCTTTGGTTTGCGCCGGCGGCGCCGGCCATCGCCTATAGCGATTTTCAGCGCCTGCTCGCCGCGCACGAGATCGACAACCTCGTGGTCACCCCCACGCGCATTAGCGGCGAATTGCGCTCGGAGCACGCGAAGGCGAGCCTTCCCGCCTCCGACGCCGCGGCTTTCACCGCCGACAAGCCTCCCTGGCCGTTCGCGACGATACGCGTTGCCGACGAGTCGCTGCCCGCGCTTCTCGTTGCCTCGGGCGTACGTTTTCGCGGCGCGCTCGACAGCAACTGGAGTGACCTGCTGCTCGCCTGGATTGCACCGCTGGTGGTCTGTGTATTCGCGTGGCAATTTCTCATGCGGCGCGGCGGCGGCGCGCGGGATTTCATGGGAATCGGCAGAAGCCGCGCGCGGATATACGTGCAGCAGGCAACTGGCGCGACCTTCAACGACATTGCGGGTATCGACGAAGCCAAGAAGGAACTTCAGCAGATCGTTTCGTTCCTTTGTCACCCGGAGCGTTATCGCCGCCTGGGGGGAAAGATTCCCAAAGGCATCCTGATCGTCGGCGCGCCGGGAACGGGCAAGACCTTGCTTGCCAAGGCGCTCGCAGGCGAGGCCGGAGTGCCGTTCTTTTCGATCAGCGGTTCGTCGTTCGTGGAAATGTTCGTGGGCGTGGGCGCGGCGCGCGTGCGCGATCTGTTCGAGCAGGCGCAGCAGCAGGCGCCGTGCATCGTCTTCATCGACGAACTCGACGCGCTCGGCAAGGTGCGCGGTGCGAATCCCGTTTCGGGCAACGACGAGCGCGAACAGACGCTCAATCAACTGCTCGTGGAGATGGACGGCTTCCAGCCCAATGCGGGCGTCATCCTGCTTGCCGCGACCAACCGGCCTGAGACGCTCGATCCCGCGTTGCTGCGGCCGGGGCGGTTCGATCGCCATATCGCCATCGATCGGCCAGACCTGAACGGCCGGCGACAGATTCTTTCGGTCCATGCTCGCGGCGTGCCACTGGCGCCCGACGTCGATCTAGAAGAACTCGCCGCGCGCACACCCGGTTGCGTGGGCGCCGATCTCACCAACATCGTGAACGAAGCGGCGCTCCATGCCGCGGAAGCGGATCGTGCGAACGTGGGTATGGCGGACTTTGAGGAAGCCATCGACCGTGCGCTGGCGGGCTCCGAGCGCAAGAGCCGCGTCATGAACGCGCAGGAGAAAGTGACCATTGCGTACCACGAGGCAGGCCACGCCCTCGTCGCCCAGAGCCGAACGCATTGTGACCCGGTGAAGAAGGTCTCGATGATCCCGCGTGGGGTGGCGGCGCTCGGCTACACGCAGCAGGTACCCACCGAGGACCGCTATGTGCTCAGGCGCAGCGAACTGCTGGATCGGCTTGACGTGCTGATCGGCGGCAGGGTGTCGGAGGAACTCGTGTTCGGTGACGTTTCCACCGGCGCGGAAAACGACCTGGAACGGGCAACGACGATGGCGTGGCACATGGTGGCCCGCTATGGCATGAGTGAACGCGTCGGCCTCGTCAACTGCGCCGACGACGGCTCGATGCCGCCTTCACGGCTGGCAGCCGAAGGGCCGCATCCGGGCGCGCGCACGGCTCAGCTCATCGACGATGAAGTGCGTAGGCTGCTGGCGCAATCCCATGAGCGCGTGACGCGCACGCTAGCCGACCAGCGCGCCGCGCTCGACCGGATCGCGAAGCGCCTGCTCGAGCGGGAAGTGATCGAGCACGACGAACTGCTTGCGCTGATCGCGGACTCCGAGTCTGCGGACACGAGGCGGACGGTTGTACAGCCCGCGGCGACAGCGCAATTGCAGCTTGAACCCAGCAGCACATCGGCCGCGACCGAACTCGCTGCGAAGCCGTCACGAGAAGCGCATCCGAGTCAGTGTTCGGCTTCGAGATAGTCGTGCGCGGCGCGCATGCGCTCTGACGCGCGCAATGCGTCTAGCGCCCGCTTTTCAATACGTCGCACCTGCTCGCGCGAGATGCCTGTGCTTTGGGCGATTTCCTCGTACGTTTGCGGCTCGCCATCGCCGATGCCGAAACGCAGACGCACGATGTTTGCCTCAGCGGGAGGCATCGCTTCGATGAGCGTCTTCACGAACTCACACATACGCGCGCGTGCGAGCGCTTCCATCAGCGTCGGCGCGTTGTCGGGAATGAGATCGATCAGTCCGGTTTCCCCGTCCGGCAGCACGATATCCAGCGAAGCTGGCTCGACGGGAAGCGCCAGCAGGCTGCGCACCTTAGGCTCGGCCATACCGAGGGTGGCAGCCACTTCTTCTGGGGAGGCGTCGCGCCCTGTCTGTTCGCGGATACGCTCGCGCGTACGCCAGACGCGCACGAACTCGTCGCTCACGTGGACGGGCAGGCGGATCGTGCGCGAGCGCTCGGCTATGGCGCGCGCCACGGCCTGACGCATCCACCACGTCGCATAAGTGGAAAATTTGAATCCGCGCCGGTACTCGAACTTCTCGATTGCGCGCATCAAGCCGAGACTGCCTTCCTGAACGAGATCGGCAAGGTCCATGCCGCGATTCTCGTAGCGGCGCGCGATGGAATACACGAGCCGCATATTGGCCTCGAACATCTTGCGCGTTGCCGACCGTAACCGGCGCAAGTCTGCGCTCATTTCGCAAAGGCGTTCGCTCGCTTCGACATCCACCGTTGCCTTGCCGGCGTGTGCGACGAACGCATCGCAGGCAGCCTCGATGGCGCCCGCGGGCCATTCATGGATCTCCTGCAGCGCCGCTGCCTCTGCGCGCTCGCCGGTTGCGAGAACGCCAATAGCCTCAGGGCAGGATTCGAGCACGTGCAGCAAGTCCTGGCGGCTTGATTCGATTTCACGCGCGAGGTCGATTTCCTGTTCTCGCGACAATAGCGGCACCGCCGTCATCCGCGCACGGAAGAGGCCGAGCGTGTCGTCGGCCACGCGAATATCCTGCGGGCCCGCATCGATTTCGAGCATAGGCTCGCCCCGCCCCTTGCGGGCGCGGGGTGGTGACTGATGGCGTTTCGTCTTCATGGCGCTGGCGGGTCCATCCGCATGGGTGAAACGCGAGCACCGGCTGCCCGCGCATTCCGGCGGGCTTCATTGCACGAATACCTTTCGCTACGGACCGCCTTGCGATGGCGATCTTGGGGCGAACGCCTGCGATTCAACCGGCCACGCAAGGGTTTTTTGCGTCGCCAGTCGTTCAACGCCCGGCGCTGGAGACGAGCTGGAGCGTGGGCAGTTCGCCCCATCCAAGCGGCGCGTAGACCATTCCCCCTGATAGCTCGACTAGCTCCGTGAACCGCTGCAGCGTTACGCCGGCCATGATGTGAATAGTGGGGCCGCCAAGGTAGCTCTCGGTACGTAGCCACGACGCCAGCTTCGAATTGATCTCCTGCACGCTGTACGGATGGCCGTGCTCTCCCTCTTCAGGGCCAAGGAGCGGACCGTCGAATCCGACCTTGAGAATCTGGTCGGGTTCATCTGAGTAGGGCAAGCCGGACTCGCGCATATAGGGCGCGCGTTCCCAGTGCTCGCCCCATTGGTGATCGAGCGGGATGCGCGTGAACCACGCCCATGGCTTGCGGACGTAACAAAGCCGGTAAGCGCTTTGCACGGCGCTCAAATCGACGCGTGTGAACATCGTTGCTTCCTTTACCGGCTTGCGCCGCTACCACCTGGTCCAGACGGCGGATCAATGCGCTGCTGGCATGCCGACTGTCTGTGCGAGCAGGGGCGTCTCGTCCTCGTTCAGGCGCAGCGCGTCGGCGAGCAGCCTGTGGTTGATCCAGCCTCGCACGACGGTAGCGAGTCCTTCGGATGCGCAGTAGAGCGAAACGTTCTGGCAAATCGCCCCGGCGGCAATGGCAGCGAAAAGCTCGCGCTGTTGCGGCGGTGTATCGAGCACCTGCGATCCGCGCAGCACGTACACGAGGTCGAGCGGCGCCTTGCTCACGAAGTCCTGGTAGCCGGTCATGTTGCGTGCATCGGCGCGATGCTTGAGCACGAGATGGTGAAGCGCCGGCTCGTAGCGATAGACACCGTGGGCAAGCGCGACGTAAATGTCGATGTCGTGAAAGCCATGCGCGGACGGCGCGGTGTGGCCGCCGGTCTCGGGGCGGTTGACGCCGTTGGCAGCCCAGAGCAGTTCGCCGAGCGTATCGAGCGCGATCGGCGTATCCGCATAGATGCGTGTGCTCTTGCGTCGCGCGAGAGCCGTCATCAGCGGCGCGCCCGCGTCGGAGCGAGCGCGCGGCAGGGCGATGAATTCGGCCGACTCGGCGCTCGCCGGGGCGAGCGGCAGCAACGGTGCCGGTTCGTAGTCGATACGTTGAAGCTCTGTCATGATGTTCTCCAGACACTCAAGGTCAGGCGGTGCGGGCACCGGCAAGATCGTCGGCATTCGCGCTGGTGGGCGCGCCGGTCGGCAGCACGCTGCGGCCGTGGGTTTCGTTGATGATTTCCGCCGCAGAGAGGTAGAACGCGACGAGCGCTGTGAACAGCCCGGCGTAGCCGCCCGCGTGGTGGATCAGAGCCGATCCGGTCCATTCGCTCGCAGCCAGCAGGAAGAATGTGATCCACAGAGCGACGAACAAGAGTTGCAGGGCCCGCGAGGCGCGCCAGGTGGCGATCCACATGTAAAACGTGAAAACGCCCCAGAGCAGCAGATACCAGCCGACGAAAGCGGGCACGACATGCTCGTGCAGGTACATGAGATAGAGCGCCAGCGACCACCAGAAGGCGCCATAAGCGATGAATGCCGTGGCACCGAATGTGTTGCCGCGCGGAATTTCGATGAGTCCGGCTATCGCCTGCGCGCTGCCGCCGAACGCCAGGGCGCAGGCGAGCACGAGCCCTAGCGCGTCGCCGCCGAACCATCCGGCGTTGATCATGCTGAGCAGCCACGTGGTGAGGGCGAATCCGGCAAGGCCGAGCGATGCGGGGTTGGGTGCGGAAGTTTTCATGATGAACGTCTCCTGATCAAGCAGCCTTGCTGAACTGTGTGATGACGCCGGGGTTTTCGACAGTCGAGGTATCCTGCGTGATCTCCTCGCCCTTTGCGACCGAGCGCAGCAGGCGGCGCACGACCTTGCCGGAACGCGTCTTCGGCATGGCGTCGCCGAAGCGGATTTCCCGCGGCTTGGCGATCGGGCCGATTTCGTGACCGATCCACGTGCGCAGTGCTTCGGCAATGTGTTTAGCCTCTTCGCCGATGGGGCGTTCGCCTTTGAGCACAACGAAGGCAACAATCGCCTCGCCCGTGGTTGCGTCGGGACGGCCAACCACGGCAGCTTCGGCAACCTGCGGGTGAGCAGCGAGCGCGGATTCGATTTCCATCGTGCCCATGCGGTGGCCGGAGACATTGAGCACATCGTCCACGCGGCCCGTGATCGTGAAATAACCAGTTTGCGCGTCGCGAATCGCGCCGTCGCCGGCGAGATAGAGCTTGCCGCCGAGTTCTTCCGGGAAGTAACCGGCGCGATAGCGCGCGGGGTTGCCCCAGATCGTGCGCAGCATGGAGGGCCAGGGCCGCTTGATGACGAGCAGGCCGCCATTGCCGTTCGGCACGTCATGCCCGGACTCGTCGACGATGGCCGCTTCGATGCCCGGTAGCGGCAGCGTGCATGAACCGGCGACGAGCGGCGTGACGCCCGGAAGTGGTGCGATCATGTGACCGCCCGTTTCGGTTTGCCAGAACGTGTCGAGAACGGGGCAGTGGCCGCCGCCCACTTGCGCCGCGAACCAGCGCCAGGCCTCAGGGTTGATCGGCTCGCCCACGGTGCCGAGCAGGCGCAACGAACTCAAGTCATACCGTGACGGGTGGACGGCGGGCTCGTTGTCCGCGGCCTTGATAAGCGAGCGAATGGCAGTCGGCGCGGTGTAGAAGATCGAAACCTTGTGGCGCTCGATCATCTGCCAGAAGCGGCCGGCGTCCGGCCAGGTCGGTATGCCCTCGAAAATCACCTGCGTCGCGCCGGCGGCCGTTGGGCCATAGCAGATGTAGCTATGCCCCGTGATCCAGCCGATGTCGGCCGTGCACCAGAATACGTCGGACGCCCGGATATCGAACGTCCACTTCATGGTGAGGGCCGCCCACAGCAGATACCCGCCCGTGCTGTGCTGCACGCCCTTGGGAGTGCCCGTCGAGCCGGATGTGTAAAGGATGAAGAGCGGATGCTCCGCGTCGACCCACTCGGGCTCGCACTCGGCGGGCTGCGCTTCTTCCAGTTCATGGAGCCAGACGTCACGCAGCGAATTCCACAGAATCGAGCCGCCTGTGCGGCGATAGACGATCACGGTATGGACGTTTTCGGCACCGCCCATTGCGAGGGCTTCGTCCGCAATGCTCTTGAGCGGCAGATGGCGGCCGCCGCGCACCTGCTCGTCGGCGGTGATGAGCACACACGCGCCGACGTCGGCCATGCGTTCATGCAGCGACTTGGCGGAGAACCCGCCGAACACGACCGAATGCGGCGCACCGATGCGCGCGCACGCCTGCATGGCGACCACGCCCTCAATCGACATGGGCAGATAGATCATCACGCGGTCGCCACGCCGTACGCCGCGAGCGCGTAGCGCGTTCGCGACGCGGCACACGCGCGCATGCAGTTGCGCATACGTGAGCGTCGTGACCTGGCCGTCGTCCGCCTCGAAAATCAGCGCGGTGCGCTCGCCGCCACCGTTCGCGAGATGGCGGTCGAGGCAGTTGTACGAGGCGTTGATCAGTCCGTCGTCGAACCACTTGAAGAACGGTGCGTTCGACGCGTCGAGCGCGCGTGTGAACGGGCGCTTCCAGTCCAGGTACTCGCGCGCGAGACGGGCCCAGTACGAATCGGGGTCGCGTCGCGCTTCTTCGACGAGCGCGCGATAGGCGGCCATGCCGTCGATGGCGGCGCCCTTTAACAGCGGGATCTGAGATGGGGCGGTGCCAGTGGGCGTTGCTTCGGGTTGGGTCATAGTCTCCTCGCATGCGCAAATCGATTGCCGTCACGACGTAACGTCACGTCTCGTGCGGCTTCAGTCTCATGCCCAGGCATCGGATGACGATTGACTCAGATCAACCAAAATATGGGGTACGCGAAAGCGGGCATTGCCTCGCTTTGTCTGCGCAACCAATTGATGAAGATCAGTCGATATTGAGGACCGCTGCGTATGTTGACTGAGTCGTCATGACATGAAGGACGCAGGGAGATCGCCAAATGACAAAGCCTGTTTGTCGGAAGATTCTGCTGGCCGTGGACGGTAGCGATTGCGCCCGGCGCGCCACACGGGAAGCCGTGGCGCTTGCGGCGCTTGCTCACGCACGCGTGCATGCCGTGTACGTCGTGCACAAATGGGGGCTTGCGCCATACGCCGGCTATTACGACCCGGAAGCGCTAGGCAAGGTACTGCATGAGGACGGTCGTCTCGCGCTCGACGAGGTACGGCGGGCGATGACCGCCGGGCAAGTCCCATGCTCAGTCGAAATCTGCGAGACGTCTGGAAAATCCGACTCGATCGCGCAGTGTCTGGAACGCTGCGCAAAAATGCAGGAAGCCGATCTGGTGGCGATGGGCACACACGGCAGGCGCGGCGTGAGCAGGGCAGTGCTGGGCAGCGTGGCCGAAGAGTTCCTTCGAATCTCGACCTGTCCGGTGCTGCTCGTGCGTGGCTAGCTTTGTCGCGTTGACGCGGCGAACCAGGCCATCGCCTATTCGATATTCGCGGCGCTCGCGCGCTCGGCGCCGACCGTCTCGCGTTCGGGCGCATCTTCGCCCAGAGCGGCTACAGCACGACTGTACCGGTTGATGGCGGGCAGTGCGGTGAGTCCGTGAGCGAAGATGCTCAGCAGCACCGTTGCCATGACGACCAGCTTGATGGTCTGCTCTCCCGGCAGGGTAGTTTCGCCCTCCAGATAGACGAGTCCAAGAACGATCGACGCGAGCCCCCGTGGGCCGAACCAGCCCATGAACCACACCGTGGGCGAACTGAGGTGCGTACCCTTCAACGCGAGCGCCACGGGAATCATGCGGATCAGCGTGAGACTCAGAACCGCATACGCGGCGATAGCGAAATCGAACTGCCTCCAGACGCGCGTGATGAGCAGTCCGAAGAGGAAGAAGACGAAGTAGTTGAACAGTTGCCCCCAATCCTCCGTGAATTCGATGCTGTGTTTGCCGATTTCGCTGAAGCCTGCCTGGGTCGCCAGCCCGGCGACGAAGGCGGCAATGAACATGCTCGCGCCGGTGGCCTCGGAGATGAGAACGCAGGCGAAGGGAAGAGCGACGACACCAAGCTGCGTGAGCGGTATGGCCATCCATTCCTTGCGGCGTGCAAGACCGAGCAGCCAGCCGCCAATCAGGCCGACGCCCAGCCCCACGAGCGCTCCATAACCGAGCTGCTCCATCAGGAAACGCGCCAGCACCGACCCGCCCGCGCCACGCTCGCGAGCCTCGGCCAACGCGATGAAGAACATGAGGAAAGGAACCGAGAGGCCGTCGTTCAGGCCTGCCTCCACGTTCAGCGCCTGACGAATGCGCCGCGGCACGCGCGGGCTGCTGACGACGGCCTGACCGAGCCCGGCGTCGGTCGGCGCCAAAATGGCGGCGAGAATGCCCGCTTCCCACCAGGTCAGCGACCGCACCACCACCATCGCGCCCAGAATGCCAAGCGCAATGGTCAGGAGCATGCCACCGCTTAGCAGGCGAACCGGCAGATTGGCCTCACCTTTGAGCATTTGCGGCCGCACGCGGGAAGCGTCCGTGAACAACGTCATCACGAGGCCCACTTCGGCGATCAGGAGCAGATCTTTCCGGTCCAGTGCAAGTTCGGCCAGTGCTTCATGCGAGAACGACATGAGCGCGCCAAGCGCCGTGAACAGGATAGGTGCGGTGATTACGGTGCGCTCGAATCGCCGGGACGCGAGACTGTAGATGAAGACGAGCGCGACGAATGCGGCGAAGAGCGTCATCTGTGCAACCTCGGTAGCGAAAGCGGGCAGGTTTACCGCTTGATGAACGTTGACCCTTGCCCGTATGACACTGCCAACCTGTGTCCCTTCAGTTGATGCAGGTCAATGCTGCCGGTCTTCTGAGCCGAAATCCCACGCCCGCAATCACGCAACGTCGAGCTGTTCGACCACCCATCTCACCCCACTAGTCGTCCACGCGGCGTTGCAAGCTTCCTCCTTTTCCGCGATGCCGCTGACCGTGCCAGTCAGGCGCACGACACCATCTCGATCCTGGACGCGGATTGCGGCTGCCGTCGACTCTCCACGGCTTGAAAGGGCGGCTGCGATCTGTGCGTGCACATTGCTCTCCAGCGGATGATTGCGCACCGTCACACGGTTAATCACGTCAGCCACGCCGCGCATTTGGCTTACGGTTGCTTCGGCAGCATCGCGTTGACTCGCGCACTCCACTTCACCGTCGAGCGTTACGCAGCTGCGTTCGACCACTGCACGCACTGCATCGCGCGGCAGATCAGCCTGCCAGTTCAGCGCTAACGACACTGCACTCGCGAGTTCCTCGTCGTTGTCAGGCATCGGCGCAGGCGACCGAACGACAAGCTGCACGACTACCGACCCACCGCCCAGCAAACGCTGCGCCACTCGCTGCGCAGCAAGCCTTTGCGCGCAGCTTTTGACCGATCCATGCAGCGTCGCAACGTTCTGGTTAACAGTTACCTCTATGTACCTTCCATCGACGGATGTATCCCAGAGTAATTCCTGTTCGATCCTGTGCTGAATATCTCGGTCGGTTTTCATGTCGGCTCACTTCGAGCGAAGGGTGGTTACGCGCCGAATTTTCCCACTGTAGATATCCCGACAATTGATGTGGCTCAATTGCCGCAAGGTTATTAGTCGTCGTTGCCACCACGAACAACTGACCCAAGTCAAATATAAGCGCGAGTTCCAAGGCCATTGTCTGGGGGTCATCAGGGAAACGAGCCAATCATGAACGGGCGAATCATTGTCATTGGTGCATCGTATGGTGGCATCGAGGCGCTCTCATTGCTGATCGGGCAGCTGCCCCCCACCTTTCCGGCGCCTGTGTTTATCGTCCAGCATCTCGGTGCCGGAAGTACGGGAGTTCTGCCGCGCATCCTCGCTCGGGCCAGTTCGTTGCCGGTTGCTCATCCCCAGCACTGCGAGCTGATTCAGCCAGGCAGGATCTACGTCGCACCTCCAGACCGACATATGCTGGTCCATCGAGGCTATGTCGCGCTGTGCAACGGCCCTCGTGAAAACCGGTTTCGTCCGGCTGTCGATCCCCTGTTTCGCTCTGCAGCTCTGGCCTATGGGCCTGCTGTGGTCGGTGTGGTATTGACTGGGTACCTCGATGACGGCACAGCGGGGTTGATGGCCATTAAGGACCAGCACGGGACTGCTGTCGTGCAGAACCCACTGGAAGCGATTGCACCGTCGATGCCCAACAGCGCGCTGGCCAGTGTGTCCGTTGATCACCGCTGCAACCTGGCCGAAATGGGAGCACTTCTCATCATGCTTGCCAATGATGATCCCGCCATGGTCGCTGCGGGTTCTCGTGATGAGCTTGTCGGTGCCGAGGTCAGCCTGGCGGAGGGTAACCTCGCCCCGGATGTCTGGTCGAAGTTCGAAACCATGGCTATGCCGGGTGGCCTGAACTGTCCCGATTGCCAGAGCGCGCTCTTCATGCTGCGTGACCGGCGTGTGATTCGTTTCAGATGTCGGGCAGGGCATGCATTTTCGGCGCAGTCGCTTCTTTGCGCACAACTGGAATCGAGGGAGAGCAAGCTTGGCGCGTTGTTGGGTGATCTTTCAGAGGAGGTGGCCTTGGCGCGGCTCCTTCTGGATTCCCCCCTCGCGCAGACAGGGAACCTCTGCGTCGCCCTGAAAGCCCGCATTCAGCAAGCAGAACACAGGGCGGCACAGGTGAATGAATGGTTGCAAGGGAATTCGGCAATTGAGCCGCAGCCTGGGCGAATGGCGCTTTCCGTCCCCTAGGCGCGTGGGATCGCCGGCATGCAAGGAAGTCTTGATCGAGGCGAAATAGGGCGAGGCTGCACCGCGACGATGCGATGCTGTAGTCCGCGATGAAGAAATCGACGCCCCTTCCTCCTGGTGAAGGCGTGTTTATCGGAGGTGTGTATAGATCTGGTGTGCAATCGAGGCAGCCGCAAGCACACCTCCCATCATCGCTCCTGTCACGCCGGGGCTCGTGACGTCTTGACCTGTGAGGAAGAGGCGCGGAACGGGTGTCCGGACATTCAGGCTCTCCGAAAGAAATCTGCGCGGACTGACTTCGAGCCCGTAGCTCGCGCCACGGTGCGCTCCCGAATATGCCGCCATCGTCAACGGTGTGGAGACTTCGTGAAACACCACCATCGGCGCCAGTTCCGGGAAATGGCGTGCGAACTGTGCGAGCAGTCGCTGCCCGATGGCTGACTTGAATGCCGTGTATTCCTCCGGCCTCTCTTTCAGCGTGGAGTGAGACCAGCGCATGAACGGCTCCCAATCGATTATCACCACGACTTCGGCGGTGTGCCGGCGGGAGTCATTGCGAGCCTGCGCGGGATCCTTCATCGAGGGAAAAGAGACGAACAGAGCGGGAGCAGGCGTCAGCTCATTCGGCGCGCGCCACGTGCCATGATTGATCTCCCAACTTTCGTGAAACCAGTGGTTCGACGCCGATGCCCCATGCACGCCGATGTCGCCGTCGAGTCCAAGGTACAGCGTTACGTGGCAGACCGAGGGCTCGAAGGACAGTATTTCTTGCGCCCATGCGCTGCGCCGAAGTTCTTCCGGCAGTAAGCCGACGGTATTGCGGGCGCCGATATCAGAGAAGATCGTCGGTGCCTGTAGCACCGTTCCATCTTCGATCCGCACGCCCGTTGCCGCTCCGTCTTCGATCTCCAACGCTTGGACTCGGGTATCGACCCGGACTGCGCCGCCGGCCTCTTCGATAGCGGGGATGAGGGTCTCGGCGAAAACTTTTGCTCCGCCCACGGGGTACCAGGCGCCATTCAGGTAATGGTTCATGACCACTGCATGCAATCCGAAGCTCGTAACGGACGGCTCCATGCCACCGTAGTCACCCTGTTGCGCAAGGAGCACCGCACGAAGTCGCGCGTCGCTAACGAGAGCGTCGAGTACGTCGACGGTGGTGCGGCCCCACCACTTGAGAATATCGCGCTTGTGCCAAAGGCCATAAACATCGCCTAGAAATCCCGATAATGCTCTGCGCGTGAACAGCGCCTTGCCTGCGTGGACGGCCTCGCCGAGTGCGTCGAAAAACGCATCGATCTGCGCTGCGGAATCGGGGAAGCGCGATTTCAGCTCCTGCTCGAGCGCCGCGCGCGGGCGTCTGAAGGGGACGGTGAAGTTCCCGGGGAAGTGGACGATATCGTAGGCATCGCCCAGCGGCGCGAACTCGATGGCACGGCCAGTCAGCCAGTCGATGACGCCGCGGGCCTCGCCTTGCGGCCCCATCTCCCCGAGATAGTGGAGACCTACGTCCCAGCGGAAGCCGTCGCGGCTGAACGACTGCGTGAGACCGCCGGCGACATGCTGCCGCTCGAGCACGAGCACGGCTTTGCCGTATTTCGCGAGAGCGGCGGCACAAGCCAGGCCGCCGATGCCCGAGCCAATCACGATCGCGTCGAAGCGATTGGGGTCTGATGACATGTTCACCTCCGCTTCCGAGCCGTTGGCAAGGTGTACCGCGGGCTCTCAAGCCAGTAACTCGGAAGCTACGTCGGATGCGCGCTGAAACTGTTGATCAATGTCAAAATCCAGCGCTACGTCCGGGACGGATGCGGCGTCGAAGGGGGGCTTCGAGACGAGATGTTGACGCTGTGGTCCAGGCAACCAGGCGTTCGCGCTCGCGACGGCGGGTTAATGAGCAATGAGCCGATGGCACATTGCGGGCGCTGTCCGTGCGGGCGGAAACACACACCAGGAGCCGTCGTCGTGCCGGAAGAAGACTATCGAGAGCGGGCCGCTCGAAGTGCCGCCTTCGATCCGCACAAAACGGCAATGGGTGGCAAAAAGGCGTCCCACCTGCGCGACACGTGCGGGCGCCGAAAAGGTGGGTGCAAGCCACTTGTCGACGAGTGATCGAAGGGTAACCTCGTTGCCGTTCATCGCTTGCTCCTGGTTCCGGACGGACTGCGTCGAAGAGCCACACCTCAAGTCCGTGAACCCATTATTGTTTGCGAGCCAGGGAAGTGAAATCAGCGCGGACTGAAAGTGCCGTAGTCGTACGAGCGAGGCTGTAGGGATTCCCCTACACGCCGCCGCGCTGAAGCGACGGAAAGCGCAGAAGATCCGGCGCTGCCGCAACGCAAGACAGTCCCATTCGAAGCCCCGCATTCGCCTTCGCGCCGACCTCGATTGATACACATCAAGCGTGCGCTTGCGGAGGCGTTGCAAATTCAATGGCAATCAATGCATTGCCTTGACAGGCGGGAGATGTCAGATGCTGGTCGACTACTACAACGCATGGGCGCGACGCGACGCACAGCACGGTCTGAAGGCGCCGCAGTACCGGCGCGTCTCTGGCCTCGGCGCCGTCGAAGACATTCGCGCGCGCATCTTCGAGGCACTGGGGTAAGCCCGAGACTTCCGGTCAGTCTACCGTCTCGCATTCGTCTCGCAGCAAGTTCTCGTTCGGAGCAGCGTTATGTTTGCAGCCTACATCTCCCACCCCGATTGCGAGCGGCACGAAATGGGATCCATGCATCCCGAGTCGCCGGACCGCATTAGCGCCATCCACGACATGCTGCTGATGAAAGGGCTCCTGGGCTGCATGTGGAGCTACGATGCGCCGCTCGCCACCGAGCAGCAACTCGCCCAGGTGCATTCCATCGCGTAAATCCGTAACCTGGTAGGCATGACGCCGATCGAAGGGTATGTGCACGTGGACCCCGACACCAGCATGAATCCCTGCACCTATATCGCTGCATTGCGTGCAGCCGGGGCCGCAGTGCTCGCAGCCGATCTGGTGATCGGCGGTAAGTGCGACTCGGCATTCTGCAACGTGCGGCCCCCGGGGCACCACGCTGAGAGCGCCGCGGCCGGAGGGTTCTGCTTCTTCAACAATGTTGCTGTGGGTATACGCCATGCGTTGAATGTGCACGGACTCTCGCGCGTAGCGTTGATCGATTTCGACGTCCACCACGCGAACGGCAGCGAAGAGATTTTTTATGCCGACGAGCGCGTCCTCATGTGCTCGATCTTCGGGGATCAGCTTTATCCGTATTCGGGGCACGTCGCTCGGGGCAGCAACATGGTGAACGTGCCGCTGCCGCCACGCTCCGGCGGTGAAGCGCTTCAGGCGGCCGTCGTCGACAAGTGGCTGCCCGCGCTGAACGCGTTCAAGCCGGAGATGATCTTCATTTCGGCAGGGTTCGACGGGCACCGCGAGGACGAGATGGGAAACCTGTGCCTTACGGAACGCGACTACGCGTGGGTCACGCAACGTATTGTCGAAGTTGCCCGGCAACACGCCGCCGGGCGAGTCGTTTCGTGCCTCGAAGGCGGATATGAACTGTCGTCTCTAGCGCGAAGCGCTGCCGCGCATGTGAAGGTCTTGGCAGGCGTGGATGTCGAACTTCAGTGCAGCTGATTCACGTGCGAGCGCTTGCGAAGCGGCTCTGCCATTCTGGCGACGCTATGCTGCACGACGGCTTGCCATTTTCGCAACGGACACTTCTTGAAACTCTCCTTAGTCGTAACCTCCATGCATACATAAACTTGAGGCGCTGATTTCGGACAGGTCTGTTCGTAAAGCAACAGTGCCATATCTGGAGACGGCTACCATGAGAGTTGTGATACCAGCCATTGTTGCGGCAGTTGTGTTTGCAACTGCTCTAGTGGCTGTGTTCTCACAGGAGAACCAAGCCGTCACCGATGGGCAGGTCCGTGCTGATCTGTTTCCGGTCGAAGATGCTAGCTTGAACCCGTCGAAGGGTAGTGACCCATACTGGTTGCGAAATACGGTGCGATAAACGTTGGCGACGTGGTGAGCGGCTCATTTGATGCGTGAGGGTTCGCGACGCCGAAGGATTCCGGCCGATTTATGGCGTTGTTTCCCGGTTAGCGCGACGTAGATCAGATCGTGTCCGGCGGCCAATCGCGCACGGCCACTGTCGAGCAGCGCAGCACCGCGCTGGCATAGGCGGTGCGCAGGGGCCGCGCGGTGACCGATCCGGAAAATCCGCTGCATGTCGCCGCGCCGATACCACTCGGTGGTGGCCATGACGGTCCAAACCGGGCAACGCGGGTCCGCGGGTTGCACGCTGATCGCCCTCGAGGCGATGAAAATGGAGACGCATTTCGCGGCTGACCGCGATTGCGTGATCGCCACCGTGCATGTCCAGGCAGGCGATCGTGTTGCCGCGAAGGATCTGCACATCGAACTACAAGTGGCAAGCGCGCCTGAGGGGTCGTGAATTTCCGTTGGGGGTGCCGCAAATGCTGTGTGCACACCTGACGGACGTCGGGGCTGGGAAGGAGGATGTTTCGGGCGGGCGGGTTTGCGCTTGTGGCCGGCTTTGTTCGGTCTATCGAATTTTACATAAAAGAAATGATCGAAGTTTGGTTGGCTTTGATTTGTATTCCTATATATTTTGCATCGATGCAGTGCCAGTTCTGAAGCTTCCGGCATATCAGTCCCGTAGCGCGACCGCATGGAAGCCACCGTGCGGCATGACCTCATCGAACGCGCCGATCATGGATGGCGTTTGACCTTGCTGATCAAGTGGCGCCAGACACCTGGCACCAGTCAGGGCTGCTCGTCGTGTCTGTCAAAATAGCGGCATCCGTTCGCCAGCTACTGCGCACCCCAATACGCCTTCGCGGGCCGTATGTTGCCGCCAACGTCGGATCAATAGTGTCGAAAACGGCAACCGGAAATCAAGATCCTGGCGATCGCAGGGAAAACGTTACAGCGGGCACGATATGGCACACAAGTGATGCGAACGATGCGGCAACCAGACGCCGCCCTGGGACACCGTCCACTGCGGTTCTGGCGATGGCCACTATGAGTTACTCTGCACTTCGTGCTTCAATGCCAGGATTGCCGAGTCCGCCGGATTCACCGATTTCGAGAACGTTCGGCTTGACCCCATCCAGCTGATTGACTGCGAGGGGGACACTCACCAGTTCAATTTCCAGCCTTACCAGCAGATCTACGAGTGGCGCGGCGCGATCAATGCGATGGCGCAGATCGACACGCCCGAGTGTGTGCTCACGGAGCCGTTCCGCTTTGGTGCCACGTTCGCGGCGCTGGCGAGCCGCCTGCTCGCACTGCTCGGTGAGCGCAAGCCCATCCGGGGACAGGAAGCCATCGGCTCGATCATGGTGGAGGATCCTGCGCTCGCGCCGCCGGTTGACGCGATCCTGTGCCGGAGGAACGTCACGGCGATCTGGCAGTTCGCCGTGGGACTCGAGGCAGGACACCGACTGGCGATCCGGATGAGCCCCGCCGAGATTCTCGCCTACGCTGATGGCGCTGACCGGTTGCTGGCCGGCCAGCGCGCGTTCCGTCCGGCGGCGTTCTCGCTGTTCGGGACGTGGAGCGACGCACAGGCGTTTGCGCGCAGTGCATTTGGTCAGGACCTGCTGCCGGTTGTGCGCATCGTCGACGAGCTGGGGACCGGCTATCTGCGGGCCCTGGCGCAGCGCTCGGTGGTGGAAGGTGCCGCCCACTATGTGATCTCAACCGTCCACCGTGCCAAGGGTCTCGAGTGGAAGCGGGTCAAGGTTGCGAACGATTTCCGCCTGCGCGGGGCCGACGGCAGCCCGATGCCGGACGAGGATAAGCTCCGCCTCCTCTATGTGGCTGTGACCCGGGCGCAGCATGTCCTGGATGTCTCGGAATTGCGGGACGAACTGCTGCGGCTTTTCAGTCTCCGCCGCCAGGACCGGTCAGCATAATAAATGATCAACTGGGATAATCTTGACTCCCGTTTGAGAGTGATCTAGAATGGGAAACATGAAATTCCCATCTGGGAGGCGCGCAACATGTCCCTGAATCAACCGTCCGGCCGTCATTCGGCGGCGCGTCCGGGCGCAGCACATGCCGGCAAAGCCCTGGCCGGCTCTGGCAGACCCGGCGCCCACGCTGACGATATCGAAACGTTTCTCGTCAGGTTCGATCCGCTAGAGCAACGCCGGCAGATCCGGGAAGGCATGGAAGCGGCGATCATCGAGCGCGTAGCGAAGGACCTGCTGCACGTGCCGGTGCAGACGCTGCTGGCGAGTCTCAATCTGCCGAGTTCGACGATCCTGCGCAAGATGGCGCGCGCGGAGCGACTGTCGCCAGCCGAGTCGGATCGCGTTGCGCGCGTGCTGTATGTGCGTCAGCTTGCTGTGGAGGTGTTTGAGGACCCGGCGCTGGCCGCCGAGTGGATGCAGCGATCGAATGCGGAATTGGGTGGACTCAGCCCGCTCGAGGTGCTCGACTCGCAACCGGGCTACGACCGCGTGCGTGAGATCCTGCTGCGAGTCCTTCACGGCGTGTCTGCATGAGGCTTTACCGCCTGGCGAAAGAGCGGCGCGGGTATTACCGTGCCGATGACCTGAGCGGCAATGGTGCGGCGATCGCCGGAGGCCGCTGGAACCCGCGTGGCATGCGAGTGCTTTACACCTGCTGCCACGCGTCAACGGCGCTGCTTGAAGCGCTGGTGCACATGGCGGCCTTGCTGCCGGCCGGTGGCTATTTCCTCGTGACGCTGGAGGTGCCGGACGCCGTCTACGATGCCGCATTCGCACCTGGCCTGCCGGACGGCTGGACAGACCTGACGAGCGATCCAGCGGCGACGAGGGCGCTTGGCCGGCAATGGCTTGAGGCGGGCGAGCAACTGGCGATGCGGGTCCCGTCGGTCGTTTGTCCTACCGACTTCAATCTGCTGCTGAACCCGATGCATCCGGAGATGGCAAGCGTAAAGGTGATCAGCACGGAACCCTTTACGCTGGATCCGCGGCTGTTTGGCCAGTCGACGCGATGAGCCCGATGTCCGATTGCAGGCGGATGGACCATGCCCCCTCGATCAAATGCCAGAGTTCGCGATGTGCGTGCCGGCGGTCAAGGTGCTCCCCAGACATCTAACCTAAAAAGCACGATCGCTCGAAAACGGTTGGATTCGTTTTGTGAGTGGACGCGGAGACTGCAGTCAACCTGAGTTCGTCTTCGGGTTAGTGCTTCACTTCCCAGCCAGCGGTGGTCAGGGGCATGACGACCGAGGACGTACAACACGTCGACCCGCATACGCTCGAGTTGCCTCGCGATGCGGAGTTTTTCTTCTTTTGTCATCGACGCACCCGGCGACTGCTCTCCATCCCGCAAGGATCGAGGCGGGCTTCGCAGCGAGTTCTGATGGCGATTTCGAGGCAGTGCGCGCAATCGCAAGCGAAGTGAAAGATAGCATAAATCTGTTCTCTCGCACGCGCGAACGCGCGTGACATTTCACGTGCGGCCGAAGCGCTGCGGCCAGCCAAACGTTTTCGCATCCATACCTTTCTCGCGACATCGCCGCTGCATGTGGAGAAAAAACTCCGTATGTCGCCCGACCAGGTGTACGAGCAGGCGCGCCGCGCAGTTTCACCGATGACGTCGAGTTCTCGCCGGAAGACGCCAGTCGCTCAGATATGGACTTTCTGTGCCGGGTGCTGGAGGGTGTGATTGCCGAGGGCGCGACTACGATCAACGTACCTGATACCGTTGGCCATGCCATGCCGGAAGGTTATGCGGCACTGATCCGCGAACTACGCGAGCGCATTCCAAATTCAGACCGGGCGGTTTTTTCGGTGCACTGTCACGATGATCTTGGCCTCGCGGTGGCGAACTCACTGGCCGCGGTCAAATCGGGCGGCGCAAGGCAGATCGAGTGCACGCGAACGGGCAGGGAATACGGCGCTCGAGGAAGTCGTCATGGCGGTCAAGACCCGGAGAGATCACTTCGACCTCGACGTGCGCGTCGATGCAAGCCAGATTGTCACGGCTTCACAGTTAGTATCGGAGATTACCGGATTTGCGGTGCAGCCCAACAAGGCGCTAGTCGGCGCTAACGCGTTCGCTCATGCGTCAGGCATCCACCAGGACGGTGTGCTCAAAGCGCGCGATACTTACGAAATCATGCGCGCGGAAGATGTAGGCTGGAGCGCAAACAGGATCGTGCTCGGGAAACTTTCTGGTCGAACTGCCTTCAAACAGCGCCTGCGTGAGCTTGGTGTCATGATGGATAGCGATGCAGAATTGAATGCAGCGTTCGCGCGCTTCAAGGCTCTCGCCGATCGTGAGGCCGTCGTTTCCGATGGCGCGCTGGTTGCCCTGGCACGTCAGGGCGAGGGCGTGAATTGCGGCAGCGCGCATTCATAACGGTCAGCGACCAAGGCTTTCACATCGCAAACCGCCGGACAGCAGGAACCCTGCGACCGCGTTATTTTCGTCATAGCTCGAAGAAACCATGAATACTGAAACGATTGCCCAGTTTGTTATTGCGCCCAGCACGGCACCGACCCCACACGATGAGATCACCGCGAGCATTGCCAACCCGGTATTTGGTCGCGTGTTCACCGATCACATGGCGACTGTCCGATGGACAAGTGCCCTTGGTTGGCACGACGCGAAGATTGAGCCGCGTCGGCCGTTTCAGATTGACCCCGCCTGCGCTGTCCTGCACTACGCGCAGGAGATTTTTGAAGGCATGAAAGCCTATCGCGGCGACGACGGCTCGATCTCGCTTTTCAGGCCTTACGAGAATGCCAGGCGGTTTCGCGCGTCGGCAGCGCGCATGTCCATGGCAGAACTCCCCGAAGCACTCTTTGTCGGCGCAGTGGATGCACTCGTGAAGATCGATCGGGACTGGGTTCCTGGCGGCGATGGCAGTTTGTACCTGCGGCCTTTCATGTTTGCAACGGAGAGTTTTCTCGGGGTGCGCGCCGCCAACGAGTATCTGTTCTGTGTTATCGCTTCGCCCGTTGGGCCGTATTTCAAGGCGGGCAAGACGGCGGTCACTGTTTGGGTCTCCGACCAATATACCCGCGCGGCACCAGGTGGAACAGGCGCGGCCAAGTGCGGCGGAAATTATGCCGCCAGCCTGATTGCGCAAACCGAGGCGGCCGCGAAAGGCTGCGACCAGGTCGTGTTCCTTGACGCTGCGGAACACAAATGGATCGAAGAGCTGGGCGGCATGAACGTGTTCTTCGTGATGGACGACGGCACCCTGCGTACACCTCCGCTCTCGGGCACCATCTTGCCCGGTATTACGCGTGCTTCCATTATTGAGCTGGCCAAACGGGAGGGCATCACAGTTTCCGAAGAGCCTTATGCATTTGCATCGTGGCAAGCCGATGCGATCAGCGGTCGGGTCAAGGAGGCCTTCGCCTGCGGTACGGCAGCGGTCGTGACGGCCATCGGAGAGGTTCGTCACGCTGCGGGCGAATTCAAGATCGGTGAGGGTGGCGAAGGACCTGTCACACAACGAATTCGCACTACGCTCACCGGTATTCAGCGCGGCAAGATTGCAGATCCATTCGGCTGGATCCACAAGGCGTTTTAAGCGATTTTCCTGGAATCCGTGTGCAGGCATACAAACCATCACTCGCCGCTTGACGCATTTGCCGACGACAGGACCCATCCAATCCACCTAACACCGACGATCGATCGCGCGAGCACAAAACCGCCGGGTCGCAATTGTCGTCTCGCCGCGCTGAGCCGGTGCGGAGTTACTCGACGCGGCAATTGCATCGCGTGAACTTGCGATAGAGCTGAAGCGCTAGTCCGCCGGCCACAACGATCAATGCGCGACCGATACTCGAGTCGACACTCGTCATGACCTCGGTGAGATAGATCGCGGCTCCTGCTACCAGGGGATGAGAGAGCCCCTTATCACGAAGTTCATCCATTTGAATTCTCCAACGTATAGACCACGGCCGGACAACCCGCGCAACGCCTTCCCACTTGATGTCGAAGGCGACTTTGTCGCTGATTCGCTGAAATGTTTCGCATACCTGATTTCGCCCTTCCATGATCGACCGATCGTCCTGTCTGGCTGGTGCACCGTTCCTTTTCCTCTTCCCGAGAACGTAAGCGAATCATATTGATCGCACGACTGCAATTCAATTACCTCACGGGTAATCGAGGCGCTTCGATGAGGCGGGCGCGCGCTACGGTTTTTTCAGTCAGCCACGATTGCACGAAACGAGGAGTGTGTAGGGAAACGAAGCTGCCGTGGGTGCGCTCACGTCCTTCATGACTGGCTCCTGCCCTTCAACGATCGCCGCTGCAGGATCGCGAAAGAGACCGCGACTCAAACTGCGCGCGTTTTGATGCCGAACTCCCTGGAAAAACATATATGATTAAGAGTGCGAATAAAACGCTTTGTGACCTGGGTGTAAGCATAGGGTGCGCACCTGCGATTCGCACGCAGTCTTCAACCAACGTGCCAGGAACCTGCGCAGCTGGTTGGGCGGTCGATACCCCGGTTTAGAGGAACCGGATCGAAGACCCTTTCCCGACGGGGAAAGGGCTTGAACGAGGTATTCTGCGGCGGCGGGTTTGGGTGGTGCCCCCCCGCTCAAACTCGCTTCACGCCTTCCACGCGTAGGGCTGGAACATTTCTTCGAGGGGCGGCTGGGTGACGCTCGCGGTGTAGTTCGTGATCGTCGAGGCGGCGACCACGAGGATGACGTCGAGCACGAGTGCCTGATCGAAGCCAGCTTCGGTGAACGCAGCGATGTCGTGATCGTCGACGTGGCCGCGCTTTTCGATCAGCGTGCGTGCCAGACGCGAGAGCGCCGCGAGTTTCGGGTCTTGCGGAAGGCGGCGTTCGCGGATCGCCTGCACGTCGGCCTCGCTCAGGCCTTCCTTGAGACTGAGGCATGAATGGAATGCGACCGGCCAGGTGGCGCCATTGGTCACCGCATTGGTGAGCAGCAGCGTCTGGACGTGTGCTTCGGAAAAGTTGCCGCCATGCGCCTGCTGAAACAGGCCGACGAGGCCATTGATCAGCTTCGGCGAGCCGGCAATTGCGCCAGCGATATTTGGCACCATGCCGAAGGCCTGGGCAAGCCCGTTCAGCGCGGGCTTCGATTGTTCAGGTGCGGATTCGAGCGTATAGATGGGGAAGTGAGCCACGGTATTTCCTTGAAAGTCGAAGGTATCGCTGATATCGATCAGGCGACAAGCACAGATTAGTGAGAGAAACGAGCCTCGCCAATTACATCGCTGGTAATCAGCGAAGCGAATCAGTCACGGGACGCGTGCCTCGCACCTCTCGCCAACCGCGGAGCAATCCACCCCTCATGGTCTTTCCGTATGTATGAGAACAAACGGTCCGTTGCGATCGATGTGCAATCGCGCTCGACCGGACAGCGGAAATGATCGATTCGCGACGATTTCGAGCAATTACGTCGCAGGTAATCTTCCCTGCAGTATCCATGCTGGCGAACGGCCGCTCGTGTGTGCGACGAGAAGCTATATTGAGCAGTGACGACATTCACGTATGAGCACGCCGGGTGTCCGTCCTGGCGTTGCGCACGCTGTTGGGCTCGCGCGAGAACATTCGTCGCGAGGTGCAGTTCGTAAGTCGACACTGGGGGGAGCATGGGAAGTCGCCTTGGAGGACAAGTCGTTTGTGTCACGCTGGCATTTGCCATCGCGGGCGGCGTGCCCCGTGCCAGCGCACAAACAGGCGTAAGTCCAGCTGTCGACACGTCCGCGCAAACGGCGGCGGTTGCGACGTCCGCGCCGCGACGGAGGTCCGATGCCATGCTGGCTGGCGACGTCCGTCGGGCCCTCGTGCGCAATCCTGGGGTGAACTCGATGAATATTCACGTACAGGTGCGCGGTGGCATCGTTACGCTGACTGGGTGGGTACCACAGCGCTCGCAGATCGAGCGGGCCAGTATCGCGGCAAGATCAGTTCGCGGCGTCAGAGCGGTTTCGAATCGTTTAACGGTACGAACGGGGCACGGCGGCGGTCGTTGAGCCGCACCGATTGGGACGGCACACCCATACCAGACAAGCGCGAACGACTGCTCACCATTTTCGGAACGACAGTGCAGAGGGCCCACCGCTACGTGTAGGCCGCGTTACCCCGCCGCCTTGCCCCCAAGATCGACCGTATCGACAAAATCCTCCGTCACACGAGGCAGCGTCCGTCCACGTTTCTTGACAAGCGCAATCGGGCGCACGAATGCCGGATCATCGATCGGCCGCATAACGAGACCTCGCTCCGCGTGCACTTCGCGCGCGGACTCCGGAAGAACCGAGATCCCGAGGCCGCCGCGCACCATCGCAACGGCGGTCATCATGTACATCGGCTCGCACGCGATATCGGGCGTGCAACGGGCGTTCGCCAGCGCGGCGTCTACGACAGCGCGCACACTCGTTCCCGGCGCGGTCAGCACGAGCGGCATCGAAGCGAAGTCGTCGACCGTCACCTTGCGCTTGCGGGCTAGCGGGTGGGTCTTCGGGCACACGATCACCAGCCGGTCTTCGCCCGTCTGCAGGACATCGAGCGTCGCATCGACGCTGTGCCCGCCCGTCAGACCGATATCCACCTCTTCATTGCGCACGAGCGCGTTGACAGCGCTCGCGACGACATCGCGAACCTGAAACCGCGCCTGTGGCACGCGCGGGCGAAACGCCCGGATCAACTCGGGCAGCGCGCTGGCGGCGAAGGTCGGCAGGCACGCGAGTCGCACCGTGCCGCTCGACCCGTCGCCGAGCGCGCGCGCATCTCTAAGAGCCTGCTCCATATCGCTTAGCGATCGCGTCAGGATAGGCAGCAATTCGCGGCCCGTCTGGGTCAGCGCAACGCTGCGGCTGTTGCGATCGAACAAACGCGCACCCACCGTTTCCTCGAGGCGTCGAATCTGCACGGTCAGCGCGGGCTGCGACAAATGCAGCCGCGCCGCCGCGCGCGTGAAGTTGCCCGCGTGCGCCACGGTCACGAAAGCACGAATGTCGCGTAGATTGAGATCCATAACGAACTGTGATTGCTACGATCAATTCATTTCAATTGCGTTATTGAAGCGCCGAACTTACGCTGGTCCGCACTAAAAGACAAGACTGGAGACACAACATGCTGCCTTTGCTGGGGCTCGTGACGATCGTGGTGCTGCTGGCCGCGATTCTTTCAAAACGTATGTCGCCGCTCGTCGCGCTCATCATCGTGCCGATCGTCGCGTCGCTGATCGGCGGATTCGGCTTTCAGACGAGCAAGTTCGTCATCGACGGATTGAAAGGCCTCGCGCCGGTCGTCGGCATGTTCGTGTTCGCGATTCTCTATTTCGGCACGATCACGGATGCGGGCACGCTCGATCCGATCATCGACCGCATCCTGCGCACGGTCGGCACCAAGCCGACGCGCATCGTGATGGGCACGACGCTGCTCGCGCTGCTCATTCACCTCGACGGCTCGGGCGCGGTCTGCTTTCTCGTCACCATCCCCGCCATGCTGCCGCTATACGAGCGCCTGAACATGGACAAGCGCGTGCTCGCGGCGGCCGTTTCGATGGCGGCCGGCATCAACTTCCTGCCGTGGACGGGGCCGATGATCCGCGCATCGGCGTCGCTGCATCTGCCGATTTCGGCGCTTTTCAATCCGTTGATTCCGGTCCAGGCGATCGGCCTCGTGTTCGTGTTCAGCATGGCCTGGTGGCTCGGCCGGCGCGAGGAAAAGCGCCTCGGCTATTCTTCCGCCAGCGGCACAGTTCCGCTACCCAAACGCGAGCTCACACCCGAGGAACAGGCGCTGCGCCGCCCGAAGCACTTCTGGTTCAACATCGTGCTGACGATCGTCGTGCTCGGCACGATGGTCGTGATGGGCGAGAAAATTCCGCCCGCGATCATGTTCATGGTGGGCTTGTGCGTCGCGCTGATGGTGAATTACCCGAACGTCGACATGCAGCGCAAGCGCATCGACGCCCACGCGCGCGCCGCGCTGATGATGGCGGGCATTCTGCTCGCAGCGGGCGTGTTCACCGGCATCATGCAGGGCAGCGGCATGCTCAAGGCGATGGCGCAGGCCGCGGTCGGTTTCGTGCCGCCTGCGTTTGCCGGGCACATTCCGGTCGTGCTCGGCGTGCTGTCGATGCCGCTCTCGATGCTCTTCGACCCCGATTCGTTTTATTTCGGCGTGCTGCCGGTGATTGCCGAAGTGGCGTCGCAGCTTGGCGTGCCGGCGGTGCACATCGGGCAGGCCGCGCTGCTCGGCCAGATGACCACCGGTTTTCCCGTGAGCCCGCTCACGCCCGCGACGTTTCTCGTCGTCGGCCTGTGTGGAATCGATCTCGCGGATCATCAGAAGTTCACGTTTCCGCTGCTGTTCGGCGCGTCGATCGTCATGACGATCGCGTGCGTCGTGCTGGGCGTGTTTCCGCTGTAAAGAGGAGTGGCAGAAGTCATGAACCGGACCGAATCACCAAGGCGCGTACGGATAGGCGCGGGTGCAGGCTACTCGGGCGACCGCATCGAACCCGCTGTCGAACTCGCCGAGCATGGCGCGCTGGACTACCTCGTGTTCGAATGCCTCGCGGAACGCACGGTCGCGATCGCCCAACAAACGCGCCGTCACGATGCCGCTCTCGGCTACGATCCGCTGCTCGAAGCCCGCATGCGCGCCGTACTGCCGGTCGCCGTGCGCAACCGCGTACGGATCATTTCGAACATGGGCGCGGCCAATGCACGCGCGGCGGCGATCAAGACGGCGCGGATTGCGCAGGAACTTGGACTCAGCGGACTGAAGATTGCCGCAGTTACCGGTGACGATGTGCTCGATGTCGTCCTGCGTTCCCAACTGCGCTTCGAAGAGTCCGGCGACGATGTCGGCGCCTACACGGACCGCATCGTTTCGGCAAATGCGTATCTCGGCGCAGCGCCGATTGTGGAGGCGCTCGCGGCGGGCGCGGATATCGTGCTCACGGGTCGCGTCGCGGACCCGTCGTTGTTCGCCGCGCCGCTCATTCACGAGTTCGGCTGGCGCATGGACGACTGGAACACGCTCGGGCAGGCGACCGTCGTCGGCCATTTGCTCGAGTGCGCGGGACAGGTGACAGGCGGCTATTTCGCCGATCCCGGTTACAAGGACGTAGCGGATCTCGCGCGGCTAGGGTTTCCGATCGGCGAAGTCGGCGCCGATGGCAGCGTCGTCGTGACGAAGGTGTCGCATGCGGGCGGCCGCGTGACCGAGGCGACATGCAAGGAACAATTGCTCTACGAGATTCACGATCCGCAACGCTACTTTCAGCCCGATGTCGTCGCTGACTTCAGCGGGGTGCGCGTCGAGGAAGAGGCGCAAGACCGCGTGCGCGTGACCGGCGGGCGCGGCAGTACACGTACGGAAACACTGAAGGTATCGGTCGCGTATGTCGATGGCTATATCGGAGAGGGGCAGATTTCCTACGGCGGACCGGGCGCGGTTGAACGTGCGCGACTTGCGCTCGACATCGTGCGGGAGCGCCTCGCGACCACGGGCGTCGACACGAGCGAACTGCGTTTTGACCTGATCGGCGTGAATGCGCTCTATGGCGACGCCCTCGCGGCACGTCACGACGCGCCGTACGAAGTGCGCGTTCGCGTGGCAGGGCGCGCGGCGAACGCAAAGGAAGCGGCGCGCATCGGCAACGAGGTCGAAACGCTCTACACCAACGGGCCTGCGGGCGGCGGGGGCGTCACGAAATCGACTCGTGAGGTGCTCGCCGTGCAGTCTGTCTTGCTGCCACGCGAACAGGTAAATCCGGCATTCCAGGTTGTCGAGGCAAGCGATGAAACTGCGTGAACTGGCCCATGGCCGCACTGGCGACAAAGGCAATACGCTGAACATCTCGGTGATTTGCTACGACGCGAAGCACTACGCCCATCTGCGCAACGTCTTGACGCCGGAGCGCGTCAAGGCGCATCTCGCCGACGTCGTCAAAGGCGAGGTCGTGCGCTACGAACTGCCGCTTCTCGGTGCGTTCAATTTCGTGCTCGGCAACGCGCTGGGTGGGGGCGTGACGCGTTCGCTGGCGCTGGATGCGCACGGCAAGTCGATGAGCATGGCGCTCCTCGATCTCGAAATTGACGACCTTCCTGAATGACCGCATGACGGCGCGCTTTCCGAAAGGCGCCGTGTGACACCCAGGGTTAGCTTTAAGGGTTCTCCCCAATGCAGACCCATGTTCTAAAATTTGTATGATGACCCTATGACATGGCAAATCTGCTGATATGTTCGAGAAGATTCCCAACCGGGCGCTGAGCGACACGGTCGCCCAACAGCTGCTCGCCCAGATCGACAAGGGCACGTTCGCGCGCGGCGGCAAGCTGCCGACGGAAGCCGTGCTCGCCCTGGAGTTCGGCGTCAGCCGCACGGTGATCCGCGAGGCCATTTCGCGTCTGAAGAACGAAGGCGTGGTCGAGCCGCGTCAGGGCAGCGGCGTGTACGTGGCCGCGCATGGCGCGATCCGGCCGCTGCGCATCGACTACGCGGAAGCGATGGAAGGCGGCTCGGTGCTGCAGATCCTCGCGGTGCGCCGCGCGATCGAAGCCGAAGTCGCGGCGGAAGCCGCCATGCGCCGCACCGACGCCGACATGATGGCGATCGACGCCGCACTCAAGAAGATCGATGAGGCCGTCGCCGAAGGCCGCGACGGCGTTGCCGAAGACGTCGCGTTTCACCGCGCGATCGCCAGCGTGACGGGCAATCCGTACTTTCTGAAGACGCTGACGTTTCTCAATCAATACCTCGAAGCGGGAACGGTCATCACGCGCCGCAACGAGGCGCTGCGCGAGGACTTCTCGCGCCAGGTGCGCGACGAACACGCCGCGATCGCCGCCGCGATCCGCGCAGGCGACCCGATGGCCGCGCGCAATGCCGCGCAAACCCACATGTACAACGCGGCGCGCCGTCTGGCCGAAGCCGGTATCGGCTGAGTTCGCAGATGCATTCGCTCGCGCAATCCGCGGCGCACTGTCTGCGGCCCTGTTCGTAGAGGAAAAGGTATGTCGAGAAATGTCGGAGTGATCGGTCTGGGCGCGATGGGCATGGGTGTCGCGCGTTCGCTGCTGCGCGGCGGTTTCAACGTCCATGCATGCGACGTGCGCCGCGAAGCGCTCGACCAGTTCGTGGCCGCCGGCGGCACGGCCTGCGCGAGTCCCGCCGAGCTTGGCGCGCGGTGCGACGTGGTCGTCACGCTCGTCGTCAATGCCGCGCAAACGGAAACGGTGCTGTTCGGCGAGCAGGGTGCGGTGCATTCGATGAAGCCGGGCGGCGTCGTGATTGCGTGCGCGACGGTTGCGCCCGACTTCGCGATCGACCTCGGCCGCCGTGTGGAAGCGGCCGGCCTGCAACTGCTCGATGCACCCGTATCGGGCGGCGCGGCGCGCGCGGCATCGGCGAAATGACGATGATGACGTCCGGGCCCGCCGCCGCATATGCCGCGTGCGAGGACGTGCTCGCCGCGATGGCGGGCAAGGTGTACCGGCTGGGCGAGCAGCATGGCGCGGGCTCGAAGGTGAAGATCATCAACCAGTTGCTCGCGGGTGTGCACATCGCCGCCGCCGCCGAGGCGATGGCGCTCGGTCTTCGCGAAGGCGTCGATCCCGATGCGCTCTACGACGTGATTACGCACAGCGCCGGCAACTCGTGGATGTTCGAAAACCGCGTGCCGCACATTCTCAACGGCGACTACACGCCGCTGTCGGCCGTCGACATCTTCGTCAAGGATCTCGGCCTCGTGCTCGATACCGCGCGACGCTCGAAGTTTCCGCTGCCGTTGTCGGCGGCTGCGCATCAGATGTTCATGATGGCCTCGACGGCAGGTCACGGCGGCGAAGACGATTCGGCCGTGATCAAGATTTTCCCGGGCATCGATGTGCCCGCGAAGCGCTGAGCGGGGAAGGGTGCAACAACATGACAAACACGAACGCCTCTGCCGCAAAGCCGCTGCTCGGCTGCATCGCCGACGATTTCACGGGCGCGACCGATCTCGCGAACATGCTGGTGCGCGGCGGGATGCGCACCGTGCAGACGATCGGCGTGCCCGCCGCCGACACGCGCATCGAAGCCGACGCGCTCGTGGTCGCGCTGAAGTCGCGCACGATCGCTGCTGCCGACGCCGTGGCGCAGTCGCTTGCCGCACTCGAATGGCTGCGCGCGCAAGGTTGCCGCCAGTTCTTCTTCAAGTACTGCTCGACCTTCGATTCGACCGATCAAGGCAACATCGGGCCCGTGGCCGACGCGCTGCTCGACGCGCTGTCGACCATCGAAGGCGACGTGCCGTTCACCATCGCCTGTCCCGCGTTTCCGGAAAACGGCCGCACGATATATCGCGGGCATCTGTTCGTTGGTGACGTGCTGCTGAACGAGTCGGGCATGGAGCATCATCCGCTCACGCCGATGACGGACGCGAACCTCGTGCGCGTGCTGCAACGTCAGACGCGCTCGAAAGTCGGTCTCGTGAGATACGACGCCGTGGCGCGAGGCGCGCAAGCCGTGCGCGCCTCGATCGGCGCGCTGCGGGCCGACGGCGTGCGCATGGCAATCGCCGATGCCGTCTCGGATGCCGATCTCTACACGCTCGGCGAGGCGTGCGCGGCCCTGCCGCTGATCACGGGCGGCTCGGGCGTCGCGCTCGGGTTGCCCGCGAATTTCCGCCGCGCCGGTTTGCTCGCCGATGCCGCCGATGCAGGCGAGTTGCCGCGTATCGACGGCGCGTCGGCGGTGCTGGCGGGCAGTGCGTCGAAGGCGACGAATGCCCAGGTGGCCGCATGGCGCGAAACGCGTCCCGCGTTCCGCATCGACCCGCTTGCGGCGGCGCGCGGCGAGCCCGTCGTCGAGCAAGCGTTGGCCTTCGCGCGCGAGCACATGCGCGCGGCACAGCAACCCGTGCTGATCTACGCGACGGCATCGCCCGACGAGGTGAAGGCGACACAGCGCGAACTCGGTGTGGCGCAAGCCGGCGAACTGGTCGAGCGCACGCTCGCGTCGATTGCGCGCGGGCTGCGCGATTTCGGCGTACGCAAGTTCGTTGTCGCGGGCGGCGAGACCTCGGGCGCGGTGGTGCAGGCGCTGGGCGTCGACATGCTGCGCATCGGCAAGCAGATCGATCCGGGCGTGCCCGCGACCGCCACGATCGCGGCCGAACCGCTTGCGCTCGCGCTCAAGTCCGGCAACTTCGGCGCAGTCGACTTCTTCGCGAAGGCGCTGCATATGCTCGACGGAGGTGCGAAATGACGGCGGCCATTCACACGAGCAGCGAAGCGAAAGTCCGCGAAGAAATCTGCGTGACGGGTGCGAGCCTCTACGAGCGCGGCTACACCGTCGGCAGCGCGGGCAACATCAGCGCGCGGCTCGACGACGGCTGGCTCATCACGCCGACGGATGCGTGCCTCGGCCGACTCGATCCCGCGGAGATCGCGAAGGTCGACCTCGACGGCAACGCGGTTTCGGGCGGCAAGCCGTCGAAAACGCTGGCGCTGCATCGCGGCGTCTACGAGCGCAACCGTGAAGCGCGCGGCATCGTGCACACGCATTCGACACACCTTGTCGCGCTGACGCTCGCGGGCGTCTGGAGCGACGCCGACGTGTTGCCGCCCATCACGCCGTACTACGTCATGAAGGTCGGGCACGTTCCGCTGATCCGCTACCGGCGTCCTGGCGATCCGCAAGTCGCGCAACAGATCGCCTCGCTCGCCGATGGCGTGCGCGGCGTGCTGCTCGAGCGGCTCGGGCCGGTCGTGTGGGAGCGTTCCGTTTCGCAGGCTTCGTACGTGATCGAAGAACTGGAAGAGACGGCGCGTTTGTGGCTGATGACGAACCCGCGCCCCGCGCCGCTCGACGACACCGCGCTCGAGGAGTTGCGCACGGTGTTCGGCGCGCGCTGGTAACGCTTACCGTATTCAAGGAGTCGCTTCGATGCCACGCTTCGCCGCCAATCTTTCGATGATGTACAACGAACACGCGTTTCTCGACCGCTTCGCTGCTGCCGCGCGCGACGGTTTCGAGGCCGTGGAGTTTCTGTTCCCTTATGAGTTTCCGGCCGCCGACATCAAGCAGCGTCTAGACGACAATGGCCTCGCGCAAGCGCTGTTCAATGCGCCGCCGGGTGACTGGGCGGCGGGCGAGCGCGGGACCGCGTCGCTGCCGGGCCGCGAGGACGAGTTTCGTCGCAGTATCGAGACCGCACTCGAATACGCGCGTGTACTCGGCAACGACAAGTTGCACGTGATGGCCGGGTTGATCAAACCGGAGCAATCGCGCGCCGCGCATCGCGAGGTGTATCTGAAGAACCTTGCCTATGCGGCGCAGGCCGCCCAGGCGGACGGCATTACCGTCGTCATCGAGCCGATCAACACACGCGATATTCCCGGCTTCTTTCTGAACCGGCAAGACGACGCGCAGGCGATCTGCGCGGAAGTCGGTGCGCCGAACCTGAAAGTGCAGTTCGATCTCTACCACTGCCAGATTGTCGAAGGCGATCTCGCCGTCAAGCTCAAGCGTGACATCAAGGGCATCGGGCATATCCAGATTGCGGGCGTGCCCGAGCGGCACGAGCCGGATCTTGGCGAAGTGAACTACCCGTATCTGTTCTCGCTGATCGACGCACTTGGCTACGACGGCTGGGTCGGTTGCGAATATCGGCCGCGCGCCGGCACATCGGAAGGGCTTGGATGGATCAGGCCGTACCTGAAGGCGCGCAGCTGAGCGCACAGACCTGAGCGCATTCGACGGACACACTGGAGGAACCACAGCGACATGAAAGTACTGATCACGGGCGGTGCGGGATTTCTGGGCCAGCGTCTCGCGCGCGAGCTGCTCGCACGCGGCGAACTGAAGGGCGCGGACGGGCAGCGCGAGCCGATCACCGAACTGGTGCTGCTCGACGTCGTCGCGGCGCCGGGACCGGCTGACGAACGCGTGCGTGTGGAAGTCGGCGACATTGCCGAGCGCAGCGTGCTTGAACGCATCATCGACGAGAAGACGGCGGCGATTTTTCATCTCGCGGCGATCGTCAGCGGCCAGGCGGAAGCGGACTTCGATCTCGGCATGCGGATCAATCTCGACGCCTCGAGGCTGCTGCTCGACGTGTGCCGCGAGCGCGGGCATCGGCCGCGCGTCGTGTTCACGAGTTCGGTTGCCGTCTATGGCGGCGATCTGCCCGAGGTCGTCCACGACGACACCGCCTTGAATCCGCAGTCGTCGTACGGCGCGCAAAAGGCCGTCGCCGAGTTGCTGCTCAATGACTTCTCGCGGCGCGGTTTCGTCGATGGCCGCGTGCTGCGGCTGCCGACTATCAGCGTGCGGCCAGGCAAGCCGAACGCGGCGGCGTCCTCGTTTGCCAGCGGCATCATTCGCGAGCCACTCAACGGTGAGCCGACGGTGTGCCCGGTGAGCGGTTCGACGCGGCTGTGGCTGCTCTCGCCACGCAAGGCCATCGAATGCCTCGTTGCCGGATGCGAGGTCGACGGCGCCGCGCTCGGCAACCGGCGCACGGTGAATCTGCCGGGCGTCTCGGTGACGGTCGACGAGATGATCGTCGCGCTGCGCGACGTGGCGGGCGATGCCGTCGCGGCACGGATCGAATGGAAGGCGGATGAGCGTGTGGCGAAGATCGTCGGCAGCTGGCCCGCGCAGTGGGACATTGCACGCGCGACCCAGCTTGGCCTGCAAGGCGACGCGTCGTTCAAGGATATCGTGCGCGCGTTCGTCGACGATGAACTCGGCGGGAAGCTTGCGCAGCATTGATTGCGTGCCCGGCTTCTTGCGCGAGAAACAACACGCGCCGCCATCGCAGACCTGAGTCTTTGCGAGGCGGCGTTCTCGTTTTACCGCAGCTGGAGACCTTCGCGGTGCTGCGGGCCGCGCGGACCGTAGTCGAGTTCGGCGCCCAGATTGCTGCTTCGCGTGATCGGCGCGGGTGCATCGCAGGCGTCCATGATCGATTCGACGAAAACCGGTTTGTCGTTCGGCGCGGCGAGGGCGTTTTGCAGATCCCCGCAAGTCCTGGCCACGAACGACTGCACGGCGGCGCCCGGATGGAGCACTTTCGGCAGCTCCGCGTAGGCCCAGTTCGCGATGTCGTTGTAGGGCTCGGTCTTGCCGAGGTAGCCGCGTTCGATGGTATAGCCGCCATTGTTGATCAGCAGGATTGCCGGCTTGTGGTCGTGGTGCAGAATGGTCGACAACTCCTGGGCCGTGACCTGGAACGAACCATCGCCGATGAGCAACACGTGGCGGCGTTCGGGCGCCGCAGTCAGCGCGCCGAGCAGGGCGCCGACCGAATAGCCAATCGATCCCCAGTTGATCGATCCGATGAATGTGCAACCCGGCGGCAACTTCAGGCCGAGCAGGGAAAACGACGTGCCGTTGTCGACATACAGGACGTCTCCGGGTCGCAGATAATCTTGGACAGCCTGCCAGTAGGCGGCTTGCGTCAGCTTCGCGGCAGCCTCGACGTGCATGCGGGCGGCCGGCGCGTCGACCGGGCCTTGCACGCGCGTCGCAACCTGCGGGATGGCATCGATTACGCCCCGTAGCACCTCCTTGAGCGTCACCGCCTGATAGTTGTCTTCGCCGATGTCAACGGCGTGCGCACGCGCGTGGATCGTGCGGGCCGGAAGCGTTGCCGAGAAATCGCCCGTCGTCACTTCGATCGGCCGGTAGCCCACGGCGAGCAGGCAGTCGCTGCTCTCGATCGTCTCTTGTACCCCAGGCTCGCTGCCGTTGCCGGCGTAGATGCCGACATACTGCGGGTGCGATTCGTCGATCACGCCCTTGGCGGCGTTGATCACCGCGACCGGGGCCTGCAGCTTTTCCGCGAGCGCCACGAGCTCGGGGGCGACGCCGAACCGGTCGGCGTCCGTATCCACGAGGATCGCCGGTGCCGTTGCTGCGGAAAACTGTTGGGCGAGCGCGGCGATGCACGTTTGCAACCGTTCCGGATCGCTCGGAACGTGGGCAAGAACGAGCGGCGCGGCCGGCACCTCGATCTCGAGGTAGGCGATGTCGGAAGGCAGCTCCATATAGACCGGGAGCTTTTCCCGCCAGGCGGTGAGGATCAGCCGGTCGATCTCGACGACGGCGTTGCGCGGCGTGATCCTCGCCTGGGCGACCGTCACCGGCGCATAGGCGCGCAGGAAGTGGTCGAAGTTGCCGTCGGCCATGGTGTGATGCA
This sequence comes from Paraburkholderia sp. BR10141, assembly GCF_056155635.1. NCBI lineage: Bacteria > Pseudomonadati > Pseudomonadota > Betaproteobacteria > Burkholderiales > Burkholderiaceae > Paraburkholderia > Paraburkholderia sp. BR10141. Next base: position 11,130 of record NZ_JBMIQH010000005.1, on the reverse strand, counting down.
TGCCGAGGCCTCGATCGATGGAGCGCAGCGGGATCGAACCGCTGATGCAGATGACGGGGACGTGCTCGGCGTAGGCGCCGGCCACGCCGTTCAGTGCGCTCAACGCGCCGACCCCGTTCGTGACGAGCAGCGCGCCCAGGCCGTTGAGCCGCGCATAACCGTCCGCGGCATAAGAGGAGGTCAACTCGCCCGTGGTGCCGACCCATTCCAGCGCACCGCTATCGTGGAGCTGCTGCAACAGCGTGAGGTTGTAGTCGCCCGGGACACCAAACAAATGAAGAATGCCGGCTTCCTCGAGGCGGCGCAACAGGAAGTCGCCAATCGTCATGCGTTGGGTGAGTTTTGCCGTGTTCTGCGTGGCTTCCATGGAGGACTCCTTAGTGGGTCATTGGAGGAATGTGCGGTACCGGTGATCCATCGCACTCCGCGGAAACGGTGCCGCGCAAGTCGGTCTGCGGTACAACGGATTCGCAGTCTAGGCGCTGGGCAAAAACAGCAGCGTGACCGGGTCATTACAAAAAAATATCAGGGAGAGAACACGCTGCACTTCGTCATTTCTCTGTAATGATTGAGTAACGGCCCTGTTGGAACGCACTGCCTAGACTGCTATCACGCTTGGCTGGCATAGGGGCGCAAAACGAGCACAGAATCAGTGACACGCGCATGAGAGTGCAGGGATCGACGCCATGAAAATCCTCGTCATCGAAGACGAAGCCAAGACCAGCGAGTACATCCAGAACGGCTTGACGGAAGCCGGCTACGTGGTGGACGTGGCCACGAACGGCATCGACGGGCTGCACCTCGCACAGGAGATGGCTTACGACCTGATCCTGCTCGACGTGATGATGCCGGAGATGGACGGCTGGACCGTCATGAAGAAGCTCGGTGCCCGCATCAAGACTCCAGTGTTGTTCCTGAGCGCACGGGGCACGCTGGAAGACCGGCTCAAGGGCCTCGATCTCGGCGCCGACGACTATCTCGTCAAGCCTTTCTCGTTTGCCGAGTTGCTGGCGCGTATCCGCATCATACTGCGGCGCGGCCAGCCACAAAAGCAGGAGGAGCAGGTCTTCGAAGTCGGGGATCTGCGGGTCGATGTGCCGAAGCGGCGAGTCGACCGGGGCGGCGCGCGCCTCACGCTCACCAACAAGGAATTCAACCTGCTGGCGTTCTTTCTGGAGCATCAAGGTCAGGTACTGTCGCGCGCCCTGATCGCTTCGCGCGTCTGGGACATGAACTTCGACAGCGACAGCAACGTGGTCGATGTTGCGGTGCGCCGGCTGCGGCAGAAGATCGACGACCCGTTCCCGGTTCGTCTGATTCATACGATTCACGGCGTGGGATACCGTTTCGAGTACGAAGCATGAAGCGGCTTTCGCTCACCACGCGCCTTGCGGTGTTATACGCGCTCATCGTTTTTACCGCGATGGCGTTGCTCGGCACCTTGCTGTATCGCGGGCTGGAGCGGCAGTTGATCGTGCGCGACGACGCGGCGCTGGTGACGCGTGTGGACCAGCTTCGCACGCTGATGAACGATGTCGACGTGCGCGAGCTGATACGCGACAAGCCCCATCTTTTCGCGAACATGCTCGGCAATACGGAATCGCTGCTGATCGTGGGCTTTCCGGGTGAAGCGCCGCTCATTACGGTGAATCCCGGTCACAGGGCGGTGCCGGACATGAAGCCGGTGCCGGTCGACATGCCGCTCACACTCGGCGCCGTGCAGCATACGGTTGCGGCCGATGGGACGCCGTTCATCTACGTCGCCGCTGCGGCGCACGACGTAGCCGGGAAACAGGACCTGCAGATCATCTCCGGCCGCTTGCTGACCGAGCGTACGCAATTGCTGCGGGCATATCGGAACCAGATACTGCTATTCGCCTCCGCTGGCGCAACTATCGTCGCGTTGCTCGCGTTCGTCCTCGCGCGCCGCAACATGCAGCCGTTGCGTGTTCTCGCGGCGCAAACCGGGGCGATCGGCGTCAGCACGCTTTCGACGCGCATCGAGCAGCGCGCCACGCCGCCCGAACTCGACGCACTGATCGCCGCATTCAACGGCATGCTCGACCGGCTCGAGCGCGGGTTCACCCAGTTGAAACAGGTATCGGCCGACATGGCGCACGACCTGCGCACGCCCATCGGCAATCTGCTCGGGCAGACCGAAGTCGGCTTGAGCCAGACGCGCGACATCGCGTATTACCAACGGCTACTCGGTTCGAATTACGAGGAGCTGCAACGCCTGTCGAAGATGATCGACAACATGCTGTTCCTCGCGCGCACCGAGCAGGCCGATAACGCCATCGAGCGCAAGGACGTGCCGCTCGCGGTGGAATTCGAGCGCATGCAGGAGTACTTCGAAGGTCTCGCGGAGGACCGCAACGTGAGCCTCGAATGGCGCGGCGAAGGCCACGTATGCGCGGATCCGGATCTGCTGCGCCGTGCGCTGGGCAATCTGCTTGCGAATGCCTTGCGGTATGCGGAGCCGGGTACGGCCATCTCGACCGTGGCGCAGCAAGGCCCGGAAACCACGACGCTCCATGTCGAAAACCGCGGACCGACGATCGAGCCGCATCATCTCGAACGGATCTTCGACCGCTTCTATCGGGCCGATCCGTCACGGCACCGCTCGTCGGAGTCCAGCGGGCTAGGGCTTTCGATCGTGCGCAGCATCATGTTGCTGCACGGCGGCACGTGGCAAGCATCCAGCAGCAACGGCGTGACGCGCTTTACGCTCGTGTTCCCGCGGCAGCGCGAGCGGCGCAGCCAGTAGGCGCCCCAGGGGCGGCGGTGCGACAAACCGCGCTATGATGGGCTGCCGTGAATTGGGGAATGCGGGACGCAACCCATCGATGCGCGCGTGGGTTGCTGGTACGAGTGGAATTCAGCATCTGTTCCAGTCATGAAGCCCAGTCATGAAGCGTAAAAGAAACGATGAAACAACGTACATGGCCCAGACTCGCTCTCGTTTGTTCATTCGTGGCTTTCATGCCGCTTGCGGGTTGCGTGGCCCGCGGTGCGCCGTCCTGGTCGCTCTTCGGTGCGTACTTTCCGTACTGGCTCGTGAGCGCCATGATCGGCATCGTGGGCGCGCTCGTCGCGCATCGCGTGTTCATCTCGACTGGCTGGATTCGCGTGGTGCCGTACCAGCTTTCCGTCTGCACCGCGATCGGCATCGTCGCCGGGGTGCTCGTCTGGCTGTGGGGAACGGGGCAGCTCTGACATGAAAATGGCCGGCCAGAATCCTCGACATGCATGGAAGGGCCGCGCGATCGCCGTCGTGATCGTGCTGCTCGGCGCCGCGGCGCTTTGGTACGCATACGACCGCTCGTCGCGCTATCCGTCCACCGACGACGCGTCCATCGACGCTGACGTCGTCCACGTCGCGTCCCCGGTGGGCGGCCGCATCATACGTGTTCCCGTGGAGGAGAACCAGCATGTCGCCAAAGGCGACGTGCTGTTCGAAATCGATCCGGTGCCGTACCGGCTCGCGGTCGCGCAGGCGCAGGCCGAAGTCGAGCTGGCGCGCGCCTCGCTCGCCACGCGCCGCCGCACGTTGATCGGCGAGACGTCGAACGCGACGATCGCGGCCGACCAGACTCGTCGTGCGACGCACAACTACGACCTCGCGACGCGCAGCGTCGAGCGCCTGCGGCCGCTCGAGGCGCAAGGTTATGTGTCCGCGCAGCAACTCGACCAGGCGGTCGTGGCGCAGCGCGACGCGAGCGTCTCGCTCGCGCAGGCGAAGGTGCAGCAGCGTTCCTCTGCGCAGACGATAGGCGACGACACCGACGCGATCGCGGCGCTGCATGCGCGCGAGGCCGCGCTGGCGATCGCGCAGCGCGGCCTCGACGATACGGTCGTACGCGCGCCGTTCGACGGCTACGTGACGGGACTGACGATCCTCGCGGGCGAGACCGTCGCGCCGAACCAGTCCATCTTCACGCTGGTTCACTCGGGCGAATGGTTTGCCGTGGCGAACTTCCGCGAGACGGCGCTCGGCGCCATCGAGGTGGGCGATTGCGCCACCGTGTACTCGATGATCGACCGCAGACAGCCAATGAGCGGCAAGGTGATCGGCATCGGCGCGGGCATCATGGACACGGACCGCGTGAACCTGCCGCGCAGCCTGCCTTACGTGCAGCAGTCGGTGAACTGGGTGCGCGTGGCGCAACGCTTCCCGGTTCGCGTGCGCATCGACGCGCCGGTCAACAGACTGGTGCGCATCGGCGCCAGTGCGATCGTCGAGGTCCGGCATGGCCAGTCTTGCCGGTGACATCAGGCGGCCCGGTCCGCGGGAAATCGCCAGGCTGCTCGCGCCGTTTCCGGGCCGCGCCGCGATCGTCACACGCATCGCGATGATCTGCGCGCTCACGGCGCTCGTGACGGTCGGCTACGGCACGCCCGGTGCCGCGACTGCCGTCTATATCGTGTTCTTCCTGAACCGGCCCGACCGCATGACGAGCGTGGTCATGTCGTTCGCCTTGATGCTGCTCGTGACCGTGATCATCGGGATCGTAATGATCTTCGCGATCTTCACGATCGACCAGCCGCCGCTGCGCGTGGCGAGCATGGCGCTCTTGTCGTTCGGACTGCTATTCGCCACGTCGGCAAGCAAGCTTCGTCCGATCGGCGCGATCTTGGCGATGATCGTCGGCTTCGGGCTCGACGAACTCGGCCTCGCGCCGCTTGGCGAAGCGGCAACGCGCGGCCTGATGTACGCATGGCTGATGGTTGCGATTCCGATCGGCGTGGCGATCGTCGTGAATCTCGTGATCGCACCGTCGCCGCGCCGGCTTGCTACCGCGCAGCTTGCGCGGCGCCTGAGGCTCGCTGCGCACCGCCTCACGGGCACGGCGAGCGACGAGGAGCGCGCCGCGTTCGAAGCGTGCATGCGCGAGGGCGATCACCAGATCCTCACGTGGCTGAAGCTCTCGATGCTCGAAGGCACGTTGACGCCGGCCGACGGCGCGGCGCTGCGCCAGGCGGCGGCGTCCACCACGGCGATCCTGGTCGCGACGGATTTTGCGGCGAGCGAGTCCGGCGCGCGCCTGCCCGACGCGTGTGCGGCACAGCTTGCCGCAACGATGACGCAGATGGCCGCGATGCTGGAGGCGGGCGGCTATCCCGTGGATGTCAAGCTCGATATGCCTCACCTGCCCGAGGGAGCCGCGCTACCGGCGCTCGTGCTTGCCGACCTGCGCGCTGCGCTGGAGGGCTTCGCGGTGCCGCCTGCGGAAGGCGCCGCCGCGCCTGTTCCGGCTTCCGAAAAAACCGCCGACCCTCCTGCACGCAGCGGCTTTTTCGACGCCGATGCCTTCTCGAACCCCGATCACGTCCGTTACGCGCTGAAGACTACCGCGGCGGCGATGTTCTGCTACGTGCTGTACCAGCAACTCGACTGGCAGGGCATTCATACGTGCTTCATCACCTGCTATATGGTGTCGCTCAGCACCACGGCCGAAACCGTGGAGAAGCTGACCTTGCGCATTGCGGGCTGTCTCGTCGGCGCGTTGCTCGGCACGGCGGCGATCGTGTTCGTCACGCCGCGTTTGACCTCGGTGGGCGAACTGATGGCGCTGGTGTTCGCGGGCGCCTGGCTGGCCGCGTGGGTGGCGATGGGTTCCGCCCGGATCGCCTACGCGGGCATGCAGATCGCGTTCGCCTTCTTCCTGTGCGTGATCCAGGGCGCGGCGCCCGCGTTCGACCTGACGCTCGCGCGCGACCGCGTGATCGGCATCCTGATCGGCAACGTCGTGATCTATCTGGTCTTCACGCGCGTCTGGCCGGTGAGCATCGCCAGCCGGATCGACGCGACGTTCAAGGCGCTCGTGGCGCAATGGAGCCGCATCGCGCGTGCGGCGGACGCCCGCACGCGCAGCGCGCTCGCGGCAGGCGCGCTCGCCCAGTACGGCGGACTGCGCCAGGATATCGGGCTGATCCATTACGAGCCTTCGTGGGTGCGTCCCGAGCCGGAGTGGGTGGCGAGCCGGCGGCGTGCGCTTGCGGAAATCGAGGCGCTGGAGGCGCCGCTGGTCCTGGCGGCAGGGCGCGCGGGCGCGTCGCGGCTGGGTGAGATCGCCGAGCGCCTCGCTGCCGGCGACGACACGCACGGGCAAGCCGCACAGCCTGCCGCCGACATGCAGACGCGAGACATCGGGGCCACGGAGGACCGCACGGCCGACCCCGCACTCGATGCGCTCCAAAGCGTCATCGCCAGGCGGTTCGGACAGATCGCCGAGATCACGCGCCCAGCTTCGGCCACGGAGACGACGACCGATGCGCGCCCCTGAACCGACGCCCCGGCTCATGGTATTGGCCGCCACGCTGGCTGCCGCATTGGCTATATCGGGACTCGAGGGTTGTGCGACGTCGTCGATCGATCTCGCACCTGCGGCGCCGGACCGCCCCTGGCAGCCGCAGACGGACGCCGGCGGCAACATCGTGCCCGGGCCGCCGCGCAGCGCCAGCGAGGCGACGCAGGCGGGCTACACGTTGCCGCGCAGCGCCGCGCTCGCTTCGATCGAACCCGCGGCGGCGCTCGATGCGAACCACGCGTACACGCTGCCCGAGCTGATCGATCTAGCGGAGTCGACGAACCCGCTCACGCGCATCGCCTGGAACGACGCGCGCAATGCGGCGCTCGCGGCGGGCATCGCGAAGACCACCTACTTGCCGCAGCTCACCGCGACCGCCATGGGCGGATACCAGGCGGCGAGCGGCGCCGCATCGACGCCGCTGCTCGGCACCACATCGACCAACTCGAATATTCACGGCACGGTTTCGGTACTCTCGCTGCAATGGCTACTATTCGACTTCGGCGGCCGTCGTGCGCGCGTCGATGCGGCCAAACAGCTTTCCGTGGCGGCGAACGTCGCCTTCACGTCCGTTCACCAGCACGTGATCCACGACGTGAGCATCGCGTACTACGCGTACGCAGCCGCGAGCGCGCGGGAGCATACCGCGCAGCAGGCGCTCGACAACGCGGACGGCATTCTCAGCGCCGCGCGCGCACGGCGAAAGCAGGGCGTGGGCACAGTCGTCGAGGTTGCACAGGCCACGCAGAACCGCGCCCAGGCCAATCTCCTTAAGGTGCAGGCGGACGGCGCGTTGAGTGACAGCTATCTGAGCCTCGTCTCGGCGCTCGGCATCTCGCCGTTGTCGAAACCGCTGATCGCCCCATTGCCGGCGCGTATGCTCACGCCGGCGCTGCACCAGAGCGTCGATGAAATCGTGACCGATGCGATTGCGCGGCGGCCGGACGTGCAGGGCGCCTATGCGCTGGAACAGGCCAACCAGGCGAAGATCCGCGCGGCCGAATCCGCCTTCATGCCGAGGATATTTCTCTCCGCCGCGGCCGCGTATGGCACCGGCACGACGTCGATCACGGCGATTCCCCCGGTCGGCGATCAGGCGGCGACGGTGAACCTGAACGGCAGCCGCCGCAGCGGCAGCATATTCCTCGGCGTGACGATTCCGCTATACGACGGCGGCTTGCGCTCCGCCGTGCTGATGCAGGCGCGCAACGATGCAGACAGTGCGTCCGCGCAGTTGACCCATACGAGGCAAGAAGCCGTCCGGCAGATCGTTGCCGCGCAGAACGGGCTTTCGACGAGCCTCGCGTCGAACGACGCCGCGAAGGCACTGGTCGAGGCCGCGCAGACGACTTACGACGCGGCGTTCACCGCGTACCGGCACGGCGTCGGCACCATCACCGACGCGCTCCTCACGCAGAATCAGCTGCTCGCCGCGCAGAACGCGTATGCCGACAGCTACAGCGCCGCGCTTTCTGCCGCTGCGACGCTTGCGCTGGCAACGGGCGAGATCGGCTCGCCGTCCATGGTAGGAGAGCCGTCTCAGTAGGTAGGGCCACTAAATACGCTGCGCCGGGGTTCAGCTGCCGAAATACGTCATGCAGAAGCTGGCCGGGCCCACACAGGTGGTCGGTGCGGGCGTATGCGAACGAGAACCCGCGGCCGAGCTGCCCGCCATCGATACCCCACCCATATCGCGTTGCACCGAAGCTTGCGCGTATTGTGCCGCTGCGATCTTGGCCTCGGCTGCCTGAATGTCGGCCGGATAGTCGATGTCGTCGCCGCGGCCCGGGCTGTATCCGGCCTGCTCGACACGTACGAGATCCGCACGCACTTCAGCGCGGGTCAGCGGTTGAGTGGACTGCGCGAAGCTATATGCCGGGACGGCGACCGCAGAAGCCGCGACGAGAATGCTGAGAAGAAGCCTGGACATGATCAATACTCCTATATATCCGCAGAGCGGATGAGTCGGGAAGGAAAGCCGCAGCATCGACTGTGCATAGACGCGAAGACAGGCTTAGGACCGAGCGACTTGAAACATGGCTAAGCGGGGCAAGGCGTTACTGCGTGGTTGCAGTGTAGGTAGGCGCTTCGGTCGCCAAGGTTACCCGGTGATTACAAGAAAATAACGAATCATCCGTCCCTTTGATTGGATGGCCCGGCGCGGGCACGTCATTATTTCGTAATGACCGGGTAACCCTCTCGTTCGAGGCAGCTTTTTAGACTGGCCGTGTTGTCAATCGATTCGTTCACACCGCGTCATTCCAAGGAGCTGCCATGTCTTTCCCTTCCTTCCGTTCTGCCGTTGCTCATGCTGCAGCGGCGCTTTGCCTGGTTGCCGGTGCCGCGACGACAGCGCAGGCCGCGCCCATCAAGAACGTCGTCCTCGTGCATGGCGCGTTTGTGGGTGGCGCCGGATGGCGTCCGGTGTACGACATTCTCACGAAGGACGGCTACAACGTGACGCTCGTGCAAGAGCCGCTGACGTCATTCAAGGACGACATGACGGCGACGAAGCGCGTCATCGATAGCCTGGATGGACCGTGCGTGCTCGTCGGCCATAGCTACGGCGGCGCGATCATCACGGAGGCGGGCAACGACGAACATGTGAAGTCGCTCGTCTACATTGCCGCGCATGCGCTCGATGTCGGCGAGACTGAAGTCTCGAATGGCAAGCGTTATCCGAATGCGACGCCCCATGAGGACATCGTGAAGACAGCCGACGACTATCTGTACCTGAATCCCGCCGACTATCCGCGCGATTTCGCAGCCGATCTTCCGATTGCGCAGGCTGAATTCGAGGCGCATGAGCAAATGCCGACCGCGGCAGGTGTATTCGCGTCGGAAATCCCGGATCCGGCATGGAAGATCAAGCCTACGTTCTACCTGGTTGCGAAGGCGGACAGGATCATCAACCCGGACCTCGAACGCATGTACGCGAAGCGCGCTCATGCACAGACGGTGGAAATCGATGGCGCCAGCCATTCGGTTTATGAGTCGCATCCGAAGGAAGTGGCCGCGTTGATCGAACAGGCGGCTCAACAACAGGGGCAGTGAGTCGGCGTGCGCGCGCCGGACGGCCCGTTAAGGCGGGAGGCGACCATATAAGAAATGTCCGGTTTTTAAAGGGTTTTCTGTCTTTCTGGTGTCAAGCCTCCAGCGTGTTGAAGGGGCAGGTGTGAAGCAGCAGGGCACTTAAGTTCGTTCAGCGAACTGTTGCAGACCGCTTGCCTGGTTTACCGGACTGGATGGTTGGCGTTTTACGTTGCGTCACGGCCACGATTGCTGCGTTCATGTCCGCTTGCGTGAACTCGCGCGACTTCTTCGTGCCCGGAACACGTTCGGCCCTGCGTACCTCGATGCCGCGGTTCGTGCGTGAGGGCGAGCCCGAGGCCCGCCGGCCATCGCGCTGCGCCTGCAGCGCCTGCGCCACCTGCAGCGCGTGGGTCAGCCGCTTGTGCTCAATGACCGCGCCCTGATCCACCTCGCTGAGCCGGTCATACTCGCGGTATGGCAGCACACGAGCGTCGGCCCGCAGCTCGATACGCCCGTCCGGGTACTCCCACACCTCGATGTAGCGGTGCACCAGCTTGCGGTTCTGCGGCGTGTCGTCCAGCAGGTACATCACGCGGTCGTACTGCACCGTCAGCGACTTCGTCACGCGTCGCGCTTCGCGCCAGGTGAGCAGGGCGTCCAGATCCTCGTCGGCGCGCAGTGGCCGGTGTGCGTCGTACGGGCTCCCCGGCGGCTTCGCGAAGCGTGCGTTGTAGGCCGCCATGAAGGCCGGCGCATACGCGTTGGCGCCCGCGACGGTACTGATGCCGCGCAGCCGCAACTCCTTCACCAGGCGATCCTGCAGGGTCAGGTGCGCGCGCTCCACGCGCCCCCTGGCCGGGCTGCTGTTGGCGCAGAACGTGTCGATGTTCAGCTCGTACATCGCCCGTCCAAAGTGCGTCACGCTGCGCCCGGTCTTGCCCGCGCCCAGGCTGCGGAACACGCTGGCCTTGTCGCTGTACAGCGCCACCGGCTTGCCATGACGCTCCAGATACGTCCGCGTCGCCTCGAAGTAGCTGAAGGTCGACTCCGTGGCCGTAAAGTGCAGGTGCATCAGGCGGCTGGTCGCATCGTCCACGTACACCAGCAGCGTGCAGGCCGCGGCGCGTTCCTCGAACCAGCGGTGGTCGCTGCCGTCGATCTGGATGAGCTCACCCAGGCACGCCCGCCGTGCGCGCGGCTGGTAGACCTTCGGCGGACGCTGCGCGCGCGGTATCCATAGCCCCGCGTCGCGCATCCATCGACGTACCGTCTCCTTCGCCAGCCGGATGCCGTGACACTCGCGCAGCTTCTCGCACGCCAGCGTCGGCCCGAAATCGGCGTAATACTCACGTACCAGCGCCACGGCCCGGGCACGCAGGTCAACAGGCAGCTCCCGGTTGCCGGGCCGCCCACGTCTGGCCGACACCAGGCCCGCCGGGCCACAAGCCTCATAGCGCCGGCACAGCCGGCTGATCTGCCGTTCACCGAGCTGCAGCCGCTCAGCCGCCTGAAAACACCGCAGGCGGCCTTCAACGACCGCCTCGATGACCTTGACCCGCTCGAGTTCGTGCATGCTTGCCGTGATCAGCTCACGTCCGTTCATGGTTTGCCCCTGGTCGACGCCTCACGCGAGCGTGCGCCTCAACCAGGGCAGGAATCGGACATCACTAATGAGCCAGAAGGCTAAATACAGATGTCGGGGTTGAGGTTGGTTCTGGGTGTGGTTGTTTCGCAGTCCTTTATATCTATCTGGAGGGGGTTTTTAGCACCGAGCCTCCCGGGTTGC